>NZ_JBKOTR010000001.1:0-312558 GCF_049738015.1 Streptococcus sp. CL5.50
TTCATCTTTTTGTGCACGAACATTTACAGTTACATTCACGGTATCTTTTGAGTCATCAGGATATGTTACAGTTACGCTACCTGCTTTATCTCCAGGTCCTGTTGTTGTACTTGGAGTTGTTGCCCATGTATAGGTTGTTCCTGCTGGTAATCCATTTTTATTAACACTTGTTCCTGCATCTGGTTTTACATCATAACTCACCGTTTGTTTTTGCACATTAGGAGTTGCAGTATATTTCGTTGTCATTGATTTGACGGTAATCGTAAATTGTCTTTGACTAGGATTGTCTGCATTATCTGTTACTTGAATAGTTGCAGTATAAGTTTTACTATCTTGTCCAACAGGTAATTTTGTTACTTCTTGAACTCCATTTTTAAATTTAATTGTCTTAGTCGCATTGTCATATACTAAGAAATCTGGTAAGCCCGTTACCGTTGTTGATTTAACACCAGTTCCTCCTGTATTATCAGTAGCTGCAACTTTTATAGAAGGTAATGTTCTATCCAATGCAATTAAATCCCAATTTTGTCTATCACTTGGTGTTGTGATCGTTGGAGCTGTTATGTCTTTTACTTCTAAAGGTATGTCAACTGGATCTGTCGTATTATCTAAATAAGTAACAGTCGCTTTAATCGTTTGAGTTCCTGCATTTGCTGTACTAATCGTTCCAGCAGTAACGGATTTCACCTTACTATTACCGTTATTACTAATAGCAACTGCTGCTTTTAAGTCATTATTTGTAATCGGAACATTTTGATTTCTAACGATTTTATTTCCTGTAGGAGCATATTCATCGCTTAACTTACGAACACTTACAGTTACATTCACAGTATCTTTTGAAGTATCTGGATAAGTGACTTCTACTACCCCAGATTTGTTACCAGGGCTTGATGTATCTGGTTTTGTTTTCCAAGCATATGTTGTCCCTGATGGTAATCCTGTTTTATTGATATTTGCTTCTGCGCTTGGTTCATCTTTATAGCTAACTGTTTGTGTTTGAGAATTTGCAGTTGCTGTATATTTGAAAGTTTGTGGTTTCCATACAAAACGAACACGCCCTGGTGCTCCATTATCATTCGCATGCCCTACATGTTCATAGTTTGCATTTCCAGCCGGATCTTCTGTATATAAATAACGAGTAATTGATTTTTCACCGGTAAATGGTTGATTATTAATATTCCCACTTACAGTAATTGTCGCTGGTTGAGCATTTGAACCTGTTGTTTCTGACTTAATTTTAGTGGCCGTTAAATATAAACCTTCTGGGCTTCCTCCACCTAAATAGCTAGTATCTTCTTGTCCTAATCCCTGTCTATTATCTGCTGCAAATGCTAAGTAGACTTTTGAGACTTTCCCATTATTATCTTTTGCTTTTAAAGTAATATTATTATTTTCATGTGAATATACATAAATTTCTTGATTACCTGGATTATCATAAGGAATTTCTACTGTCGGTCTAATATTATCAACAATCTCAACAGGAATATCTACTGTTTTCATCGTCGTATTTCCACGAAGAATTTCGATTTGTTTATGATGAACCGTTGGTCTTGAAGTGTCTACAGTAGAGCCACCTTTCCAACGAATCGTTAAATCAGTCGCAGGAGCAGTTCCATCTGAAAGAGTAATATAACTTCTAGCATCTCCTAGTTCACCACTTTGATGTTGATTAATACGTTTATCTTGTTTCCCTATAAAATCTAATACTGTATAAGGTGTCGATACATCTCTAACGGTTTTGTTTTGATAAGTTACCGTAACAACTGCATTTCGTGTTCCCGGTTGTTGTAGATTAAATGGCGTTTTCCATGTTACATCAACAGTTGATGGAAGTTCATTTCCTGTTTTTGACTTCACAAGATTTCTAGGATTTTTGTAGAAGTCTTGTGGATCTCCATATAATGCCGTGATGCTTTGATGTTTTGCTATTGCATCATTCGTTGCATTTGTTTGTATTGTCTTAGGTGCAAATCCATCTTTAAAGTGAATCGTCATTGTTTCACCATCAGCTGAAACTTCGGCATGATCATAGTCTACATGCACTGGTCTATTGACTACTCCAGGGTGTGCAGCCTCAAACTTTTTAATTAAATCAATTTTTTCAGCTTCCGTTAAGTGACGGACATCATCTACATAAGTTGGTGTTGCCAAATCATTAACCGTATTACGCTCACTTTGAGCTTTTACATGAAATGTATAAGTAATACTATTTTCTGGGTTCCTTCTTCCTGCCGCAATAGTTACTCTATAATCACCAGGCTCTACAGCTTCTCCCGTTTTATCATAACGTCCAAGCCACCCTCTTATTACCGCTTTAACTTCAGGATTATTAACGTTCCATAGACCACTTGTGATATCCTGAAAGTCTTCTTTTCCAGTACGAGGATTTATGTAAGCAACTCTCAGTGTTATACCTTTAAGCTTATCTAAACCACTAATAACACCTACAGTTTTTAAATAATATGGTGTTTTATCTTCTTTACCTCTATTTTCTCCATATGTATACCTATATAAAGGTTCTCCTGGACCTCTTTGACCTAACACTCTCATAAATGAGTATATTTCATCAGAATTATAATATGTCAAGTCTGTTCTTGCTTCAGTAACTAACCCAGCTTCTCCTCGTCCATGCTGATTTTGCGTAGGTAAAAAGTATACCGCTCTAAATCTACTCTCACCATTCCCATTAATCGGTTGTCCATTTCGTGGGTCACGTTTACCAGAATGAGCTCTTGTCATTCGGTTGGCTACTTTATTTCGAAGGCGTG
Organism: Streptococcus sp. CL5.50; assembly: GCF_049738015.1. Taxonomy (NCBI): domain Bacteria; kingdom Bacillati; phylum Bacillota; class Bacilli; order Lactobacillales; family Streptococcaceae; genus Streptococcus; species Streptococcus sp. CL5.50. The sequence continues at coordinate 2,769 of NZ_JBKOTR010000001.1, forward strand.
TGACTTCTTTTAGGAGCGACTCTACCTCGTCCTCCCTGTTACTATCCTCAGAAAGTTTTTCAGCTGTTTTAACTAATTCTTTCTCAGCATCACTGAACTCATAATTTATTTGATTAGCTAAACTGTGAATTTCATTTACAGTTTCTGTAACTTTTGTTATTTTTTCTTTGCTTAAATCTGATTTCTCTTCTTTTTGAGGCTCAGCTTTTTCTCTAGACTCTGAGGCTTTTTCTTTTTCAGGTTTATCCTCTAATTTTTCAAAAGATTCTTTAAGAGCTTTCTCTTCTTTATCTACCTCTTCTTGACTTACTGTCGGACTTTCCATCAGTTGTTGTGCGCGCGACAAAGAAAGATTCAATTTCTCTACTGAATCTATAGTTTTTTTGCTTAAGTCTATATTCTTAATTTTTTCTATTAATTCGATTAAAGATTGTCTATTAACCTCTGTTTTAGCTACATCCTCTTTTTTATCGAGCTCATCAGATTTTTTTGATAATGGAGAAGTGACTCCCAAATTAATCTCATTATCTTCCTGCTTAATTACTTCCTCTTTAGGTTTTTTACCTTTATCCCTATCATCTCCATCTTCTGCCGAGTTCATTGATGTAACAACTGAAGATGCCACTTCATCTGCTCTGACAACTTGTGTTTGCTGCAATCCTATTGCACCAGTTGCTAAAAAAAGAGTACAGCCAAAAAGAAAATGCTTCCCTTTTTTTACCATTCTCCAATTCTTTTGATTTATTCCTTTACGATTAAATAACATAATAGAAACCCCTTAATAAAGCATTAATTAATACAGTTCATTATATCAAATTATTCAAAATTACTCTACCCTTTTCTTCCATATTTTATTTTAATGGATTGAATCTAGAGTGGTAAACTGCAACTTCTAAAATATTGCTAGAAATTTATTTGAATTTCCCAATCAGTTTATTCATATTTTACTTCATTCCACTATAATTCTGTAGAGTATCTAGTATTGATACCGAAGCAGAGTCACAAAGTATTAATTAAATATATTTTTAAGTATAACTTAACATTACTCAAACCCACTATGAATACATTAAATTTATAAAATGTAAACTAGGCCCCCACTCCCAAATCTCTCCTCTAAAGAAACACCTTTTTACGTATACCGCTTAGCATAATTATTGAAAAATTCTATACTATTTATCGATTTAATACTTTATGAAATATTCAGAACCTAGATTGTCAAATTAAGTTAGATTTTTCATGTAACTCAGAAAAACTTGGTATGGTATTTGATAATTCAAAGACTTTTTAGGAATTCTATTTCTTTTATCAGTTTAGCTGATAAATAATTTTGAGAAATATCAGTAAAATCCATTTGTTTCGGTAGTCTATTTCGTCTTAATAATCCATTAGAATGTTCATTGAGACCTCGTTGACTAGGACATCCTAGATACGCAATGAAAATATCAATGTCATGTGCTAAGACAAGTGTCACAACGTCATTCAGAATATAGCCTGATAGAGTGACCAACAGATGTACTTTGAATCCTCAAAACCAACGGTACTTAGAGAAATTGTAACCAATGTCGCCTAGTTCATGGAAAATACATGCTCAATGATTACGAATAGGTTGACAAAGTGATAATGGAAAACTATCGATGATGACAATACTATTTTGAGAAAGTTGAGTATTCATGGCTTGCCGAATGATTTAAACTAACCAAATCAGCTGTCTTAACCGTCGATTAAATCGACTTCTTTCAGGGAGACACCCACAGGGAAAGAGTTGGCATATCCGATAGAAATGACGTTGTGATTTAATGCCTAGTTCAGTCTGTAAAATAAGCAAAACTAATAGAGACTGATCTGAAACCTTAGACAAGCTGATATTGTTACGATGTTTGTAAGATTCGGGACATTGTTCACTATATAGCTGAAGACAAATTTTGATAATTATTTCAAAGTCCATTGCAAGTGATGAGATTTACCTGTATATTGTAAGTCGCTCATTGGGGCTAACCTCCTGTTTGTTTCAACACTTACAGTGTAGTCCTTTTGAGCTTTTTATTGTATTTTGAAAATAAATAGCACCACGAGTACAATTTATTAAAATCAATTATTGACTTGTTGTTATGGCATTCAAATTAACAACTCGGGGTTTGGGGATTCCCCAAAATTCAAATCATCCCAAAAGTTAGATTTTTCTGTCTAACTTTTAGGGTGCAGTTCAATTTAACCGCGTTTCCTTATTTTAAAATCCTCATATGTCTTTCTTTTTTATGATTAGCATCGTAGTATTCCAGCATCGTAGTATTCCAGCATCGCATGATACAAACGAGCCTTCGTTTTATCTTGTTGTTTAATTCCATGAAGAAATAATTCTGCTCGCTTTAATTTCAGTATGTATTCGCATATCTGATCAAAATCCTTGTCCATATTACTTTTGAAAATAAACATCTTTTTCCTCCATCACATCAACTATTTTTTGCATCAAAATAGACATATCCATTTTATTCTCATAGCTTATTCTCCCAACTACAGTTGCAAGACGGGCTATAGAATTGATATTCTTTCCGACTTGTTCCAACTCTTCTGTTAAAGGAACTAAACTTTCAGAGGTTATCAGAAGGTTATCACAAAGCTATTCGAGCTTAAAAATCGACAAAAAAGAGTTTGGGACAAAAAGATTTTTATTTCAGGAATTCTTTATTATAAGTTTTAAAAATCGATAGATTAGACAAAAAAAGCGAACAAGACAAAATTCTGAGTGTCAGATACCTCGTTTTGTTCGCTTTTTATATTTAAGGTTAGACTTTTGTCCCAGACTCTTTGAAATATTGATATAATCGTATTGATTAACGTTTTGAGGCAACTGACCTCGTCAGGTTGCAGCCACATTTGTAAGCGACTAAAGTCACCACAACTGTGTCAATTGCACCAATTTATCAAGAAAGTACAAAAAAGAACACCCCGAAAGGTGCTCTTTGTAAGTATAGTAATTCTTTCGAATTAACGTTTACTAAATTGTGATGCTTTACGAGCTTTCTTAAGACCTGGTTTTTTCTACATCATGATATTTATGGTAAATTATCACTAAAATCAAGTAATTTTAAGAGATAAATCCTCAATCTTTACATATATAACCCTTTTAAAAATTGAGAGGTTATCAAAGGGTTATCACTTTTAGTTTTCGGAGCTTATGTAGTTGAGAAACAACGATTTATTTTTCTTCGTTTTTCTTCGTTTTTCTTCGTTTCGTTACTTGTTGTAAAATGATGTATAATAAAAATCACATTCCCATACAAACAATTGAATTGCAAAACTATAAAGCAAATAAATTTTATGAATTTAAAAGTAAGCTTACTTTTAAATTCACTAATTAGTAACTATGTTTTCTTCGTTTTTCTTCTTTTTTATTTCATTTCTAATTTATAGTATTGACTGCGATCTTTCGTACTTGTCCCATACCATGTTAAAATGCCTTTTGTTTTCAATAATTTGGACGAGTAAGAAACACTCCTACCTAAGAACTCTGCTACTTTTTTAGTTGTCATAGGTTCTGCTGTATTGTACATATACTGTATCAATAGTTTTTCATCAACACTTAAATCACTATAATCTCTAAGTTTACTTTCCAAAGAATCACGCGTTCTCAATGTTCTACTTGTAATACTGTTTTCTAATGTTAAAACTACTTTGTTACCTGGTTCAGAGTAACACGGTTCATGGAGAAAAGCAGATTCCATTTCAGAATAGATTCGTTTTACTCCCTCATTCATTTCTCGGACCCATCCAAATTCAGTTAAGGTACGAGCGATACGCGGATTTCTAGAAAAACGTTCATGTCTTATATTCTCAACAGTTACAATATTCGGTAGTTTTCCTGGGCTATGAATCTCTAAACGATTATCAAACATCAATACCCTGATATGATCTCCGTATACTGAATAATTCCTGTGGGTTACTGCATTTACAATTCCTTCAAACCAGGCAAATTCAGGATATTCTGGAAGTATCTGAAATCTACCATCACTATCTAGATACTGAAACTCTCGTAGCTGGGTTCGAATAAAATCTCTAACTTTAACAATTAATTTAGGCAATGCATCATCAAACGTTACTTCCTTAATAACATTAAATTCACTTCCTGTACCTACATCTACCCCATAATTTACTCACTATTGTAATGTCCCTTCTGCAATATCTAACATTATTAACACCAAATTAAACCACATCAAAACTTCCATGCTTCTTCATGTGAGATTCACCAATTCTTAAAATGATATTAGTCAGTAAAAAACAAACAATATTTATACCGATGAGCAAATAAAAATTTAAACTATAAAATTTATTGAAAAGAAGCATATCTCGTAAATAAATAATAGTATAGCTAACTGGAAATAAACTTCCAATAAATTTTACCAATTTTGGAGAAATAGATAAAGGGACTTTAGCACCGCTAAACGTATCTTGTGAGCCTTCTAATAATACATAAACTATAGTAGCATCTCTCATAACAATGCAAATACTACTCAAAAAGCTAGTCCAAATCCATGATGAAGTAATTAAAATAATGGTTGCTAATAAAATATGAAAGATCGATTTTAATGAAAAATCTATATAAGCAAAATTACCAATTACAAAAATAACCATAAAAAACCATGACTGACTAAAAATCGATGAAAATGTCCGGGCGTAAAGCCATAGAATTTTTTTCAGTGGAGCAATAAAAATCTGACTGAGAGTCCCCTGATAACGTTCTCCCCCCAGTCTCCAAGCACTCTGAAAAGCATTAGAAAAAATAATATAGGTACAGTATCCTATAAAAATAAAATAAAATAGCTGCTCCTCATTACTTAAGTCCAAAATTTTTAAATCTGAAATCGGAAATGCTCCTATATTATAATAAACCTGGAGTAGCGAAAAAATTGGCCATAATATCATTGAAAAAAAATAAAAAATATTGGTACTATCATTGAAGAGGGTTCTTCTCATTTCACTCCTAAATATGTTAAAAAAACAAAGCAACTCATCTCCTCTCTAAATGCAGAACTACATCTTCTAGTGAAGGCTCCGTGTGTTTTATTTCAATAATATCTATATTACTTTCGTATATAGTCTTTATTACACTTTGAACTTTATATTTTAGTAACGAAAATTTTATCAATGTAAGATTTTCTTCTTTCCTATACTCTAATTCTGGAAATAAATCTCTCAACCGTTTAATCTCCATTGAATTCCATTGAAATTGAGGTGCAAGTGTAATATGTATCTCTGGGGCTAATTCTAATTTGTCAAAAACTTCGTCTTTAGTACCAGAAATGATGATTTTACCTTTCTTTAAAAAATAGATATAATCACAGAGTTCTTCTGCCTCAGCCATATAATGTGTAGTTAATAAAATACCCGTATTCCGCTTAATCGCTATTTCCTTTAATTTTCTACGTAATTCATGAGCGACACTCACGTCTAAACCAAGAGTTGGTTCATCTAGGAATAAATACTCTGGATCATTTATTAGACCCTTTGCAATCTGTAAACGCTGTTTCATTCCCTTTGAGTATTTTTCTACAGGAATATCTTTACTGTTCCATAATCCTAATTCTATCAACAGTTTTTCTATTTTAGGTAATGCTTCCCTCTTTGAAATTCCGTACAAGGATGCAAAATATATCAAATTTTCAACTGCAGTCAATCTCCAGTATAAATTTTTCTCTCCCCCACTAATAATATTAATTTTTTTCCTTGTATTTTTTAAGTTTTCATTGATATCTACTCCATCAATTAAAATTATACCCGTATCATTCGTTAAAAGTGTTGTCAGCATTTTTATAAGTGTCGTTTTACCAGCACCATTTTCTCCCAGTACTCCAATAATTTTTCCTTTTGGTAAAGATAAGTTTACATTTACTATAGCTTTTTTTATTTGCTTTTCATACTGAAATAAGCCTGTTCTTTTTTTAAAAGTATAATTTTTTGATATATTAATTGCTTTTAACATAATTATCTCCTAAACTCAATATGAAATATAACTTACTATCTTTTGTTCAATTTTTTTATACACCAAAAGCCCTACAATAAAATATACTACCGAAATTAAAATACCTTGTAAAAAATCAAAATTATATATATTAAAATGAGAAGTATTGAAAAATAAGTTTCTAATAGCATCAAGCGAATGAGATAAAGGAATCATTTTACTAATTTTTTGCAAAAAACTAGGTAGCAATTCTTTTGGAAAGGTAATCCCTGAGACTAAAAAAATAATTAAAAACAATGTATTTTGGGTTATGAAAGTATCACGAAACCATAACATGATATTTGATAAAAGCGTTCCCATTGAGAAAGAAATCAACGATACATATAAAAAACAAATAATTAAATTTAATAATGAAATACTTTGCAAATTGGCACCTAAAAAAAACGCTATTGAATACGAAGAAAGAAATTCAAGAAAAGTCCTTCCTAATTGTTCAAAAAAGATTCCAAAATAGTACTTCACTATACTATACGGTGACACTAACGTGCTTTCTAAAGTACCTTCTCTAACTTCTGTTATTAATGCTCGACCTACATTCATTAAAATAGCTATTGATACATTATAAAAAATTAACCCAATTGCAGCATAACTAAAGTAATCTCTATACTCTATTACGTTATTTACCTGTATTTTATTATCAAATAAAAAATTAGACACTAACCAGAGTCCTAGAAGTTTAAATCCAATATCTAAAATACGATTAAAAAATAAAGTTATAGGAAAATATCTTACATACATTTGCCAATTTCTTCTTATAATAGCAGTCAGCATATTCACTCCTTATATTTTTACCAAAACTATAATTTTAATTATAGTACACTAAAACATTTTAGAGGATCTTTGAATTTAAAATTTTGTAATCAAGGCCTTTTTTTTCTAAATCTAAATATAAAGTATTTGTATTTTTTGAATTAGAAATAATCAACTTATGGTAGTCTGTTAAATTTGTAATATTTCCACTTATCACATCTGCTAAATTAAACCACTTACAATCTATTCCTGGTTCTAACATTGTTATCTCACCACAATTTTTAGCCTCAACCAGATAAAAGAAACATATGGCTTGACTAGTTTGTTGAATTTGAAAAGAAACGACACTTGACAAAGCTAATATTTCAACTTCTAATCCTGTTTCTTCAATTGTTTCACGCTTTACAGCTTTCAAGAGGTCTTCCCCAATATCTACATGACCACCTGGAGGAATCCAGATATTATGCACACTTGATGTAGGTGCATTTTTCTTAATAAGACATACTTCATCTTTATCTTCATTTAAAATAATGGCAGATACTTGAATCTTAATTAATGAATTACCATTCCCTTTCAATAATTCACTTATAAACCTAGAATATTTCCCAACTCTATTAAACTTTTTTTCTGGAATATCAACGCTAACTTTCTGTAATGATTCTCGTGTTCCCTCAATTTCTAATTCAAAATCTTGTTTATCAAAGTAAGTATTCCTATCCAAACAATATAAAATTGAATCTTTTTCTTTAATTAGTCTCTGTGTCTTTAGCAATCCCAAATAAAAGATTTTCTTTTTGGGGATTAAAACATTTAACTTTTGCTCTACCTTTTTAGGGAATTCTCCACGCAATACTGCTTCCATAAATTCTATTCGACTTATTAAAAAATCATTTTCTTCTGACTCAATTACGTCATTAATTGAAATTTTTCTCTTTATAGTTAGAATCAGATTATTCGCCTTTTCTCTGATTCTAAGAGTTATCCCCCTTTTTAAAAGTGAAAAATCTAAACTATCAAAATAGTAATTAAGCTGTTCTTGAATTATTGCACCTTCAAAGTGACTTTTACTAAGAGCGTAATACTCATCACTTGTAAGCAAATATTTCTTCTCAACTTCTACTGACACTTAAGTCCCCCCCTTTCTTTTTATTTAAATAATTATCACAAAATTCAATTAATTTTATTCTCTCGGATATAATTTCATTATAATAATCTAGAGTAATTCTCACGATGTATTTCTCTGGAAAATCTGATTTTAGTAATTCAAAAAGTAAAAACCTAATTGATTCTTGTAAACTTATCTCTACTATACCAGCTTCCAGAAACTTACTATATAAAATTTCAACTTCACAATTATTAAAATTAGTGTACAGAACTATATATTTAATCACTTCTACTTCTCTTACTCCGAGTCTTAAATATTCAAAATCAATTACACTAAAATTATTCGCAGTTATAATTACATTCGGTGGTCGTAAATCACCATGTATCATGCTAAAATGTTGACTGATTGCGTTGGTTTTATAATTAGGAAAACCAATACTTGTTTCTAAAAAAAAATTCTTATAATAATCAAGCTTTGCATAAAAATCTTTGAAAAATATAACCATTTCACTATACTCGATTCTCCGACTACTTGCCTCAACGAAGTATTGTACAAAAATTAGATATTTAAACACTCTTATATATATATTACCCTTGTTAGTTTTTATCAAATTCGGAGATAACTTATATTTTGCAAGTTCATTTTGAAATACTATAGTGTCAACCTTCGAAGATGAGAAAATTTTTAGCAAAATTTTGTTTCCTGTTTTACTATTTTTGAAAATATAGACGACATTCATATTTTCAAGTCGCTCAATAAATTTGATATCGCTTAGACCATAATATATATTTAATAAGAATTTCACACATAGTATCTTAAATTTCATTATTAATATTCAATATCACAAAAAAAGCAGAGAGGTGAACTGTAGATTATAAAACTTTAGAGCCATAAATACATTGTTAATTCAATACTAATAGTCTAGCATCAAGAATATATTTCATATTGATTTTTATTAGCTTTAACCATCCGTAATCCTGTTCAAATCTCTACTTTAAGAGTCAAGATATTAACGAAGAATTGTAGAAGCACTCAATTTAATATCTTTTACGATAGGTTTTTTATAAGCCATAATCCTCACCTCCTTTCAATATGAAAATTTAAAATTCTAGGATTTTTTTTGAATCAGATAATATTTTACTTATGCGTTCAGGTAAAATTGTATCTGACTCCAATTCAATCCTTAATTCTTCATAGTAAGAGCAATCCGTCAGATTATCAAAATATTTGAATAACCACTTTTTCTTGAACTGAGGTTTTCCTATTCTGGCTAAATATGTTGCAACTGACATTTGTAATGCCTCTAATGAGAGTATAAAGGCATCTAAAAAATTTTTCCCATGAAACATTTTAAATGCATCTTCATACAATGCTAGAAAAAGTTCATTATAATATTGAGCTGCAATTTTAGAAATAACATCAATTGTAGGTAATTCTATATCATTGAGATTGAATTGCTGACTCTTGTGACCTCGTTCTAGCCTGTAAAACAATTTTAAATCTTCATCTAGTCCTTTATACGCTAATCCATGCTTTGCAAACTTATCAATATTTTCTAATTTTTCTTTTAGATTATTTAATCCAATATATTCAATATCTACAGGGATGCCATTGAAAGAAAAATTTTTAAAATTTTTTTCTTCATCGCAAATACAATATGCATCAATATCAGATAAAGATGTACCTAAGCCATCCATTTCAGATTTCCAAATTACTATATTTTTTTCTGATACTAAATTTGATATTTCTTTAGTAATTAAAGTGTAGTCATTATTACACATATAAATTCTCCCTATCTTTTAATTTTTTATCTCTATAAGACCCTCAGAAACCAGTATTTCAATCATTTCATGTAAGTCTTGTCTAACTATATCTAAATTCTCATTATATAAATTCGATAAGTTAATAGCAATATCTTCCAAACTGTATTTTTCAATACTATTCCAAATATATAATGAAACATCGTTAAGCAAGAATGTTCGATCACTCAATAAATTTAGTAGAAAATCCTTATCTGACGACGAATGCAGTACTGCGGATAAACTTTTTTTATAGTTCAAAATTAAACCACCTCTAAAATGGAATTGAATTCTGTTCTATCAACTGTTTCTTTAAAACACCTAATAGAGTCATTATTTATTTTATCAAGTATAGTTTTGTACTCCTCAGTATTACTATGAAATCTATCTGCAAGGAGTATAAACAATAAATCCTGAGTATATGGAGTGAAATTATTGTTTATATATTCAATCTCATTGTTTAATCTTTTTGATACTTCTACAATATCCCAAGTAATAACACGATTAATTGCATCAGAAAATTCTTCTCGATAGCTTTTTAAACTTGAAGAGAAATCATGATTTAGAGATAAATCAACTTTTTTTAATAATCTACAGCTATCTAATAATTTTTCAGTTCGTTCTTTATCACGTTCCGAAATAAAGATTGAGTGAGTTTTTAATATTAAACTACCTGCTTTAACACCTAGCCAATGACTCATTAATGACAGTAATGAAGAGTAAATAAATAAATCAGAATTCGTATACTCCAATAAGTGAGAGCCTTTATATGTAAGCTCTACATTTAAACGCTCCTCTCTATAATAAAAATGTACGTAAAAAGTACAATCAATATTATTATTATCATTTGCCTTCATAAAGCAAATAGCATCTGGTGAAAAAATATCATCCTTTAAAAAACCATAACTTCTTTTTATTTGATTACCGTATAAAGTATACAAGCGTTCACCTACAGTATTTTGATAAAACCCATCATCTGAATATCTCAGGTACGCACTTTTATATTTTTTTAAAATATACGCATCTGTCCTGCCGCTTAAAGAAAATAATGTGTGCACAATATTATAATTTAATTCTGATTTACTAAACATCATATTAATGAGATTTCCATGAGATATCTCTACACTATTATTGAAAATTTCAATTTTATCAGAAATAGCTGAATAGGGTACTTTCTGCTTTTGAGATCCATTAAGTAACTCCTCTAAATAAAATATGTAAAAATCTAATATAGTTTCAAATTTCATTTTTATCTCCTAATATTCCTAGTGCAGATTGTAATAATCTTTCCTCAGATTCTCTACCATCTAATCGATAATATTCTAAATTATTTAAGTATCTAGCATATAATTCTTTGGCAATTTTTAAATTTTCTAAAGTTTCTTTAGGCGTTTGTTGCTCATTCCTTTTAATAACTCTACTAAAAGCTATCTTTGGCTCTATATCGATATACATTGTGATTTTAGGCTGTATAAGGAGCTCATGTAATCTATCTACCAAGGTGTTTGTAATTGATAAATTAGAATAAACTTTATTGCAAGTCATGTACCTATCAATAATTACATAATCATACTGTTCCAATGCTGGTTTTAAAATTTTTTCAGAAAAATAAACCATTTCTAATGCCCATAAACAGCCTCTAAAAATTTCGGAAAACTCTGCCCATCTATTTGTATTGTATTTACGACAAATAGAATCTAGTTCTTTAAAAAATATCTTAGATTGATTCAAAGGCAAAAAAATAGAATTACTTCCTAAATTTTTGGAAAGATTTTTGGATAATGTAGTCTTACCAGACCCATCAATACCGCATATATATATCAGTTTTCCGTTCGACATTCTTTTCCCTACTATACCTATAATTTTCTAGCTCTGTCTTAATTTTTTGAAAATCTGAGTCCATTAATAAATTTAAATTATGATTAAAAGTTTTATTTTTTCTTATAGATTCTTCTAAATCAATTATCTCACTAAAATTTTTAAATATTGAATCTGATTTGTTAAATATTGCCGTCTCATGAGGACTCATTTGAGATATCTCTTCTATTTTTTTAAAATTACGCTGGTATACATGTAAACTTCCTACATAATGATAATAGCATCCCAAGTCTACTCCAAGTTGATACGCTATATACTCTTGAAGCATTGTAAAAGAAAAAATATCATATGGTAGACCTAAAAAGATATCGTTTGATCTCATATTTGTAATAAGGTGTAGCTTATTATTTCGAATTAAAAATTCTAAAGAAAGAGTACATGGGATATCTTTACTTTCCTTACCAAGATCATCTGCACTATATAAGGGTATTACAGCACGCCGAGTTCCTGTATCATTCTTTAAAAGCTGGATTAAGTCATCAATTAGGGGTACTATTTTGGGACCGTATGCCCCTTGAAGTATTGAACCATCATCTGAAAACTTTGCCATACTCGGAGCATAATACTCGATTTCGGATAAATCATTGCTCCCTCGTAAATACCATAAAAATTCTCCTATGGCATAATAAAGTTTAAGATTCCTAGCAGAGTTCTCTAAAAATCGTCTTTTGGGCTCCGTTAGAACAATACTAACGCCAATTAATTCTTTTACTGCCATCCCTCTTGAAACAATATGTTGCCCATTATCTTCAAGCAATTTACATAACTTAACATATAGCGAATCAATATTATTTTCACATAGATTATTAGTAAGAATGGTTTTTGTTTTCATCTTTGAATATAATTCTTTCTGAAATAAAATAATTTTGAACTTTTTCTACATACTCTAATGAACAGTTAATTGAAATTCCTTTATGATTTGAAAAGACTTTAGCAATATCATTTAAATTATTCAGACCATTATAACTTAACAGAATAAATAAATAGTCTTTCTGCAATGAAAAATACGTATCATCTGAGTATCGATGCAATACTTGATATCCATTATCTTCTGTAATATCTATATCGTGACTAATTTTATATGCCATAAATTCCTCCATAAACAACTTCAATGAAAAAATTTGATATTTTTTTCATTGAAGTTAAAAATTTGAATTCGGTTAATTATTTAGTTGCATTGCAACAGGCAAGCAAATCACTTGCTTTATTAACCAATTCTTTCAAAGTTAATTTTTTCATTTGATCACCTCCTTTCCATGAACTATAATTATTGGATTACATAAATAATAAATTAGCATCTCCAAACTCATAGAATAAATACTGCTCATCTATTGCATGTCGATATAAATTCATAATATTTTCCGTGCCAATTACTGCTGCTGATAACGCAAGGCGACTAGTCATTGAACCGTGAAAATTTGTAATTAATGCATCCGTGATTTTGAAGTTGTAACCTGGATATATATATAAATCAGTATAATTTTTTAATGGAGATACAATTTTAAAATTATCATACTCACAGCTTTCCAAAGTCCTTATAACAGTCGTACCCACGGCAAATATTTTGTTTCCATTTAATTTAGTATCTCGAATTAATTCTGCAGTTTCTTCTGGTATTTCGTAGTATTCTTTGAAAACGCTATGTTCTTCAATAAATTCTTCAAAAATTTTTGTATCAACTGATGCACAATTTAAAGTAATATATCCAATTTTTACGCCTTTTTTTCTTAAAGCTCTTAAAATTCTATTAGAAAAATGTCGGTTAGCAGCAGGATTTTCAAATGAACCTAATTTATTAGCAATTCCATTTTGATAATAAGCAATGGACCACTTTTTTCTCGTATAAATAGACCTTACAGCTTCACCATGTACTAGGAGATAATCATATAAGTCTTCTTGTGAACAATTAAAACTGCACAAAAATTCCTCACCATTAATATTTTTATCTACTGTAACATTTATTTTATCGCTAAGAAAAAATTTTTCTGATATGATTCCATCCTGTAAATCTGACCTAATTCTGATATAAATTACATAACCTTCTTCATTTTTTGTTTTTATATGAAACTTTACTTCCCCATATTTTTCAGAGTACGCATAAAATATAGGAGAGACTGTCTTACTATTATTTAGAATAATCAAATCTCCTGGATTAATGTAATTATGAAAATTCAAGATATAGTCATCAATAATTTTATCTGAATTTTTAAATCCAATAATCAATCTTGAACTATCTCGACTCCCTGACATAAGTTCTACTGGCTCCCGAGCAGCTAATTCAACCGGTAATTCATATTTCAATTTATTTGTGTCATTTAGCATGATTTCCTCTTTCTAACGTTAGACTAATAACATAGTCTGTAGTAACTTCTAATCTTTGACAAATATAATACAAAAGATATACTGAGGGATAAGAAGTATTATTCTCTATTCTAGATAATTGCTTCCGGCTACACAAATTCTTATAAATATATTTTTGAGTTAATCCTTTATTAAGTCTTAAATTCCTCAATACATAACCTATACCATCCATTTCTTAAAATCCTTCAGATATCTTGATTTTATTATTAACTTTTCTTAAAGGTAAAACAAGACCCACATATATCCCATTTTAATCAATAGAAAATATATACAGAAAATCAATGAAATTCTATTTTTTGCCACAGTATAATAAGGTTAACTAGTCTTGTAAAAATTATTTTATCGTCATATCTGAGAATTAATCAGCTATTTCATAAAAATCATCAATCTTTGGCTGAGACACATTTGTCACAATCATAAATAGCATATAGTTCTTGACATATAGTATAATATATGAAAAAATACTTACTGGAGGTTGATAATATGACTGAAAAAATCAAAAACTGGGTTAATATTTGCGTTTTGAAAAATCAAGAAATTTTATTACTTAATAGACAGCACGATAATTTTCCTGGCTGGATTCCACCAGGGGGAAAAGTTGAATTCCCTGAAAGTTTTTTTGAAGCTGCACTACGGGAGCTTAAGGAAGAAACTGGACTCACTGCATTAAATCTTGAATTAAAGGGAATTTCAGGCTTTACTAATTCAATTGGTAATGAGAGATTTGTCTTCTATGACTTTTTATGTACTCAGTTTACTGGTGAACTAAGCACATCTGATGAAGGTGAGCCAAAATGGTGGAATCTAAAAGATATTGATAAAATACCAATGCAAGATGATATAAGAAAAAGGATACCGCTTTATTTAAGAAAAGGAAGCTTTGAAAGTATTAACTACTGGGATAATAATAAGAAATGCATTAGTGAAAACAAAACAATTTTATTTGACTAATATTCTCTACGGTATAATCAAATACAAAAGTCTCAATCCATTAGTAATTTTTGTATACTTTAGTACTCAATTTTATTGGTACTGAAGTATCGTTCAATTGATAACTTTTTCTCCCCTTTTCCTTTAGCCCAGTTCAACAACACTAATATAATTTTCGTTTCTCATATTTATAACTAATTAGTGTGTGTACATATATTCATAAAATATCATTAATGTACTCTTACTTTTCAGCAATTCTAATTTTTCCAAATTAGAAGCTTTCAAAAAGTTCAGCATTTATTTTATAATGATAAATTGTAAAATATAGTACAACAAAAAAACTCATAGCGTTTCATGAGCCCACTGAAAAAGTCATCAAATTGATGGCTTTTTTGTTATACTAGAGATGAGGTGAAATAATGCTTGATAATCAGTTAACTATGGATGTCAGTCCTTATTCTAGTTTGTATGATATCGTGGTTCCTAAAACCCACTTTTTACGTCAGCTAATTGAACTCTGTGATTTTAGCTTTATTTATGATGAACTAGAAAAGAATTATCGTCCCGATTTTGGGCGTAAAGCTTATTCACCGATTATGATGTTCAAATATCTCTTGTTAAAAGATATTTATAAGTTATCAGATGTAGATGTGGTAGGACGTTCCTTGTCAGATATGGCCTTTAAATTTTTTCTTGGTCTAGCTCCTGAAGATTCTGTTATCGAGCCATCCTCTCTGACGAAATTTAGAAAGCTAAGAATTAAAGATGACAAACTGCTTGATGTATTGATTCAGAAGTCTGTTCAAATTGCACTCGAACATAACTTGATTAAGAGTAAAATCCTCATTGTGGATGCCACTCACACCAAATCTCATTATAATCATAAGAAACCCCAAGAAATCCTTAGAGAGCGTTCAAAAGCTTTACGTAAAACAATTTATCAACATTCAGAAGATATCAAAATAGAATTTCCAAAGAAACCTCAAGAAGATAACCTCGAAGCAGAGTTGACCTATACAGAGGAGTTAATGGCTGTGGTTGAAAAACACGAGGAACTCTTAGCCCTACCGGCTGTTTCTCAAAAGTTCAATTACCTAAAAGAGGCTGTCGAGGACGACTTAGAACATTTGGAAGCTTCTGTTAAGGAGGAGGCTAGGCTCGGACATAAGACAGCCGACACCTCTTTCTATGGATATAAAAGTCATATCGCTATGACGGATGAACGGATTATTACTGCTTGCGTGGTCACTTCTGGTGAACAAAGCGATGGGAAATATTTACCTGAGTTATATGCCAAAACAAAGGAAAATAGTCTGGACATCGAGACTATTATTGGTCATGCAGCTTATTCGGGAAAGAACAACATTCAACTAACTCGCAAAGAAAAGATTCATTTGGTGTCAAAACTGAACCCTTCTGTTTTTCAAAAAGTTACCGTAAAGAAGAGGATGCGTTTGAATTTAATAAAGACGCAGGGCTATTTGTCTGTCCAGAAGGACACTTGGCTGTTCGCAAAGCAAGGACAGGGAAAAAATATCAAAATAAGAATCAAGTTGTCACTCATTACTTTGACATTGAAAAGTGCAAGAATTGTCTTTCCAAGGAAGGGTGTTATCAGGAGGGAGCAAAGTTTAAAACTTATTCATTGGCTATTAAGAGTAACGACCATCTTTTCCAGAAGAAATTTCAGGAAACACCTTATTTTAAAGAAATGGCCAGACATCGCTATAAAATCGAAGCGAAGAATGCCGAACTAAAACAGAGACATGGCTTTGATGTCGCGAGAGCATCGGGTCTTTTCAGCATGGAGTTACAGGCAGCCACAACCATCTTCGTGGTCAATATAAAACGAATTATGACCTTAATAAATACAAAATAACCGAGGAATTCGCTCAAATTGATGAAAGATTCCTCGATTTTCCTTTCATTAAAAGTAAGCTCCTTATTTTTTCAGTGGGTTCGTCCTTCTACAACTGTATTATCCTCAACTTTTTACCTAAAAGCTCTGATAGAGGCTGGGCAAAAACTCAACTTAAGGAGAAAATAAAGCAAATTTTCTAACAATAAAACGCATAATATCAAGGATTTAACACTTGATACTATGCGTTTTCTAATTTTAAAGACTTTTTGCCCAGTCTTACCAAACTAGAATGGCCTTTGAAAAGTTGCCATTCATTAAACCAAATAGGTTCATCTGTAACAGGATGACGTTGAGTTAAGGTATTTCCTCTAACTATATTTTTATGAATAAGATAATATGCAGATTTATAGATGTCACTTCTACTAGTTAGCTTAGTACTAAAAATTTGTTCGTACCAATCTAAATAATAAAGAAACATACGTGAACGTGCTACTTCTAAATTATCTTCGAGAAATTCTATCCCATATATAGATGATAATGCAATCAATGATTTTGTCTTCCAACTTCTTTCATCATATTGCATATTACATGATAACAGCAGATAATTTTCTTTCTAAAATAGCTTGCAAAAATTTCCCATCTCCTGCAGAAGGTTCTAAAAATGTTGCAGAAATATCTTCACAAGTCTCTTTAATACCTGGAGTATCTAATATTTTCTGTACCATCCAGAATGGTATAAAAACCTCTCCATGCTTTTGAACACGCTTTTTTGATTTGATTAAATTCTCTTTCAAAGTCTACTCCTTAAAAACGTTTATCTTTTAAGATTATACCATTTTTTAATCTTATATCTAACTATTTCTAAAGGGGGTTGGGGATTCCCCCAAAAATTAAATCACCCAAAAAGTACATACACTATGTGTATACAAATTTTGGGAATGATTTTAGGAGTGTGTGTATACAGACTCTGAGCTCGCAAAGTCATATTATGAAAAATTTTTCCTTCTCGACAAAATAATCCAAAAAATCAATTTGACTGTCATTTGTGTGTACAAATATTTTAAGAAGATATATAAAAAACGCTGCAAAATTTTTAACAGCGTTTCTTTATTTTAAAATTCTCATATGTCTTTCTTTTTTATGGTTAGCATCGTAGTATTCCAGCATCGCATGATACAAACGAGCCTTCGTTTTATCTTGTTGTTTAATCCCATGAAGAAATAATTCTGCTCTCTTTAATTTCAATATGTATTCGCATATCTGATCAAAATCCTTATCCATATTACTTTTGAAAATAAACATCTTTTTCCTCCATCACATCAACTATTTTTTGCATCAAAATAGACATATCCATTTTGTTTTCATAGCTTATTCTCCCAACTACAGTTGCAAGACGGGCTATAGAATTGATATTCTTTCCGACTTGTTCCAATTCTTCTGTTAAAGGAACTAAACCTTCAAAAGAGACTTTTTGGATGTTCAAATCTGTTCGTATTAATTTTTGTCTAGCAAACTCAGAAAAATTACGAATATTTTCCTTCCTCATACAATCATTTAATTTTTTATTTTCTTCTTCCGTCAAAAACACCTGTTTCAACACAGATTTTATTCTCATGGTCCTATCACCTCGTTTTCTTATTTAGTCGTTTTACAAGTTCTTTCACTTGTTTACTTGTCTTCTTTTCATATTCTATCATCAGCTCAACGCAGTAGTGAAATATCCTTACATTATCCAAATCTTCACTTTGTTCTGCTATTCTTTCTAACTGACGTAAGTTATTGATAATTCTTCTAACTTGAAATATAAAGTCATGATAAAATTCAAAATCAAATTGAAGATAAATAGGCGAACTCTTAAACAACATTTTCCTAGCATAAGAGGAAAAATTTAGATGGTTTGTCATTTCAATCAAGTTATTCACTATTTCATTCTGCTCTTCAGTGATATAACATTTCTTTAGAACAGTCCTATATCTACTCATTTATCATATACTTCTTTCGGGCATTTTCATGGGCAATAGCTTTGCACTCCAGCATACGTTCCTGCTTTAAATTCTCCATAGACTTAAATAAATACGCTAAAGGAGAAGTCGCATCCTCAGGAATCCGTTCAATCATGCTAATGACTTCATCACTTGTTACATACCCACTAGCCAAATACTCGCCTATCTTCATCTTCTGAGCATGTGTTAAAGTGTAATTGTTAGGATACAAAAATCTATCATTGTACTTATAAGAAATGGATTCTAACAAAGAATAATATTTGGGTGGAATATAAGTTTCAGGCTTTCTAGAACTATTATCCAGTATATTCTCAATCTCTTTCTTATTCTTACTCTTGTTCTTAATCTCTTGCGTTACATTATCATTTTCATCCGTTACTGTAACGTTACAGTCTAAAACGAGTTGTGGCTCGCCTGTAATTAGTGCTTTTTGTTTTTGTCTATGACGAGCAACACGTTCCCTAGTTTGTTTTCTAATCTTTTCTAGTCCATCTATATTCTGATGTTTCTCCCATTTTGGAATGGTAATAGCGCCATCTATGATTTCTATCATGCCAAATTCTTCAAACATGCTGAGAGCTAATTTTACAGATGTAGCCTTTCGTCTAAACACTGTTGAAAGCATCTCTTCTGTGTAATAAACCTTGTTCCCTAGACTTAATATGCCACTATTATTTTGCTTTCCTGCAAGCACCAGAATTTTAAACCATATTACAATAAGAGTATCTCCTTCTGGCATCGATTCTATTAGCTGAATTTTTTCATCATCAAATATATCTGTCGTTATCTTGATCCACTGAACACCATTCATACGAGTACCTATCTTTCATATTGCTTCAACCATCGTGTTACTGCTCTTTTATCGTATAAAGTCACTCCATCAATCACCATGGTTGGCATTCCTTCTTTCGTCCATTTTTGGATTGTTGTCGTAGATACATCTAACCACCTAGACAAACCTGACATACGAACCATAGGTTTATAAAGTTCTTTATCTTCAAATACTCTTGCTACAGCACTTGAAATCATCTCATCATAGTGAGCACGTAATTGCTTCTCTAATTCTTTAGGAAGCTGGACAACTAAAGTAGTTTCCGACATAAATTAACACCTCATTTCTAAATTAAATAAGCTCCGAAACCATTTAATTTATTATTCATTTTGAATTATATATCCTTTTTGAATTTTTGTCAAGCTTTTTTATTCAAAAAGAATAAAATGTGTTATAATGATAAAAAGGAGGTTCTCATGACGAATCATATTACTAAACTGATAGAAAATAGCGGAAAAAAATTGACAGAAATTAGCGAAGCTACAAATATAGCCTATCCTACACTTTCTGGATACAATCAAGGAATCCGCAAACCTAAAAAAGATAATGCTGAAAAATTGGCAAAATACTTTAATGTTTCCGTCGCTTACATTATGGGACTTGATAGCAACCCACACGCTCCATCAAATCTTAAAATCGTTACAGATAGTTTCAAAACATCTAAAATTGGTTCTGTAACACCTTTTAAAAGCGATATGGAGAAATTAAAGAAAAGTATCGAATTCGGTGAAAGGTCATTAACACTGCCACTTGATGATACTTTTTCAGATGAATTTCGTCATATATTCTCAGAATACCTAGCAGAGAAAAACAAACGTTTTATGTCTGAGTTTATAGACTATATGAATCACCAAAATAAAGATTCTAAAGTTTGGAAGAGCTGGATTAAAACAGACGAATACGCTATCCGCCAAGAAGATAGAAAAAATAGATAGACAGTCATTTCTCAATTACATAAGCTCCGAAAACTTAGATACGGAGAAAAAATGTCTATACACAAATACAAAACAAAAAAAGGAATCCTTTACTATGTCAGCTTTTACATTGGCTTAGATGCTTATGGAAAGAAAAAAAGGCACTTAAAGAGAGGATTCAGAACCAAAAAAGAGGCAAAATTGTACGAAGCTCGTTTAGAAGCTGGTGTCGTCGTCCCTACAGTAAATGCTGATAAACATAATCCAAAAGTCACTTATAAAGAACTTTATCAAGAATGGTTTAAGGCCTATGTTGGTACCGTTGAAGAAACAACTTCTTCCCAAACAAAGAATATCTATCGAATACATATTCTACCAGTATTTGGCGATAAATTCGTTGACCAAATCAGTCCTTTAGACTGTCAAAATTTTATTACACAAAAATCTCAGACTTTCAAAAATATCAAACAGATAAAATCCTACACCTCAAAAATTTTTGATTTTGCAATTAATATGAACTATATTGATCGAAATCCAATGAAGAATGTTATCATGCCTAAAATCAAAAAGACAAGATCAAATAATTTTTGGTCACTGGAGGAATTACATCATTTCCTAGATATCGTGAAAGAAACTGAGCCATTTAAATATTTTGCTCTATTTAGACTGCTTGCATTTAGTGGGCTACGAAAAGGAGAGTTATACGCTTTAAAATGGGCTGATATTGACTTTGATAGCAATCTCTTGAACATAGACAAAAGTCTAGGAAGAATTGACGGTAAAGCGATTGAAAAGAGCACAAAGAATGAATCTTCAGTTCGAACAATCTATCTTGATGATGAGACAATCGATATCATTAAGCAATGGAGAAATTTCTATCTGAAAGAACAATCTCAGTTGCCTCTTACAAAGCTGAATATTAGTAACGAATATATGTTCTCTTACATATCAAGCAATGACAAAATTGAACCCCTGCATGCTGACTACATTAACAATGTACTGAATCGAATTATTAAAAAGCATAAATTAAAACCAATTAGCCCACATGGGTTCAGACACACACATGCAACACTTATGTCTGAAATTGGAATCGATCCTTCTAATACATCAAAACGACTCGGTCACGCAAGCAGTCAGATGACATTAGATGTCTATACTCACACTACAAAAACTGGTGAGAAAAACTCTATTGACAAATTTGCAGATTATCTCAATAAAGCAAAGTAAAATCATGATGTTTAAAATCTAAAAGAGGTTATCAGAAGGTTATCACAAAGCTATTCGAGCTCAAAAATCGACAAAAAAGCACTTTGCAAAATCTTTGCAAAGTGCTTTGAAACGTTGATATAATCGTATTGATTAACGTTTTGAGAATTGTGATGCTTTACGAGCTTTCTTAAGACCTGGTTTCTTACGTTCAACTTTACGTGAGTCACGTGTAAGAAGTCCTGCGCGTTTCAATGAATCGCGGAAGTCTGGGTCTACTTGAAGAAGGGCACGAGCGATACCGTGACGGATAGCTCCTGATTGACCAGCGTATCCACCACCTACAACGTTAACGAAAACGTCGTATGAACCTGCAGTTGAAGTAACTGCGAATGGTTGGTTGATTACAAGACGAAGGTCAGCGTGTGGGATGTACTCTTCAACATCTTTTTTGTTAACAGTGATTTTACCAGTTCCTGGAACAAGGCGAACGCGTGCAACAGCGTTTTTACGACGTCCAGTACCTGCATATTGTGCTTGTGACATACTTTATTGTTCCTTTCCTTAGATAAGTCCTGAAATATCAAGAACTTCTGGTTGTTGTGCAGCGTGAGTGTGCTCAGCTCCAACAAACACTTTCAACTTCATACCTTGAGCGCGTCCAAGAGTATTGTGTGGAAGCATACCTTTAACTGATTTCTCAATCAAACGTACTGCATTTTTAGAACGAAGTTCACCTGCAGAGATTTGTTTCAATCCACCTGGGTGGTTTGAGTGAGTGTAGTAGATTTTATCAGTTGCTTTTTTACCAGTCAATTTAACTTTTTCAGCATTGATAACAATCACAAAGTCACCTGTATCAGTGTGTGGTGTAAATGTTGGTTTGTTTTTTCCGCGAAGTACGCTAGCAACTACTGCAGAAAGACGTCCAAGTGGTACATCAGTTGCGTCAACTACGTACCATTTACGTTCAACTTGGCCTGGTTTAGCCATAAATGTTGTTTTGTTCATGATTTCTCCTATATATAGTTCGATTTTTGTTTACGGTGATGGGTGTTCCTTCCCATCGAAAAGTATTTGGAAGGTTCCGGGGCCTTTCAAATGGGGTAAACAATACCGCCTACTATAATACCAAATTTCACCCCTAAAAGTCAATAGATATGAAAAATATTTTTCTGAATTCCACTCTTTTTATCTCTAAAAAACCTCGCTTTCGCGAGGCTCTTCTATTTATAAGATAAGGCACGTTTAAAGGTTTTCCAAGGACCTAAATCATCTGTTTGCAGAACGAGACTAGCATACATACGTCCGATAAAGACTGTTGCCGTTACTGCAAAAGCAATCGTAATAGCAAGCGAAATCCAAGCTTCTAACCCATTTGCATAACCATTAATAGCTCTAAACGGCATGAAGAAAGTCGAAATAAAGGGAATATATGAACCAATCTTCAAGATGAGATTGTCACCAGCTGCACCTAGAGCTGTCACTCCAAAAAAACCACCTATAATCAAAATCATCAAAGGCGACAAGGCTTTTCCTGAATCCTCAGGACGAGAAACCATAGAACCTAGGAAGGCTGCTAAAACAACGTACATAAAGAGGCTAACCAAGACAAACAATAAGGTGTTGAGCGAGAAAGCCTCTCCTATATGGTTTAAAATACCAGATTGTGCCAAGATTGGTAGGTCCTTAAAGAGAAGAATGGCAGCAAGTCCACCCACGACGTAAATGCCAATATGGGTCAAAATAACAAGAAGCAGAGCCAGCATGCGAGCGTAGAAATAATGACTAGCTCGGATACTAGAGAAGACCACCTCCATAATTTTGGTTCCTTTCTCGCTAGCCACTTCCTGAGCAGTGACACTAGCATAGGTAATCAAAATCATATAAAGGAAGAAACCAAGCCCTGCGGCCGCAAAGGTTTGAATCATTTTTTTATTTTCCTTGGATTCATCAATTTTCTCCGTAAAGTTAACTGTTTGTTCCAAGCGTTTTTCCTGTTCTTGGGACAAATTAGCCGCCGAGCGATTGAGTTGGTATTGCAGTTCGTTGAGCTTATTGGTTACTGCTAGCTTGATGCCTGTTTCAAGAGAAGTTTCACCATGATAGACGGCCTTGAGGACGCTGTCCTCTTGGTCAATGGTTAGGTAACCCTTGATTTTCTCATCTTTGATAGCAGCTTGGGCACTGGCTTCATCCTTATAATCAAAGTTGATACCATTGGTACCCTTGAGCCCATCTTCCACAGATGGCACAGTTGTTACTACTGCTATCTTACTATTCTTGGCCATAGAAGACCCTTGGAGATAGCCAATTCCTACAGATAAGGCTAAAAAGAGGAACGGCGAAATCACCATAAAGAAGAAACTCCACGATTTGACATGTCGAAGATAGGTTTCCTTCATTACAACCCACATATTTCTCATACTTCCACCCCTGATTCTAGTTTAAAGATTTCATCAATTGTTGGCGCTTGCTGGTCAAAGGTTGCGATATACTGCCCCTGAGTCAAGATTGGGAAGAGTTCCCTTCCAGCGCTCTCATCCTCTAAGATCAATTTCCAACTGCCTTGTTTGGTCAAGCTCACCTGTTTGACATGAGGAAGATTTTCCAATTCTTCCTTGCTTCGTTCACTTGAAACAAAGAGACGCGTTTTCCCGTATTGATTGCGGACATCCTGAACTGGTCCATGCAAGACCACACGACCATCTCGAATCATCAAAATATCATCACAAAGCTCCTCGACATTAGTCATAACATGGTCAGAAAAGATAATGGTTGCCCCACGTTCTTTTTCTTGAAAAATGACTTGCTTGAGCAATTCTGTATTGACTGGGTCCAATCCACTGAAAGGCTCATCCAAGATAATCAAGTCTGGCTCATGAATCAGAGTAATGATGAGCTGAATCTTCTGCTGATTTCCTTTTGACAGGCTCTTGATTTTATCTGTCAGCTTTCCTTTCACTTCCAACCTCTTCATCCATTGAGGGAGTTTTTCCTTGACCTCCTTGGCATCCATACCTTTTAGAGTCGCCAAGTAGCGAACTTGTTCAAGGACTGTCAATTTAGGCATGAGACTGCGTTCTTCAGGCAGATAGCCAATCCGAGCGTAGGTTTCCTGACGAATATCCTGACCATCCAGACTGATTTCTCCTTGATATTCTAAAAACTTCAAAATACTGTGGAAAATCGTTGTCTTCCCAGCACCATTTTTCCCGACTAATCCCAAAATACGACCTGGTCGCGCTTGAAAGTCAATACCAAACAAAACTTGCTTGGGTCCAAAACTTTTCTCTAGACTTCTTACTTCTAGCATCTTTCACCTCCGAAATGTCTTGCACTCATTATACTCCTTTTTGATAGCATTTACAATGATTTCTGTCCATTTTTTTCATCCTCATTTTAGTAAAAAATCTTAGAGTACTTTGAGTTATGAGTATATTATACACTGGTAAACTCCAATTTATCTTCTCTGTTCCTCAACTGTCTATTTTTGATCCTGAATTGTTATTTGAAAAGCAAAAATCCACCCCGAAGGATGGATTGATAAGTTAACGCACTTCTGCATTGACTTTTTCTTCAAGAGACGCTTGGATTTTTTCCATGTAGCGTGCGACTTCTTCGTCCGTTAAGCTGTCTTCTGGATTTTGGAAGGTCAAGCTATAGGCCATTGACTTCATACCAAGTCCCAATTTTTCACCTGAGAAGACGTCAAAGAGTTTGATATCTGTCAAACGTTTCACTCCTGCAGCTTGGATAGCGTCCACAACTTCTTGGTGAGTCACTTCTGCCTTGAGAAGGAGGGCAACGTCACGGCTAACTGCTGGGAATTTAGTAATTTCCACAAATGGAGTAGCTGGTTGAAGGGCAGCTTCGATGGCTGAAAGGTTAAGCTCAGCTACATACGTTTCTGGAATATCGTAAGCCTTAGCAGTGACTGGATGCACTTGGCCAAGGAAACCAAGAACTTGGTCACCGAGTGAAATCACGGCTGTACGTCCTGGGTGAAGGCTAGCGATTTCAGATGTTGCCGTATAGGTTACTTGGAGTCCCAAACGAGCAAAGAGGGCCTCAAGGATTCCTTTAGCATAGAAGAAATCAACTGGAACTGCTGCTGTTTGGAAATCTTTTTCAGCAACCAAGCCTGTCAAGGCAAAGGCAAAGCTGTTGATTTCATTTGGAAGTTCTTCTTTTGGATTACCTGTTTGTTCAAAGACTTTCCCAATCTCGTAAAGGGCCAAGTTTTTATTCTTACGAGCTACGTTATAAGCCACCGTATCAAGGATACCAGAAATCATATTTTGACGGAGGACAGAACGGTCCACTGTCATTGGCCACATGAGTTCAGTAAGGTTACTTGGTTGAGCCGTAAACTCAACTGCTTTTTCAGGAGTTGTTAGAGCATAGGTGATGATTTCTGTCAAACCTGCTCCTTCAGCAATGGTACGAACCTGACGGCGAAGTTTTTGTGTCGCAGTCAATTCACCAGCTGTACCATCATCTTTTGGAAGACTGGTTGGCAAGCGGTCATATCCATAGATACGAGCGATTTCTTCAAAGAGATCTGCTTCTATTGTGATATCCCAACGACGACGTGGTACGCTGACTGTAAAGCTGTCTGCATTTCCAGAAAGACCAAAGCCAAGACGACGGAAGACGTCTTCTACATCAGCATAAGAAAGCTCAGTTCCGAGGACACGGTTAACATCAGCAAGAGTTGAAGAAACTTTCACATCAGAGGTATCAAGCTCACCCGCTGAAACGATACCTTTACGCACCGTCGCACCTGTAAGTTCTGCAATCATGCTAGCTGCCGCATCAAGGGCTTCATTGACTGTTGCCACATTGATGCCTTTTTCAAAGCGAGAAGATGACTCAGAACGAAGGTTGAGGCGACCACTGGTCTTGCGGATAGATTTTCCGTTGAAGACTGCAGCTTCAAGGACGACACGACTAGATTTATCAGAGATTTCTGTTGCTTGACCGCCCATGACACCTGCAAGGGCTACTGGCTTGTCTGCGACAGTGATAACTAAGTCATTCACGTCCAAGTCACGTTCTTCGCCATCCAAGGTCACCAATTTTTCACCAGCGTGCGCTTCACGCACACGGATGTCACTCCCTTCAAAGGTATCCAAGTCAAAGGCGTGCATTGGTTGACCAAAGTAGAGAAGGATGTAGTTGGTCACGTCCACTACGTTATTGATTGGACGGATTCCTTCGTTCATGAGAAGGTTTTGCAACCATTGTGGACTTGGTGCGATAGTCACATTATCCAAGATACGAGCGGCATAGTAAGGCGCTTTGTCTGTCTCAATGCTGACAGAAAGGGCATCTGCCGCAGCTTCATTAGTTTCTGTTAGAGTAAATTCTTTAAAGTTGACTGCCTTATCATAAATAGCTGCCACTTCGTGAGCCACTCCACGCATAGAAAGGGCATCTGCACGGTTGGGTGTAATAGAAAGTTCGATGATTTCATCATCCAAGTCTAGATATGAGAAGACTTCCTCACCTGGAACGGCATTTTCTGGCAAGATTTGGATGCCATCTGCGAATTCCTTTGGCACAACTGAGTCAGAAATTCCCAATTCACCAAGTGAACAGATCATTCCAAGTGACTCAAGACCGCGGATTTTCCCTTTTTTGATCTTGTAATTGTCAGCGATGCGAGCTCCTGGAAGAGCCACCATAACCTTGATACCAGCACGCACATTCGGTGCACCACAGACGATTTGACGGGCTTCTTCTTCGCCAACGTTAACCTGACAAACATGGAGGTGAGTTTCTGGCACATCTTCGCAAGACAAGACCTCACCGACGACAATTTTTGAGAGACCAGCGGCCGGTGATTCGACACCTTCTACCTCGATCCCTGTAGTTGACATTTTTTCAGCCAACTCTTGTGATGGAACATCAATGTCCACCAATTCTTTTAACCATTTATAAGATACAAGCATAATTTAGTTCTCCAGAATGACAGTTGCCACTCTAGTTCTTTTCCTTTCCTATCATTTCAATAGAAGAATCATCTTCTTACCTTAATTTCTTTCTCAGTAACCAATCCGTATCTACTTTTTGACCAACCATAAAATGATGTTGGCTAAATTTTTCAAAACCATATCGATTATAAAACGCTTGAGCTTTTGTATTATGCTCCCAAACACCTAACCAAGCCCAGGAAAAACTATTTTTGGTAGCAAGTTCAAGAGCAAATTCAAACAGTTGCTTACCGAGTCCAAATCCTTGGAATTTTTGTAGCACATAGAGACGTTGAATTTCAAAAGCATCCTCTAATTCTCTCTCAGTCTGAGCACTTCCCCAGTTGACTTTGAGAAAACCAGCTATCTCCTCTTCATGCATAATGAAATAGGTTTCGGATTCTGGATTTTCCAACTCAGTTGACAAAACTCTCAGACTATAAGCCTCTTCAAAGTATTCCTGTAACTGCTCTTCCGTATTATCATGAGCAAATGTTTCACGAAAGGTTTGTTTGGCAATTTTAGCCAACACCTCAACATCTGCCATTTCTACTTTTCTAATCATTATTTAAACTGTTCTGAGAAGCGGACATCTCCTTGGTAGAATCCACGGATATCGTTGATTCCGTAACGGAGCATAGCTACACGCTCTTGTCCAAGACCAAAGGCAAATCCAGAGTAAACAGTCGCATCGATACCACTCATTTCAAGGACACGTGGGTGAACCATACCGGCACCCATAATTTCGATCCAACCTGTTTTCTTACATACGTTACAGCCTTCTCCACCACACTTGAAGCAAGAAACATCCACCTCAACAGATGGCTCTGTGAATGGGAAGTAAGATGGACGCAGACGGATCTGACGCTCTTCACCGAACATTTTTTGCACAATCAACTGAAGGGTTCCTTGAAGATCAGCCATAGAGATATTTTTCCCAACAACCAAGCCTTCAATTTGGTGGAACTGGTGACTGTGGGTCGCATCGTCTGTGTCACGACGGAACACACGCCCTGGTGAGATCATTTTCAAAGGACCTTTAGAGAAATCATGGGCATCCATAGCACGCGCCTGAACTGGAGACGTGTGAGTACGTAGCAAGATTTCTTCTGTGATATAGAATGTGTCCTGCATATCACGAGCTGGGTGGTCTTTTGGAAGGTTCATACGTTCAAAGTTATAGTAGTCTTGCTCCACTTCAAAACCATCCACGACTTGGTAACCCATCCCAATGAAAATATCTTCGATTTCTTCACTGGTTTGTGTCAAAACGTGACGGTGACCAGTAGCAACTGGGCGACCTGGAAGCGTCACATCGATACTCTCGCTAGCCAGTTGAGCTGCGACTTTCTTTTCTTCCAAGAGCTTAGCTGTTTCTTCAAAGGCTGCTGTCAAGACATCACGAGCTTCATTGACGTGTTTCCCAATGATTGGACGCATCTCAGCAGAAACATCTTTCATCCCTTTGAGGATTTCAGTGAGCGAACCCTTTTTACCAAGGACAGAGACACGCAAATCTTGCATCTCTTTTTTATTTTCAGCAGTAATCTGCTTCAAGCTAGCCAGCGTTTCTTCACGAAGCGCTTTTAATTGTTCTTCAATAGTTGACATAATTCCTCCATCAGTCGCTTATCAGATAAAAAGAAAACCACATGCCAAAAACTCCACTCGGAGCGTTGACACGCGGTACCATCCGTTTTCATCTGACAAGTCAGACCTTCATTTCTAAATCCATGCGCAAGTGAATTCACCCAGCTTTCATATAAAGAGCTTGCAGTCACGGCTCTCCTCCCTGATATACTTCCCTTGAGTTACTAGTCTTGCAGATTTCTATTCAATTACTACATAGTTTATCAGATTTTGAGTTAAAAAACAAGTTAGATTAGACTAATTTCAATACAAAACTCGTTCCTTTTTCTGTTGCTCCATTTTCCACAAATCCAAGCGACTTGAAACAGCGCCTAGATACATGATTGTAAGTGTAGATTTCCTTGACTCTCAATTCTTTCCATCCTTTTATTCGAGCCAATTCAATCAAAGTACTTAGGATCTTTTTTCCAAGTCCTCGATGTTGGTAAGCGGGATTTCCAATCACAATGGGGAGATTGTCCTGAGATAGTGTAACATCCCCAATTGGAAACCATTCACCCTTCTCCTTGACTTCAATCCAAAAAAGCTCACCATGCTGATCCAAATAGGAATACATGGCTTCCAAAGTTTCTTGACTATAAGGAAGCTTCACCCCATCTACGAGGTGAACCAAGTTCACATCCTGATACCAAGCAAGAGCTTCTTCACAATGATTGACCTTATAATAAGGAACAAGACGCAGTGAATTATCTATTTGTAGGGTCTGTTTCATCTGCTTTCCTTTTCAACAAAAGAGTTGCTGCTTGATTAAAACCATCACACCAGTTATACCATTTTGCTTCATACTCATCTTGAGCTAAGATATGATTTTTTAAATCCAGAACAGAGTAAATTTTTCTTTCTTCGCAGGCTTGCGCATAGAGATGATATAGTTCATCACCACCATCTCTATCCCACTCAGCAGAAATCGTATCCCGACCTGCCAATAAAGCCTGATAAGCCCTGTGATGCCCATCTGTAATCAACAAGCAATCTCCAAAGGCAAGAATACTGATTGGATCGACTTGGATTGTTTCTGCCGACTGGTAAAGCATCTGAATATCTTGCAACTTCTTTTCTGATAAGTATAGTTGAGTCGGATGAAGATCTGCTATATTGACTTTCATTTCTTTCTCCTCAAGGGAATTTGATACTCACTTCTGCTTGCCTTTAAATCGCCATTGGAAGCGTAGCTTGTCATAGAAGGGAAACTCGATAAACAAGACTCCCAAGCCCACACAGAGACTGGCAAGAACGTCTGATGGATAATGAACTCCCAGATAGACCCTTGATACCAACACACTGACTAGGTAGAGGCCAAGGACGATTTGTACGATTTTTCTCCAGACTGGGTCTTTCATCCGTTGACTGAGAATGACAATCAGAGTGCCTACCATCAAGGTTACAGCCAGAGAATGGCCACTTGGGAAAGAAAATCCCTTCTCCTCAACCAAGTGTAAAATAGCTGGTCGCGGGCGCTGGTAGATATTTTTAAAGGTCACGATTAAAAGTCCTGCCAAAGCCAGATTTCCCAGCATGAAGAAACTTTCTATCTTCCACCGATTACGATAAAAGACAAAAGCTGTAATGACAACCCAAGTGATAATCACTGGAATATCAATCAAGCGTGTGATGGCGCGGAAAAGAATAGTCAAATAATCTGGTAAGTCTCCTCGAACGGCAGTCTGTATCGGTTGGTCAAAACCGACCAGCGTTTCAGGGTAAAATTTGACCATGTAGCCAAGAATAACGAAAAGTAAAAGGGCAAAACTGCCCTTCATTAAAAATGTTTGTTTATCTCTCATAATGTTTTAAGGTTGGTTTCAAAAGGACGTAC
This sequence comes from Streptococcus sp. CL5.50, assembly GCF_049738015.1. NCBI lineage: Bacteria > Bacillati > Bacillota > Bacilli > Lactobacillales > Streptococcaceae > Streptococcus > Streptococcus sp. CL5.50. The sequence goes on from NZ_JBKOTR010000001.1 coordinate 33,868, forward strand.
AACAACCAGAATGAAACGGAAAAGATTACACCCTCAATCAAGTTAAAAGGTAATACCATGGTCATTAGGTAGTTGGAAAGTCCCAAAATTTTTCCAATATCAAAGTTAGCAAACTTAGCGTACAAAGGAACAGCGTAAACATAGTTGAGAACCAACATAGCCACGGTTAAACCAATAGTCCCAGCTAGAGAGCCTAGTAGGAAACGAAGGGTTGTCCGTTCCTTTTTCCAAATCAAAGCAAATACGATGACAAAAACTCCCAAAGCTACGATATTCATCGGCAAACCAATGTAAGTATTCACTCCTTGACTATTAAGAAGCAATTTCAAGAGTGAGCGAAGCAAGAGAATTCCTAGAGCAGCAGGCAAATCCATGACCACCAGACCCACAAGGACTGGCAAGATACTAAATTCGATCTTGAGGAAGGACGCCGCTGGTAAAAGCGGAAAGTCAAAGTACATCAGCACAAATGAGATGGCTGATAAAATTGCAATGGTCGAAAGTCGACGTGTGTTTGTCATAACAGGTTCCTCCAATTTTCTATAAAATCAGAAGAAGTTAGAAAGGATTCCTCTATCTATTCTCACTTTTTATATCCCAAAAGTTCCCTCTCACTCTATCAAAGAAAATAAAAGCAAGCGGTTACAATCTAGCTATAAATCTATCAGAACAGACAAAGCTATTCTTTCGTCTTCTCCCATCCAGACTATACTGTCGGTTGTGGAATCTCACCACATCAGCTTGCGCTCGCGGACTTCTTTAAAGAGAAGGAAATAGAGATTTTTCTTTTAGACTAGGCGACAAGCTGTAGGCATAACTTCTGGTTAGGCAAAGCTTGTCAACAAAGTATAAAAGGAAAAGATCATTTCCTAGTTAAAGTCACCGCCGGTCGGGAATCACACCCTGCCCTGAAGACTCTTTTATCATAACAAAAAACGCTTGCAAGCGCAAGCATTTTGTTCATTTTCATTTTCATTTTTTATTTCAATTTATCCACTTCATAGGTATGAACAAGCTCAAGACCTGCAAAGTTCTGCTGGCGAAGAGCCTCATAGACAATCATACAGACGGTATTAGACACATTGAGACTGCGAACATGTTCATCATTCATAGGAATACGGAGAGCCTTCTCAGGATGTTCTCGCATAAAGTCCTCAGGTAAACCCTTGTCTTCGCGTCCAAAGAGAAAATAATGGTCTTCGTTAGTCGATAAATCCACATCAGAATACACTTTCTCAGCGAATTTCGAAATCAGATAGAGTTTTCCCTTCATCTGAGACATGAAATCTTCTAAACTGTCGTAAAAATAAATCTCTAGCTTATCCCAATAATCCAACCCAGCTCGCTTCATCTTGCGGTCATCGATAGGAAAGCCCATGGGCTTGATGATGTGGAGGAAAGAATTAGTCGCAGCGCAAGTACGCGCGATATTGCCTGTATTTTGTGGAATTTGTGGTTCAAATAATACAATGTGATTTGTCATGACTTGCTTCCTTTTACCATTGCAAAAAAATAGCCACACTGCCCGGAGTCAAGCTCAGCAAACAGCGTGGTTAAGGCATCGTTAACTTACCTCACAACAGGTTTGAAGTAAATCAGCGAAACTACTTTCTTAGTATAACACTTTCAGAATCATTGTCAATAGAAACGACTTGATTTTTTCAATTTTTTCAAGCTATTTCCAAGGGTTGTAAAATCGTCCGTGATTCTGCAAGATAAGTAGTAAACTAGCTACTAAAAACAATGCTGCCAAGAGCAAGGTAAGATAATCTCCTTTTTTCAAGGCCTGATAACTATACCAAGTGCGCTTTTTCTCTTTTCCAAAGCGGCGAAGTTCCATGGCGGTCGCAATGGTATCAATGCGTTCTAGCGAGCTAAAAATCAAGGGAGTGATAATGCGCAGATTGCCTTTGATTCGTTGCATAAGAGAAGCTTTCTTGGATAATTCCATCCCACGCGCCTCCTGAGACATCTTGATAGTAAAGAATTCTTCCTGCAAATCTGGAATATAGCGCAAGGTCAGACTGACAGAATAGGTAATCTTATAAGGCACACCGATTTGATTTAAACTGGAAGCAAACTGACTAGGGTGGGTTGTCATCAAAAAGATAATAGCCAGAGGAATGGTGCAAAGGTACTTAATGGCCAGATTTAGCAGATAAAAGAGCTCTTGACTGGTCAGAGTGTAGGCACCGATTCCCTGCCAAATCACACTTCTCTCTCCGTAAAGTCCAACCCCATACTCGGGAGAAAAGAGATAGACCATCAAAACGTTTAAAACGGCAAATACCGTCGCAAAAACTGCTACAAAGGAAACATCTTTAAAACGGATTTCTGACAAATAGAGGAGAAATACCGAAAAGATGGCAATCAGAACAAGCAGTCTGGTATCATAGCTAATCATGGCCGCCAATGACACGAGAATGAAAAAGAGGAGTTTCCCAGCTCCTGACAAGCGATGAATCACAGTATCTCTATGCTGGTAACCGATTAATTTAGCTTGCATCCTTCTCTCCTTTCTTTGTAAAATGCCGTTAAAGCAAGTGGATCCACGTCTAGTTTCTTGGCCAAGTTGAAGATTGAAGTTTCTTTTAGATTGGCTTTTACTAACAGCTCAGGATTGCTCAACAGACTAGCTGGATCAGTATCGGCAATCAATTCTCCATCCACCATGACAAGAGCTCGGTCTGAATAATCCAGCATCAATTGCATATCATGAGTAATCATGACAATGGTATGCCCTTTTTGATGTAACTCTTCGAGAAATTCCATAATCTCAGTATAGTTCTTCTGGTCTTGACCTGCTGTCGGTTCATCTAGGAGGATAATTTCAGCCCCTAAGACCAAAATCGATGCAATAGTCACACGTTTTTTCTGACCAAATGACAGGGCAGAAATGGGCCAATTACGGAATTCATAGAGACCACAGATTTTCAAGGTTTCATAGACTCTCGTTTCAATTTCCTTCTCGTCCACACCTCGCAAACGAAGTCCCAGAGCTACCTCATCAAAAATCATGCTGGTCGAAATCATTTGATTGGGATTTTGTAGCACATAGCCTACTCGTCCCGCCCGCTCTGCAACAGAATCTCCTTTTATATCCTGTCCTTCCCAAAGATAGCGACCTTCAGTCTGGATAAAGCTACTTAAAGCCTTGGCTAGAGTTGACTTCCCTGCACCATTTTTTCCAACAATGGCAATCTTTTCACCTTTTTTAATATCCAGATGAATGGATTTCAAAATCGGTCTATCATCATAAGAAAAAGATACATCCTCTAGTCTAAAGAGTGACTGCAATTCTGGGGTTTCTTTTACCAGTTCCGTCCGCAACTGAACCTGACCTTTTGAGATAGACAAGTTATCCAGATCTGCTAATTGTTCTTCCTTGACTAAATCCACACCCAATTGACGGAGAGTGGTCAGATAAAGGGGTTCTCGAATTCCATTTTGTGTCAATAAATCAGTCGCTAGTAACTGATCAGGACCCCCATTAAAGAGGATACGACCATCGTTTATCAAGACAATCCGATCGACAGGGCGATGCAGAACATCCTCCAAACGGTGCTCAATAATAAGGGTCGTCGTCCCCTCTTCCTTATGAATCTGGTCAATCAATTCGATAATATCCTGACCTGACTTGGGATCCAGATTGGCGAGTGGCTCATCAAACAAGAGAATCGGACTTTCATCAATCAAAACACCAGCCAGACTAACCCGTTGCTTTTGTCCACCTGACAAATCCTGAGGACGCTGATTCAGTAAAGAAATAAGGTCCAACTTTTCTGCCCATTTATGAACACGATTTTTCATCTCATCTAGAGCTGTCACATCATTTTCCAGAGCAAAAGCCAAATCTTCTGCCACGGACAGACCGATAAACTGCCCATCTGTATCCTGCAAAACTGTACTGACCAGATGAGATTTATCATAGATGCTCATATCAAAGGCTGCTTGTCCTTTGATCAAAAATTCTCCAGATGTCTGACCCTTGTAAATATTTGGAATAATCCCATTCAAACACTGACCCAAGGTAGACTTGCCTGACCCAGATGGCCCAACAATTAAAACTTTCTCTCCCTTATAAATAGTTAAGTCCACTCCTTGCAAGGTCGGTTCTTGTTGCGTTTCATACTGGAAAGAGAAATCCTTCCACTCAATTATAGCTTCTTTCATCTTACTCTCTTCATTCGCTTCTTAGACTTCTATTTTATCATAAATCGAACCCTTCTTGCAGTCTCTTCTCTTAAAAACTTAGCGCCAACAAGATTCCTAGCCTAAATTGCTTACCCGACTAGCCTATAAACAGCAAAAAGACTGGTTGCCCAGCCTTTTCCTTTATGTTAATCCTTTTTCAAACTTCCTGAACGAGTCTGCGTACGTGAATAAGCTAGCAAGAGAAGAGTACCTGCGATAGCTACAGTTACAGCATTAGCAATTCCCGCAACAATCCCTTGGGCAAATACTTTTTCTGCTGCTTCTTGATAAATCACAACATCTCCAAGTGGTGCCAAGACACCCCAAACAAGAGCATTTGCAACAATCTGAATGAGGTTAAAGAAGACAATATCCTTCAACTCAAAAACACCCTGTGTTACTCGAATGTATTTTCTAAAGAGTCCGACGACTAGACCAAAGAGACCACTAGCAATAATCCAAGTCCACCACAGACCGTAGCCAGCAAGAGAGTCCTTCACTGCATGCCCAATTAAACCAACAAGTAGTCCCACTAGAGGGCCAAAAATGATAGATAAGAGGCTCTGTACCGCATACTGAAGCTGGATGCTTGTATTTGGAACGGGTGTCGGAATGCTGATCATCCCGATGACAACAAAGAGCGCAGCTCCAACACCGATAGCAACAACTTGTTTAATTGATTGATTTTTCATCTATATTCTCCTATTTTATGATTCTATTTTCTTTATTTCAATGGTCCAAGATGAACCGACACCCACATTATAGGCCTTGGCAAAGGAACCTTGGTTGATAGCCAGACCTAAACGATAGAGAGAGTTGATGTAAAGGATTGGTTGCCCAATTCTCACATCTGCAAATGATTTGCCATAAACAACCTGATTTTGATAGACCAGCATATCAGCGTGATAGATAGTCACTTCAAAACGATCACCAAATTCTGGTTCCAGCTTGTAAAATTCTTCTCGCGTGATAGAGGTCCAAAGAGAGCCGAAACGCACATCCAGAATATCAATAGCTCCCTTCACCAAATGGTCTTCAATGATGGTCTCTACGACTGGAAGCTCCACAATCTGATCCACACTGAGCTCTGGTCCCACTTCCTCAAAAGAAATGTGACCACTGGCCAGTTTAGCACCAGTATAGGCATAGACATCACGACCGTGGAAGGTATAAGAATGCTCTGTATTTTGACGTCTATTGGCCACTTCAGAAATCTCACGAATAGCTACAATGCCAACGTGTTTCTTGATAAAAGAAAGCGTCCCATTATCTGGCGTGACAATGTATTGATTTTTTGCAGTCTTGGCAACCACACTCTTACGTTTCGAGCCGACACCTGGATCGACCACCGATACAAATGTCGTTCCCTCAGGCCAGTAATCCACCGTCTGAAAGAGACGGTAACTCCCCTCAAAAATATTATAAGGCGTGATATCGTGCGTCAAGTGATGAATTTTTAAGGTTGGAGATTCTTCTAAAGCCACTCCAATCATAGCCGATACCGCACCATCAACCAGACCAAAGTCTGATTGTAATACCAGTAAATTATTATTCATTTTATCTCCTTGTATATCCTTTATCATACCATATTTCAGAGAAAGGTGCTAATAGCTATTTCAATTGATTAGGGTATAGTTTTACCTTATAGCAAATTTCCTACTAAAAACTCTGGTGATTAGCTAGTAGGTGCATTTTTTCTTGAAAAAAGGTATGATAGTTACATCATGAAGAAGTAGGTTTTATTATGAAAATTATCCTTGTCGGAGGGGGAAAAGTTGGTTCTGCCCTCTGTCGCTCCTTGGTTGCAGAAAAGCATGATGTTTTGCTGATTGAGCAAGACGAAGCTGTCCTCAATCATATTGTCAATCGCTTTGATATCATAGGCATCCTTGGTAACGGGGCCGATTTTACCATCCTTGAGCAAGCCAGCGTCCAGGATTGTGATATCTTTATCGCCCTGACTGAATACGATGAAGTGAACATGATTGCAGCCGTTCTAGCCAAAAAAATGGGAGCTAAAGAGACCATCGTTCGGGTGCGGAACCCTGAATATTCTAACTCTTATTTCAAGGAAAAGAATATTCTCGGTTTTTCTCTGATCGTTAATCCTGAGCTCTTGGCGGCCCGTGCTATCGCGAATATCATTGACTTCCCCAACGCCCTCTCTGTCGAACGTTTCTTTGGCGGACGGGTCAGCTTGATGGAATTCACTGTTAAATCCTCCAGTGGTCTTTGCCAAATGCCCATTTCTGATTTTCGGAAAAAATTTGGCAATGTCATTGTCTGTGCGATAGAGAGAGATCATCAAATTATCATTCCAAGCGGTGACATGACTGTACAGGATAAAGATAGAATCTTTGTCACTGGTAACCGTGTTGACATGATGCTCTTCCATAATTATTTCAAGTCTCGTGCCGTGAAGAGTCTTCTTATTGTTGGAGCTGGTAGAATTGCCTATTATCTACTAGGTATCCTCAAAGACAGTCGTATCGATACCAAGGTTATTGAAATCAATCCTGAAATCGCTAGCTTCTTTAGCGAGAAATTCCCAAACCTCTACATCGTTCAAGGAGATGGTACCGCAAAAGATATCCTGCTGGAAGAAAGTGCTCAAAACTATGATGCCGTTGCGACTCTAACAGGGGTCGATGAGGAAAATCTGATTACCTCTATGTTCCTTGACAGGGTAGGTGTACAAAAAAATATCACCAAGGTCAATCGTACCAGTCTCCTCGAAATTATCAATGCGCCTGATTTTTCAAGTATCATCACACCTAAAATCATCGCTGTAGATACGATTATGCACTTTATTCGTGGTCGGGTTAATGCCCAGTATTCAGACCTTCAGGCCATGCACCATCTAGCCAATGGTCAAATCGAAACCCTGCAATTCCATATCAAGGAAGCTAATAAAATGACTGCCAAACCTCTTTCTCAACTAAAACTGAAAAAAGGGGTTCTTATAGCAGCCATCATTCGAAAGGGCAAGACTATTTTCCCTACTGGGGAGGATATGTTGGAAGTTGGAGACAAGCTCCTAGTAACAACCTTGTTGCCAAACATCACCAAGATTTATGACTTGATCGCGAGGTAAGAAATGAATAAAAGTATGATTCGTTACCTCCTTTCAAAATTACTTTTGATTGAAGCTGTTCTTCTTTTGGTTCCTGTGTCTGTCGCTCTCTATTACCGTGAATCGAGCCAAGTCTTTACGGCCCTCTTTTCAACAATAGGGATTCTCGTATTACTAGGCGGTTCAGGAATTTTACAAAAGCCCAAAAATCAACGGATTTATGCCAAGGAGGGAGTCTTGATTGTTGCCCTCTGTTGGATCCTTTGGTCCTTCTTTGGCGGTCTCCCCTTTGTTTTTGCTAAGCAAATTCCCAGCGTTATCGATGCCTTTTTTGAAATCAGTTCTGGCTTTACAACTACTGGAGCAACTATTCTGAACGACGTTTCGGTTCTCAGTCGTTCCCTCCTCTTCTGGCGAAGTTTTACCCACTTGATTGGAGGGATGGGAGTGCTTGTTTTTGCACTTGCTATTATGGACAATGCTAAGAATAGCCACCTAGAAGTGATGAAAGCTGAGGTTCCTGGCCCTGTTTTTGGCAAGGTTGTATCCAAACTCAAAAATACTGCCCAGATTCTCTATCTCCTTTATCTAGCTCTCTTCTCCCTCTTTGTCATCATCTATTATCTGGCTGGCATGCCCCTATTTGATAGTTTTGTCATTGCCATGGGAACAGCAGGTACAGGAGGTTTTACAGTCTATAACGATGGAATCGCCCACTATGGTAGCTCACTGATTACCTATCTAGTTAGTATCGGAGTTTTGGTTTTTGGGATAAATTTCAATCTCTACTACTACCTCATGCTCCGTCGGGTCAAGGCCTTCTTTGGAGATGAAGAACTCCGAGCTTACTTGGTAATTGTTCTGCTTTCTACAGGCTTGATTAGCCTCAATACTCTCTATCTCTATCCAGGATTTTCAAAGAGTTTTGAAATGGCCTTCTTCCAAGTTTCCAATATCATTACGACGACTGGTTTTGGTTACGGGGATATTACCAACTGGCCCCTCTTCTCCCAGTTTATCCTTCTCTTCCTCATGGGAATCGGTGGTTCTGCTGGTTCAACCGCAGGTGGACTCAAGGTTATTCGAGGCCTCATCCTTTCAAAAATTGCCAAAAACCAAATTTTGTCAATTCTATCGCCCCACCGTGTTTTGACCCTCCATGTTAATAAAACGGTGATTGACAAAGATACCCAGCATAAGATTCTCAAGTACTTTGTCATCTATTCTATGATTTTGCTATCCCTTATCTTTATTGTCAGCCTAGATAGCAATGATTTTCTAGTCGTTACCAGTGCTGTCTTTAGCTGTTTCAATAATATCGGACCTATTCTAGGAACCACTTCTAGTTTCTCAATCTTTAGTCCTATCTCAAAAATTCTCCTCTCCTTTGCAATGATTGCAGGGCGCTTGGAGATTTATCCAATCCTACTTCTCTTTATGAAGAGAACTTGGTCTAAGAGATAAAATACAACCACACCTTGTAAACCTACAAAGTGTGGTATTTTTATTTTCATACTCTTCGAAAATAAAAATACCACGTCAGCTTCGCCTTGCCGTACTCAAGTACAGTCTGCGGCTAGCTTCCTAGTTTGCTCTTTGATTTTCATTGAGTATCAAATACCTCCCGCAACTCAACAAGTATCTTTGAATCCCGGTCAGACATTTCAATACCTGACTTAAGGAATTTAATAGTCCAAAAAATAACCCTCAGTCGTTTGACCGAGGGTTCCTTTTCATTATTCAAGTTAATTGATTAGCTCAATGCATCATCCATTGAAAGAACTTCGTGGAAGACACGTTGTGTCAATTCAGTTTTTTGTTCTGGAGTGAGGTATTTAGTGTTTACACAGTATCCAGAGATACGTACGATAACGTCTTCACCTGACATGATCTTTTCGTAAACATCGTTCAAGTCCATAACGTTCAAGTTAACGTGTTGTCCACCGTTTTCAAAGTAACCATCAAGGATTGTTACCAAGTTATCAACTTGTTCGTCACGAGTCTTACCAAGAGCGCGAGGTGATACTTGTGTAGTCAATGAGATACCATCAGCTGCATAACTAAAGTCAAGGCTAGAAAGTGAGTTCAAGTTTTGCAACCATCCACCTTTAGCTTTGTTAGATGGGTTAGCACCTGGTGAGAAGAATTCAAGTTTAGACAAGTTCACAGAACCATCTTCGTTGAGGTATACACCTTTGTGAACTGGTGAGTTACCAGTTTGTTTAGAGTAAGCAACGTTAGATGTGATTGTCAAAAGTGATACTGTAGCTTCAGCGTCTTTGTAAAGTTTGTGGCTACGTAGACGAGTTGTGTAAGCTTCGATCAACCATTCTGCCAATTCGTTTGAACGAGGATCATCTTCACCCCAACGTGGGTATTCACCGATTGTTTCGTAATCGTAGATATAGCCATTTTCGTCACGGATTGGTTTAACTGTAGCGTATTTGATAGCTGACAATGTATCAACAGTGTTAGCAAATCCACAGATACCGAATCCCATGTTTGCACGTTGTTTAGTTGGCAAGAATGCCATTTGAACAGCTTCGTAGTTGTACTTATCAGTCATGTAGTGGATGATGTTCAAAGCATCTACGTAAGTGTCAGTCAACCAGTCAAGAGATTTTTCAAAGTTTTCTTTAACTGATTCGAATTCAAGAACTTCGTCACGAATTGGTTCGATGTCAAATACTTTGTAGTCTTTGTGAACATCGTCGTAACCACCGTTCAAACCAGTAAGAAGAGCTTTCAATACGTTTACACGTGCACCGAAGTACTGGATGTTGTGACGTTGTTCTTCATTTTCTGGGTCAAGTGGAGACACACAACATGAGATACAGCTCATTTCACCGTATCCGTCTTTGGCCATTGTTGTAACACCTTCGTATTGGATAGAAGAGTGTTTGTGGCTCATGTGCATACAGTAGCGACGGAAGTTGTATGGCAATTTGTCAGTCCAAAGAACTGTCAAGTTTGGTTCTGGAGAGTTACCGATATTGTCAAGAGTGTTCAAGAAACGGTAGTCCATCTTAGTAACACGGTGACGACCGTCGTTACCCATACCAGCCATAGAAGTTGTGATGAAAGTTGGGTCACCTGAGTACAATTGGTCATAAGCTTTTGTACGAGCAAATTTAACTGTACGAAGTTTCATAACGAAATCATCAACGAATTCTTGGATTTCTGATTCAGTAAATGTACCACGAGCAAGGTCACGTTCTGCAAAGATGTCCAATACGATTGGCACACGTCCTAGAGATGTAGCAGCACCGTTGATAACACGGCAGACAGACATGAAGGCGATGTTAACCCATTGGATAGCTTCTTTAACGTTCATCGCTGGTTTGCGAACATCAACTCCGTAAAGGTCACCCAAGCGAACAACTTGTTGCAATGCTTGGTATTGAAGATTGATTTCTTCACGAAGACGGATTGTTTCTTCATCGATTTCTTCAATTGCATTCCAGTCGTTTACTTTTTCTTGCATCAAGTAGTCTGCACCGTAAAGAGCAAGACGTGCGTAAACACCGATGATACGTCCGCGTGAGTATGCATCTGGAAGACCAGTTACAGTGTGAGCGTGACGAGCGCGACGGATGTTTGAAGTGTAAGCACGGAAGATACCGTCGTTAACTGTTGTTACATATTTAGTAAAGATTTCGTGAACAGCTGGATCTGGTTCGTATCCATTTTCTTTCAAAGTAGTTTCAGCCATACGGATACCACCTTTTGGCATGAAGTTCAATTTGAAGAGTTCATCGTTTTGGATACCGAAGATAACTTCGTTTTCTTTATCGATAAATCCTGCTGGGATATCAGCGATAGATGTTGGACGAGTGTCCATTGGGAAACGAGTTTCTTCGTAGTGTGCTTTAGTTTCTTCTACAATTTTTTTGATGTGAAGTGAACGTTCTGTTGGTCCTGCAAGGAAGCTTTCGTCTCCATCGTAAGGTGTGTAGTTAGCTTGTACGAAGCGTGATACACTTGCTTTTTCTTTCCAATCTACGCCTTTGAAGCCTTCCCAAGCTTTATCAAAAATATCTTGTGCTTCAACAACTGTCTTAACAACCATGTTAATGTCCTCTTTTTTCTTTCTAGTAACAACCATCTGTTACATTCATGAGACAAGTATACCACACAGTAACCGATTTCAGCAAGTGGAAAATCCCTATTTTTACACTTTCTTTTCTAAAACAGTCTATATTTTGTTCTAAACTGTATTATATTTTTGAAAAAACGAAGTCCTTTTTCCTTTTTTTCAGAAAAAAGGGTATAATGAAAGAAAATAAGCAGTAAAAAGGTGCTAGGCATGTTGATTTTCCCTTTATTAAATGATTTGTCAAGAAAAATCATCCATATTGACATGGATGCCTTTTTTGCTGCGGTCGAAATCAGAGATAATCCTAAACTCAGAGGAAAACCTGTCATTATCGGAAGCGACCCTCGGCAAACAGGTGGGCGTGGTGTCGTTTCCACTTGTAGCTATGAGGCGCGAGCTTTTGGTGTTCATTCTGCTATGAGTTCCAAGGAAGCCTATGAACGTTGTCCCCAAGCCGTCTTTATCTCAGGGAATTATGAAAAATACAAAGCTGTGGGACTCCAGATTCGAGCTATCTTTAAGCGTTATACAGATTTGATTGAACCAATGAGCATTGACGAAGCCTATTTGGATGTAACAGAAAATAAACTCGGCATCAAGTCAGCGGTCAAAATTGCCCGCCTTATTCAAAAAGATATCTGGCAAGAACTCCATCTAACTGCTTCCGCTGGCGTTTCTTACAACAAATTCTTAGCTAAAATGGCTAGTGATTATCAAAAGCCACATGGTCTGACGGTGATTCTGCCTGACCAGGCTGAGGATTTCCTCAAACAAATGGATATTTCCAAGTTTCATGGAGTAGGAAAAAAGACGGTGGAAAGACTTCATCAAATGGGCGTTTTTACCGGCGCTGATCTACTTGAAGTTCCTGAAGTAACCCTCATAGACCGTTTTGGCAGACTAGGCTATGATCTTTATCGAAAGGCTCGTGGTATCCACAATTCCCCCGTCAAATCCAATCGCATCCGTAAATCAATCGGGAAGGAGAAAACCTATGGGAAGATTCTCCGTGCCGAGGAAGATATCAAAAAAGAGCTGGCTCTCCTATCAGAAAGAGTCGCTCTCAATCTCAATCAGCAAGAAAAAGCTGGTAAAATTGTCATTTTGAAAATCCGCTACGAGGACTTTTCAACTCTTACCAAACGAAAAAGTCTGGCTCAAAAAACACAAGATGCTAGTCATATAAGCCAAATAGCCCTGCAACTCTATGAAGAATTAAGCGAGAAAGAAAGAGGTGTCCGCTTGCTAGGAGTTACCGTGACTGGATTTTAAAACCTTGAAGAGTCTGAACCCTTCAAGGTTTTTCTTATACAAATAAACGGACAAAACTGTAAAGTAGCAAAACACTACCAAGCACGATGCGGTATTTACCGAAAAGGGTAAAGTCGTGTTTTTTCACATAGCTGGTCAAAAAGCGAATAGCGACCATGCTGACTGCAAAAGCGACTCCCATCGCAACCAAGAGCAAGAACAATTGCCCAAAACTCAAGAACTGTCCTACTTTTATAAATTTGAAAATCTTTAAGGCACTGGCTCCAAACATAACAGGAATTCCAAGATAGAAGGTAAATTCCGTCACAACAGAACGACTGGTTCCATTTAACAAACCACCGACAATAGTCGCTCCTGAACGGCTAGTTCCTGGTAAAAGGGCAAGAACTTGGAAGAGTCCGATATAGAATGCTGTCGTATAAGGAAGTTTGTCCAACTCTGTTACACTTGGCTCTATAGCACGCGCTTCATTGCGCTTTTCCAAATAGATAAAGGCAATCCCATAGATAATCAACATGAGAGCAACAGAAACCATGTTATGGAAGTGGGTATCAAACCAATCATCAAATTTAAAGACGGCAAGTAAAGGCAAAGTGGCAACCAAGACCTTCAACCACAGTCTCCAAGTCTTACGAACTTCCTGCTTATCCTTAGTCGATTTGAAAGGATTGAGCTTGTTAAAGTAAATGACCATAACCGCTAAAATAGCGCCAAGCTGAATCACAACATTAAACATGGACATAAAAGCTTCATTCTGATTTTGGTATTGGATAAATTCCTCTGCTAAAATCAAGTGACCTGTACTGGAAATCGGCAACCATTCCGTAATTCCTTCAACAATCCCGAAGAAGATAGATTTTAAAATTTCAATAAGATACATAGATTACTCCTTTTTCTATCTTCCATTATAGCATATTTTTTCAGCCAGTGATAGCTCTCTTTAAAAGGCGCCGATACTGCCTCCGCCTCCGCCTCCAGAGAAGCCTCCGCCAGAACTTCCACTTCCAGAAGATACGGAGTAGGTACTTGCTGTATTTGCGACACTGGCATAATGGCTCATTTGCGCGCTTGAATGATAAAACATACTATTCCAACCATAAGCTACATATAGATTGATATCTGGATTTTCCACTTTAATCTGATGAACCTTCATCAAATGGCTGACCTTGTCCGCATAGCCAAATAAGGTCGCATAGACCAAGAGGCGATTCCAGACCACAATACTTTCCAATTCAGCCTGATCCAATCTTGCAATCTCACGCAACATATTTTCAAAACTGGTCCAGAGATAGTATACTTCTGCTCCTGCTTCATTTAGGACACCATCACGATTATCTAATCGAAGCTTCCAATAATAGAAAACAGCCAACACCAAACCTAAAAAACCAAGTATTGGCAAGGGGATGTAAAGATATCCATAAACATCCAAACTGTACAAGAACAAACCAAATCCGATAAATAGGGGCAAGATAGTCAAGACCCCCATACCCACTTGCAAGGCCTTTTCCCCACCAGTTAAAGGACGATAATAATCTGGGAGCCCCCAGAAGGAAATTCGTTTTCTCACTCCTTCTTGCATCTGGTTCAATACTTCTTCAAAAGAAGATTTGAGCTGACGCCCCTTTGCTTGAATCCGTTTTTCATCAGAAGCTTTGGCTCTACGATAAAGACTATCAGATACCTTGTAATCCGCAAACAAATTGGAAAGAGTTTCTTCTTTTTTGCCTGAAAAAGCCAGATTTAGACAGTCTTTCTCAAAACTTGACAAACCATCTTCTTTTACTAGCCTCAAACCAACTGCATCTCCTTCTGAAATGATAGAGACATTCCCACGGTCTATCACATCTAGCAAGGTAGCTTGAATAAGTTGGTCAAAGGTGAATTTTCCAGCTCCCTTGACCAAGGGACTCACTTCCTCCAAGGAGGTCGAGTAGACTGCCTCTGATAAAACCATAGGCTCTAATTCCATTGGTGGTTCATAGATACGATGATTTTTGGCATATTTGACCGAAGGAGTGGTCTTTCTTCTATAAATAAAATAAAAGCAAATACTCAATAACAAGGAGATAGAAAGTATCGAAGGGAAGACCCAATTAACGAGTTGTTTACTTTGCTCTTTTTCTTTAAAAATCGAGTCTTCTATCTTATTAAACTCTTCTAAACGATTCCCTTTCAATCCCTGATCCCTAGCGCTAGCAAAATCGGTCCGAGGCCAATAGGCATGTAACTCAACTCCACGTTTAGCCGGAAGATTGTCTAAACGGATAGTATAATCAAGGTTACTCTTTTCAACCGTTCCCTCTCTAAAAAGTTTCCCTGTATGGAAAAAGAGTTTTTCAGCCCCCTTGTCTCCCCTTACATGAAATTCAAACTTCCCAATAGCCCCTGAACTATCTGTCAGAGGTTGCCAATTTAATTCAGCGATATCATCATAAAGGAAAAGCAAATTCTTTAAGTTCCAGATAAGGTCAATTTCAACTGTGTCGCCTTCCTGGCCTGGATTATAGACTTTAACAGTATAACCATCTGCTCCTTCTATCACTTCGCTAGTAACGTCTGCTAGTTCAGCACCATTTTTCGCAGCCTGAACCTTTGGTTGAGGATCTATCTCAAATCCACTAGGCATCTTGCCTGCACGTCCAAGTCCCACGATTTGACCCTTAAAGTCCTCCTCAAACTGGTAAACTATCTTCTGTCTAAATTCTGCTGTATTGTCTGCATGAATATACAAATCACCTTGATAAGAGTTTATCTTGAAATCAATGGCAAAAACAGAGAATGGCAGAAGACAAAACAAGCCTAACACCAGTAAGAAAAAAGTTTTTTTCATCAACTAAGCCCCCTTTTTATCTTTGCTATCATTATATCATTTTTTCACAAGTAAGGGCTTACCTATATTGAAAAATAGATTTTTTTTCGATAAAATAGGAGACAGTTATTTTTTAATAGATTAGAAATAGGAGAAATCATGAGAAAAATATACTTATCTATTTTCACAAGTCTCTTGCTGATGCTGGGACTTGTCAATGTTGCCCAAGCCGATGAATATTTACGCATCGGGATGGAAGCAGCATATGCTCCCTTTAACTGGACTCAGGACGATGATAGCAATGGAGCTGTCAAAATCGATGGGACTAACCAGTATGCTAACGGATACGATGTTCAAATCGCCAAGAAAATCGCTAAGGACTTAGGTAAAGAACCTTTAGTTGTTAAAACCAAGTGGGAAGGTCTAGTCCCTGCCCTTACTTCTGGTAAGATTGACATGATTATCGCAGGTATGAGTCCAACTGCCGAACGCAAACAAGAAATTGCCTTTTCAAGCAGCTACTACACTAGCGAACCAGTTTTGCTTGTCAAAAAAGATTCTGCCTACGCAAGTGCTAAATCTTTGGATGACTTTAACGGTGCGAAAATCACTTCTCAACAAGGTGTCTACCTTTATGACTTGATTGGTCAAATCCCAGGCGCTAAAAAAGAAACTGCCATGGGAGACTTCGCTCAAATGCGCCAAGCACTTGAAGCTGGTGTTATCGATGCTTATGTTTCTGAACGACCAGAAGCTCTGACTGCTGAAGCTGCTAACTCTAAGTTCAAGATGGTTCAAGTAGAACCAGGTTTCAAAACTGGGGAAGAAGATACGGCTATTGCCATTGGACTTCGTAAAGATGACAATCGTATTAGTCAAATCAATACCAGCATTGAAACCATTTCAAAAGACGACCAAGTTGCCTTGATGGATCGTATGATCAAAGAGCAACCTGCCGAAGCTACAACAACTGAAGAGACTAGCAGTAGTTTCTTTAGCCAAGTCGCTAAAATTCTTTCTGAAAACTGGCAACAACTCTTGCGTGGTGCTGGTATCACTCTTTTAATCTCTATCGTCGGAACCATCATAGGTCTCATTATTGGACTTGCCATTGGTGTCTTCCGTACTGCTCCTCTCTCTGAAAACAAAGCCATTTACGGCCTACAAAAACTAGTCGGCTGGATTCTCAATGTCTACATTGAAATTTTCCGTGGTACACCTATGATCGTTCAATCGATGGTTATCTACTATGGAACTGCCCAAGCTTTCGGGATCAACCTTGACCGCACACTAGCTGCTATCTTCATCGTTTCGATCAACACCGGTGCCTACATGACCGAAATCGTTCGTGGTGGTATCCTAGCAGTTGACAAGGGACAATTTGAAGCCGCAACTGCACTCGGTATGACTCATAACCAAACCATGCGTAAGATTGTCCTACCTCAGGTTGTCCGCAATATCCTACCAGCAACTGGTAATGAATTTGTCATCAATATCAAAGATACATCTGTATTGAACGTTATCTCTGTTGTCGAACTTTATTTCTCAGGAAATACCGTGGCAACGCAAACCTATCAATACTTCCAGACATTTACAATCATCGCCGTGATTTACTTTGTCCTCACCTTTACCGTAACACGTATCCTACGCTTCATCGAACGCCGCATGGACATGGATACCTATACTACAGGTGCTAACCAAATGCAAACGGAGGATTTGAAATAATGACACAAGCAATCCTTGAAATTAAACACCTCAAAAAATCCTATGGACAAAACGAAGTGCTAAAAGACATTTCTCTGACTGTCCACAAGGGAGAGGTCATCTCTATCATCGGAAGCTCTGGAAGCGGAAAATCAACCTTCCTACGCTCCATTAACCTCCTTGAAACGCCAACTGATGGACAAATCCTTTATCATGGACAAAACGTCCTCGAAAAAGGCTATGACCTCACGCAATACCGTGAAAAGTTGGGAATGGTTTTCCAATCCTTTAACCTCTTTGAAAATCTCAACGTGCTTGAAAACACAATTGTCGCTCAGACAACTGTCCTTAAACGCGAACGTACAGAAGCTGAAAAGATTGCCAAAGAAAACCTAGAAAAGGTCGGCATGGGGGAACGCTACTGGCAAGCCAAACCAAAACAACTCTCAGGTGGTCAAAAACAACGTGTGGCCATCGCTCGTGCCCTTTCAATGAATCCTGACGCCATTCTCTTTGATGAACCAACATCAGCTCTCGATCCAGAAATGGTTGGAGAAGTCCTCAAAATCATGCAAGATCTGGCTCAGGAAGGCTTGACTATGATTGTCGTAACCCACGAAATGGAATTCGCCCGTGACGTCTCTCACCGTGTTATCTTTATGGATAAGGGTGTGATTGCTGAAGAAGGCAAACCAGAAGACCTCTTTACCAATCCTAAAGAAGATCGTACAAAAGAGTTCCTTCAACGCTATCTCAAATAAAAAGAAAAGGCTGCATCCTTGTGCAGTCTTTTTGTTATCCTATAAATGAAAAGGCAGACCCTATTCAAGAATCCACCATTATCCAAAGATTAATCTTCAAATTTTTCATGATTTTTATCATAGAAATCAATTAAACCTAGAGCCGTTTCAAACGAAATATTTTTAACTTTTGCACGCCCCTGCGCTAGAGCAATGATAGACATTTCACGAGCATTCGTTTCTTTAGAGATACGGTAGCCTGTGATTTTCTTATCACGAACCCAGCCAACAACTGATTCTACTTTTTCAAAGTTTGACTTAGCCATGTCTTTCTCCTATTTTCTTATTTACGATATTTAATTGTATACGCTTTTATGCTTTTTGTCAATAAAAAAACATATATTCAATAAAATAAACGCCCTTATTTTTACTTGCTATCTTATTAAAGCTTATAATATATAGGTTTTTCACTGTCGAAAACAATTTTTATAGTTCTTTAAAACAATTGTATTATTAAATCTTATTTATGTAATAATATTCATATTTGACAGATGCTGATTCTCGATAATCTAGACATATTCTAATCTTATTTCATATTATTTATTCCACTGTAAAACAAAAAAATTTGACAAAATAATCTTCTGCTCTAAACCATTTCTAACGAGTATTTTTCTCCTTTTAGACTTTTTCATGTCTGCACCAGCATTCAATCATTTGGTCAACTTGTACTATTTATTTACTTTATCAAGTTTACTTTTTATTTCTCCTACCCATTAAAAAGCGAGTAGCTAGGAAACCGTAGTATTCTATGTTTCATTTTTCTACGGTCTTCATCTTCCGAGTATCCCGTCACTCTTCTCAGTAACCTCAGTATAAGGCTTCTCATTAGTATTGATTATTTTTTCTAATTCCTATTATATTTAGCCAAAATTCAGATTAGCTATATATAAAATAGTAGATTTCAAAAAACTCCTTACATATAACAAGTAATTTTACTCCCTTACTATAAACTGAATCAAAAAACATAGGTACTATAATGAGTTATGATAGAAATAGCGTAACCGATTTCCTAAGTCCATAGGAATCGCCCCCTTTCTTCATCTTCATTATAGCACCTATACATCAATTGTGCAAATAATATGATATTTTTTTATTAGTCCTCAGACAAGCATATTATAGAGCGTTTCGTTACCATTTAAGTTAATATAAGCTGGATCAAAACCTTCCATTCGACGAATCAAGCCTGCATAATCATGCTTATCTGCCAAGGCAATCCCAATCAATACTGGGCCTGTCCCCTTGCTAGCTCGTTTGATATACTCAAAACGTGTGATATCATCATCTGGCCCCAAGATATCATTTACAAATTCACGCAAAGCCCCCGGACGCTGTGGAAAATTAACCACAAAGTAATGCTTGATTCCATCATAAATCAAGGCACGTTCTTCCATTTCAGGCATACGGTTGATATCATTATTTCCTCCAGAAATGATACAACAAATGGTTTTCCCCTTGATATATTCAGCCAAAACCTCTAAAGAGGCGATACTAGCCGCTCCAGCAGGTTCTGCGACAATCCCTTGCTTAGAGTAAAGGTCAATCAAGGTTTCAGAAATCAATCCCTCATCGACACCTACCAAAGTTTGAACATGTTGACGAGTTGCTTCATAGGTCAACTGACCTACCTTTTGCACAGCAATCCCATCCGCAAATTTGTCAATTTCTTTGAGTTTAACAGGTCCACCAGCTTCAAAAGCAGCCTTCATGGAACGCGCTCCATTAGCCTCTACCCCAATGACTTCAATTTCTGGACTTGTTTCCTTGATATAGGTAGAAACCCCAGCAATGAGACCGCCACCACCAACAGGAACCAAGACAGCATCAAAATAAATCGATTCTTTTCGAGCTTCTTCTAAAATCTCATAAGCAACTGTCCCTTGACCAGCTTGAACATGGGCATCATCAAAGGGATCAATAAAGGTACGATTTTCAGAAACTGTAAATTCTTGAGCTGCTTTAGCAGAAGCATCAAAAGTATCTCCAACTAGTTTAATAGTTACGAAGTCCCCACCAAAAAAGCGAACTTGACCAATTTTTTGTTGCGGAGTAGTAATGGGCATAAAGATAGTAGCAGGAATCTTCATTTCATTACAAGTATAGGCAACTCCCTGTGCATGATTCCCCGCAGAGGCACAGACTACCCCACGCTCACGCTCTTCCTTGCTGAGCTGCGAAATGGCATAATAGGCACCACGAATTTTAAAAGAACGAACACGTTGAGCATTTTCCTTTTTCAAATAAATCTTAGCACCATACTTCTCCGATAAATAATGGTCGTAATCCAGTGGGGTATTCACAACCACACCGTTCAAGACTTTATGAGCCTTGATTATATCTTTTGAACTTAACATCATTTTCTCCTAGACTATTTCAAACTTATCGTAATCCATCTTTTAAAAAGAGATGAATTGATTATAAAAGCGAGTTAGTCCCCCAACTCGCCTTCACCTTAATTTCTATCAATTAGTTATAGATTTTGAATGCATCGTCGTCATTTTTACCAACGAAAGGCATTGCTTTACGCAATTCTGCACCAACTTTTTCAATTTCAAGGTTAGCTGCTTGTTCACGGTAAGCAGTCAATTTGGGACGTCCAGCTTTATAGTCATTTACAAAGTCATTTGCAAATTTACCATTTTGGATGTCTGCCAAGACAGCTTTCATATTTTCTTTAACTTGCTCAGTAATCACACGTGGACCTGATACATAGTCACCGTACTCAGCAGTGTTTGAAATTGATTGACGCATTTTCTTGAATCCACCTTCGTAGATCAAGTCAACGATCAATTTCATTTCGTGAAGAACTTCAAAGTAAGCCAATTCTGGAGCGTAACCTGCTTCTGTCAAGACTTCGAAACCTGCTTCGATAAGGGCAGTCAAACCACCACAAAGTACAGCTTGTTCACCAAACAAATCTTCTTCAGTTTCTTCTTTGTATGTTGTTTCAAGAAGACCTACACGAGCCGCTCCAACACCTTTACACCAGTCCATAGCAATGTTTTTAGCATTTCCTGTTGCATCTTGATATACTGCGTAAAGAGCTGGAACACCAAATCCTTCTTCATAAGTACGACGTACTAAGTGTCCTGGTCCTTTAGGTGCACACATGAAAACATCTACATCCGCAGGAACTTTGATAAATTCAAAGTGGATGTTGAAACCGTGAGCAAATCCAACTGCGTTTCCAGCTTCCAAGTTTGGAGCGATTTCTGCTTCGTACAATTCTTGTTGGATTTCGTCTGGTGCCAAAATCATGATAACATCAGCCAATTTAGTAGCTTCTGCTACTGTATAAGTGTCAAATCCATCTTCTTTTGCTTTATCAAAAGATTTACCTGGACGTACACCGATGATGACATCGCGACCTGAATCACGCAAGTTTTGTGCATGCGCATGTCCTTGTGAACCATAACCGATAACGGCAATTTTTTTACCGTCAAGTGCTGCTACTTTAACATCTTTTTCGTATTCCATTTGAACTGCCATAATTTTTTCTCTCTTTTCTATTATTTATTGCCTTTTAGGCTGGTTTAACAAATTTAAAATATTTTTATACTCAATGAAAATCAAAGAGCAAATTAGGAAGCTAGCCGCAGGCTGTACTTGAGTACGGCAAGGCAAAGCTGACGTGATTTGAATTTGATTTTCGAAGAGTATTAATCGCGGGTAAATCCAGTTGCACCAGTTCGAGCAATATTGCGAATACCGTATGGTCGAATGACTCGCAACAGAGCTTCACTCTTTTCAGCATTTCCTGTCATCTGAATGGTAATCGAGCTTGGCGCTACGTCTACCACCGTTGCACGGAAAGGTTGAATAATCGCTAGAATCTCAGCGCGCTTCTCAGCTGGCGCTGACATCTTAACCAAAATCACCTCGCGCTCCAAATGAGGCTTGTCTGTAATATCACGAATGCGAATCACATCAATCTGACGATTGAGCTGTTTGATAATTTGCTCCACCTCATCATGTGAAGCAACATCAATAATAATGGTGATCCGCGATACATTCGGATCTTCTGTTGCTCCAACAGAGATACTTTCGATATTAACCTGACGACGAGACAGAACGCCAGTAAAGCGATTGAGGACTCCTGAACGATTTTGTAGTTTTGCTGTTAACATTCTACGCATGGAACTTCACCCCCAACATCTCATGATTACTCTTACCAGCTGGTACCATTGGTAACACCTGTTCCTTACGAGAAATATCTACCTCGATTAGCATAGGAACATTCTCAGTGATGACTTCAAGGTCTTGAGCCAAGGTCTCAGGATTGTCAAACTTATAGTTTTTAATGCCATAAGCTTGTGCCATCAATTGGAAATCAGGAAGGGTATCAAAGACTGACTCTGACGTTCTACCTTCATAGAAGGATTCCTGCCATTGGCGAACCATTCCAAGTGAGTGGTTGTTCAGCATAACCACCTTGATTGGCACCTTGTAAATGTTCAAAATAGCCAATTCCTGGTTAGTCATTTGGAAACCGCCATCCCCAACAAACAAGACTACTTCCTTATATGGGTTAGCAATTTTAGCTCCAATTGCTGCTGGAATTCCAAATCCCATGGTTCCCAAACCACCTGAAGTCACTAACTGACGTTCATTTTGGTAGGGATAATACTGAGCTGTCCACATTTGGTGTTGACCAACGTCTGTTACCACAATGGCATCTCCGTTAGTTAATTCACCAATTCGTTCAATAACAGCTTGCGGTTGAACTACACGCTCTTTCTTATCATAAGAACGAACGCGGTTCTTGTCTTTAGTGACTTTTTCAATCCATTTTTCAGTATTGTTATGAACTGTTGGTTCGGCCAGCAACATTTGCAAGGCTTTCTTAGCATCTCCAACTACAGGAATATCTGCACTGATAATCTTGCCAATCTCGGCTGGGTCAATATCAATGTGGGCAACCTTGGCATTCTTAGCGAAGGTCTTAGGATTCCCCGTCAAGCGGTCATCGAAACGGCAACCAATACTAATCATAAAGTCCGCTTCCGTCATGGCAATATTAGCTGCGAATGACCCGTGCATGCCTCCCATTCCAAGGAAGAGTGGATGACTCGTTGCAATCGTTCCTTGTCCCAAAAGACTGGTTACCACTGGAATTTGATAGCGTTCTGCAAATTCATTTAATTCTGCAGCTGCTTCAGCATAACTAATCCCACCGCCAGCTAGCAAGACTGGCTTTTTAGCCTTGGATAATTGCTTCAAGATTTTCTTGATTTGCATATCATTTGGCTCAAGAGTCGGTTGATAACTTGGTAGGTTCACTTCTGGTGAATAGATGAAGTCCGTTTCTAAAGCAGATACGTCTTTAGGTAGGTCAATTACAACTGGCCCTGGTCGACCTGTAGTTGCGATATGGACAGCTTCCGTAATGATACGCGGAATATCAGCTGTCTCACGAACTTGATAATTGTACTTAGTGATTGGCATGGTAATTCCCACGATGTCTGCCTCCTGAAAGGCATCCTTCCCAATCCCCGCTCGCGCCACTTGACCTGTAAAGACCAAAAGGGGAACACTATCGCTCATGGCATCTGCAATTCCTGTAATGGCATTTGTTGCTCCCGGTCCGCTAGTGACGACGGCAACACCCAACTTTCCAGTTGATTTAGCATAACCTTCAGCTTCATGCAGACAGCCTTGCTCATGGCGTCCTAGAATGTGGCGAATGCCTTTAAAATTATATATCGCATCATAAAAAGGCAAGACCGCACCACCAGGATAACCAAAGATGGTATCAATTCCTAAATCACGAAGTGTTTCCAAAACTAGGTCCGACCCCGTCTTAGGAGATTCTAAACTGATTTTCTCCATTGTTCCCCTTTCTCTTCTCTTAAAAATAACTTGTTTCTATCATACCATTTTTTCAAAATTTTTCAAGAGAAAAGAAGAAATTTTCTGAATTTTCTATTTTAACGTTTATTTATGAATGTTATTTTTGTTTTTATTAAAAAGATACCGATTTCATTTACTAAAAAAGAAAAAAGAACTGATTTCTCAGTTCTTCATTAATCTTATTCCACACTGAATAGGTATGGGTAAACAGGTTGTTGACCTTGGTGAATCTCGACTTCAACGTCTTCGAATTCTTCTGCGATTTCTTGAGCAATTTCATTGGCAAGTTCTTCGCTTCCATCTTCACCGACATAGAAGGTTACAATTTCACTATCTTCATCCAACATATGTTTCAATGTTTCTGTCAAGGTTTGGTGCATGTCAGGGTTTGACACAAGAATTTTCCCATCAACCATACCAAGATTATCGTTTTCATGGATTTCTAAACCATCAATGGTTGTATCACGAACGGCTGTTGTGACGCTTCCGCTAACGACATCTCTAAGGGCTGCAGTCATACGCTCTTGATTTTCTTCAATTGACTTGCTTGGATCAAAGGCAAGAAGACTTGTCAAACCTTGAGGAAGAGTACGAGTCTCTACCACTACTGCTGGTTGCTCCAAAACTTCTGCTGCAGATTGAGCTGCCATGAAGATGTTTTTGTTGTTTGGCAGGAAGATGATGTTACGAGCGTTGACCTGTTCAACAGCCTTGATAAAGTCTTCTGTTGAAGGGTTCATGGTTTGACCGCCTTCGATAACATAATCCACACCTTGAGAACGGAAGATATCTGCTAGACCTTTACCAGCAACGACAGCAATCAAAGCATATTCTTTTTCTTCAGCTGGTTTGCTAACTTGAGCAGCTTCTTTTTCAACCTGCGCTTCGTGTTGGTTACGCATATTGTCAACTTTTACCTTGACCAAGCTACCATATTTGAGACCTTCTTGCATAACAAGTCCTGGATCTTCTGTATGGACATGGACTTTGACAATTTCATCATCATTGACAACAAGGAGAGAATCCCCGAGTTCATTCAAGTAGTTACGGAATTCGTCGTAGTCAAAATCTTTGGCATAGGTTGGACCTTGCTTAAGAGCTACCATAATTTCAGTACAGTAACCAAACGTGATGTCCTCAGTCGCTACGTGACCAGCCACAGACTTATGATGCTCTGCATTGATCATCTCACTCATGTTGGCAGGAGTCGCTACAAAGTCCTCAGATGCAATATATTCGCCAGTAAGGGCTGAAAGGAAACCTTCATAGATGAAGACCAGTCCTTGACCACCTGAATCCACAACGCCAACTTCTTTCAATACTGGAAGCATGTCTGGCGTTTTAGCTAGTGCTGTTTTAGCACCTTCCAAGGCTGCGCGCATGACTTCAACAGCGTCATCTGTTTGCTCAGCTTTTTTCTTCGCACCAATAGCTGCCCCACGAGAAACTGTCAAAATCGTTCCTTCAACTGGTTTCATCACTGCCTTATAAGCAACTTCTACACCTGATTGGAAGGCAAGGGCCAAGTCTTGACCTGTTAATTCGTCTTTATCCTTGATGGCTTGTGAAAATCCACGGAAAAGCTGAGACGTAATAACGCCTGAGTTTCCACGCGCACCCATCAAAAGACCTTTAGCAAGAATGCTCGCTACCTCGCCAACTGTAGAAGCTGGCTTGTCTGCAACTTCTTTAGCTCCATTTTCAATGGTCATTCCCATGTTTGTTCCAGTATCTCCATCTGGAACTGGAAAGACGTTTAATGAATTGACATATTCAGCTTGCTTATTCAAACGAGTTGATGCAGCCTGCACCATTTCTTGAAATAAGCTAGTAGTAATTTTTGACACGGTTATTCTCCTACAACTTTGATATTTTGAATGTAGACATTTACAGTCTGAGCGGTAATTCCAAGTTGATTTTCCAAACTAAACCGAACACGCTCTTGAATGTTTTTTGACACTTCGCTAATCTTTGTTCCGTAGCTCAACACGGTATATACATCAACTGCAATACTGCCATCTTCGGCTGCCTTCACGACGACACCTTTGGAATAATTTTCCTTACCTAGAAGGGCTTGGAAATTATCTTTGAGGGCATTTTTACTAGCCATACCGACCACACCAAAAATCTCAGTTGCTGCTCCACCTACGACGGTTGCAATCACTTCATCTGTTAGTTCGATTTGACCATCTTTTGTATTAATTTTTACAGTCATCCTTTTTACCTCAACTAGTTGATACTCTATTTTATCATATTTCAGCCCAAGTGTAAAAGCAGAATACTGTATCAGCGGATATTTACTCTATTTTTCAAATGATTTTATACCTGCAGTAAAAGAAAAAAGACCCTAAGGTCTCCTTACTTTTATTATTAAACGCGTTCAACTTTACCTGATTTCAAAGCACGAGCTGAAGCCCAAACTTTTTTAGGTTTACCATCGATAAGAACAGTAACTTTTTGAAGGTTTGGTTTTACGGCACGTTTTGTTTGGTTCATCGCGTGTGAACGGTTGTTTCCTGATACAGTCTTACGACCTGTAAAGTAACATACTTTAGCCATTTGTGTTTTCCTCCTATTAGATCTAATATAGCGGATGTGCTAGCACCACATACTGTACTATGTTATCACACTTTCTCTGTTTTGGCAAGGGGATTGAAAGATTTTTTTATTTAACGTAAACAACTCCTAATTTCCCAAAAGCCACATCTCCACGGATAATCAAGGTTTTGCTGGTTGGCGCTAGAGGAGTATCTGCCTTGGCTACGCCACAGAAAGTTTCTACCTTTAAATCAACTCCCCAATGTTTAGGAACATAGATAACTGCATTCCCAAAACCGACTTCCACTTTCAGAGTTGCGCTATCTCCTAAAATCTCTGCATTGTCATAATAGATTTTGGCATTTCCAAAACCAACTTCTACTTGGTCGTCTACCAATTCTTGATTTTGCTTGTAGAAAGTCCCAGTCCCAAAAGCAACTTCCTTATCTGTAAGAATGGTCTTTTTACCATCATACCACCATTTTTTCCCATTCCAAGTTCTGTTAGAATGAGTGAGTGCGCTGACACCCATTACGATTAAAATACTTGCCCAGAACAATGACTGATTGGGAATTGGTAAAATGCCATAAAAGTGGTTAGCAATCATTAAGGCTACTAGAGCTGTAAAAGAGGCTGAAGTTAAGTGACGACGCAACAAAGCTCCAACTGATTGATAGGCAAAAAATGCAATACCAAGCAAGGGCCAAATTTGCCCACCGAATGAAGGGATTCCAAAATTTCCTTGTAATAATATTAAAGCTGCCAATACTAGCAACACAATACCAAATGCTTTCTTTTTCATGTTCTTACCTCATGTTTCTTAGATTTTCTTTTAGGAGGGATTGGTAATGTCGTGAGACATGAACCTCCTTATGGGTCTGATAAAAGGAAATGGTGCCCGTTCCTGAAAAGGACTTGTCCACCGAGTAAACCTGACGGATATTTGCGATAGTTGACTTGGATACTCGACTAAAATAGCGAGGCAGGATCGACTCTAACTCATAGAGTTTGAGCCGAACTTCGTAGGCATCTTTCTGGGTATGGGCATAAATCTTGCTACCTTCCGTCTCAAAGAAGAGAATTTCCGACAAATCCAGATAATATTCACCTGTTCCCTTATAAAAAATCAACCGAGGAGACTTGGATTCTTGCAAGAGCCGCTGTAAATCCGCAATCTCATCTGTCAAAGCCGCTGCCTTGATGACAATTTCAGTTTCCTCTAAATTGCTGTCAATTTCGATTCGTAACTTCATTCCATCTCCTTTCTGACTCTACTATATCAAAGCTAAAATAAGAAAACAAGAGCAAAAAAGCAAGTGGTTACTTTAGACCCGTAAGTGGTTGTAAGGCTACCCTAACTTACAGGTCAACATAGAAAGAAAATCACCCCCCACACAAGAGCACACATATAGCCAACCACTACATCCTTGGGATAATGCACGCCACCTAGAACTCGCACAAGGCCGAGGAGGGCTGACAAGACCAACAAGATAACCCCTACAGATAAACTAGCATGTAAGCAAGCCATGGAGATAATGGTTGCTGAAAAGACATGACGGCTGGGCATAGACTGACCAGGACTATCTCTGTCAAGCAAGGGTTTAATATCCCATTCCTCATAAGGCCTAGGAGTATTGATTTTCTTACGAAGAAGGGACAAAATAACAAAGCCTGATGCAGGGACAAACACATAGATCCAGACCTGTTTCTCAAGTCCTTGTTGGAGATAGACAGTTGCTAACAAGGTTAGATAAATTATAGGCATAACTACCGTCATAAAGCGATTGAAAGTTCTTAACAAGCTCAGAAGAAAGGGCCTATTTTCAATGTTAGCAGCAATGTAGTCATACCATTCTTGATAATTTTTCATATATTTTCTCATCACTTACTCAAATTTTGCTTACAGGGAAGCACTTGTCTTCTAGTATAGTGCAGAAAAAGAAGGCCGTCAAGCCTTCTTTCGATTTATTCTTCTGCTTCGTCTTCTGTAAATTGACTGTTGTAGAGGTCAGCGTAGAAACCAGCTTGCGCCATCAGCTCATCATGATTTCCTTGCTCGATGATATTTCCATCTTTCATAACCAGAATAAGATCAGCATTTCGGATAGTAGACAAGCGGTGGGCGATGACAAAGGAAGTTCTTCCCTCCATCAAACGGTCCATGGCTTTCTGGATTAATTCTTCCGTCCGTGTATCAACCGAAGAGGTCGCTTCATCTAGGATTAGGAGTGGTGCATCTTTCAGCAAAGCGCGAGCAATGGTCAAGAGTTGCTTTTGTCCGACAGACAAGGTCACTGTATCGTCCAAGACGGTATCGTAACCATCTGGGAGGGTCATAATAAAGTGATGAATCCCTACAGCCTTGCTGGCTTCAATCACGCGCTCATCGCTAATATCCTTTTGGTTATAGATAAGATTGTCTCGGATAGTGCCTTCAAAGAGCCAAGTGTCCTGCAAGACCATTGAAAAGGCATCATGCACTTCCGAACGCTTCATCTCCTTGGTATCCACACCATCGATACGGATGCTTCCCTTATCAATCTCATAGAACTTCATCAAAAGATTGACAATAGTTGTCTTCCCAGCTCCGGTCGGTCCGACAATGGCAACCTTTTGACCTGCATGAGCAGTCGCAGAAAAGTCATTAATGATGGTTCGCTCTGGTGTATAACCAAAGGAAACTCGATCAAAGACCACTTGCCCTTTCATATCGCTCAGCTGTCTTTCTTTATGAGATTCATCTTCCATTTCCTCTTCACCTAAGAATTCGAAGACACGTCCCATGGCTGCGCTAGTTTGCTGAAGACTGGTAATCCCTTGAGCAATTTGGGAAAGGGGCTGAGAAAAGATACGAACGTAGGCCATAAAGGCAACGATAATCCCGATACTAATCTGCCCATTCAGAGCCAAAGCTGCACCAACAATAATCACCAAGGCATAGCTAAAGTTCCCAATAAACATCATAATCGGCATCATAATCCCTGAAATAAACTGAGATTTCCAGATACTATCATACAGACGATGGTTTAATTTCGCAAACTCTTCTTTCGTGCTCTCGATAGCATTGTAGCTGGTCACCACATTATGACCAGAGTACATTTCTTCCACATAACCATTGACAGCTGCCAAATCCTGTTGCTGACTTTTAAAGAATCCCTGTGATTTGCCCATAAAGACAGACACGAAAGCAAAACCAATAAGAGTTGAAACAACCGTCACCAAAGCTAAAATCCAGTTCATACCAAACATGGTTACTAAGACAGCCACGACCAGTAAGCTAGATGAAAGAACTGTTCCTAGACTTTGATTGAGGGATTGGGCTGCAGTGTCAACGTCATTAGTCACACGAGACAAGGTATCTCCTTGAGAATGCCCATCAAAATATCCTAATGGAAGGCGATTGATTTTCTCTGCAATAGCTCTTCTCAAACGCTCTGAAAAACGTTGAATAGCTGTTGTAAACAGAAAGGCCTGCAAATAATTTGATAAAAGTCCAATCACATAGATGACGGCCAAAAAACCACCAATAGCTGCAACCGCCGCGACATCCACACTTGTTTCCAAACCACTGGCAATAATATTAGTCATTTCCTTGATACGGGTTGGACCATATACAGTAATGATATTGGATAAGATTGTTGCTAGAAAGGCGATTAGAAGGGCAAACTGGAGGCCTGCAAGATAGGGTTTACTCTGTTTCCAGAGAGACATTTTCTTATTTTCCATGTTCCAATTCCTCCTTCGATAGTTGTGAATAGGCAATTTCTTGGTAAACTTCGTTATTAGCTAGAAGTTCCTTGTGGGTGCCTTGTCCCACGACTTTTCCTTGATCCAAGACCAAAATCAAATCTGCATCCATAATCGTTGAAATACGCTGTGCAACGATAAGCTTGGTCATAGACTTGGTTTTCTCTGCTAGCTCTTGGCGTAGGACACGGTCTGTCTTGTAGTCCAAAGCTGAGAAGGAGTCATCAAAGATGAGGATTTCTGGCTTCCGAGCTAAGGCACGCGCAATTGCCAGACGCTGTCTTTGACCACCTGAGAAGTTGGTTCCTCCTTGGGCCACTTCTGACGATAAGCCCGCTTCCTTGTCTTCGATAAAGTTCTTAGACTGGGCCAACTCCAAAGCCTGCCACATAGCCTGTTCACTAAGTGGTGTTTCTTGACTGTGTCCAAAGTCCAAATTGCCCTTAACATCACCTGAAAAGAGAACCGCTTTCTGAGGAATATAACCAACCTTGTTGCGCAAATCTTTCAAGTCATAGTCTTGAACATTGACACCATCCACCAGAATTTCTCCTTCTGACACATCGTAGAAACGTGGAATCAGATTGACCAGAGTTGATTTACCAGAACCTGTTGACCCAATAAAGGCCACTGTTTGACCAGCTTCTGCTTTAAAGCTGACATGCTCGATAACCGCCTCCGAATTTGCCGCATAGCGGAAGGTCACATCCTTAAACTCGACCTGACCTTTGAGATTTTCATCAGCCAGCTGCGCTTGAGCAGGATTTTGGATAGAAGAATGTAAATCTAGAACCTGGTTAATCCGCTTGGCAGAGACCATGGTTCGGGGAAGAACGATGAAGAGCGCCCCCATGAGAAGGAAGCCCATGACAACCTGCATGGCATAAGACATGAAAACAACCATATCACTAAAGAGAGGCAGGCGCGCCGTCGGAGCAGCATCGTTGATTACATAGGCTCCAATCCAGTATATCGCCACACTCAAACCACTTGAAATTCCCATCATGATAGGATTCAAAATGGCCATGAGACGGTTGACAAACAAATTCAAGCGTGTCAATTCATCATTTGCTGCTGCAAATTTTTCATTTTGGTAATCCTCTGCATTGTAGGCACGAACGACGCGAATACCTGTTAAACTCTCACGAGTGATACTGTTCAGTTTATCTGTCAACCCCTGAATCAAGGACTGTTTTGGAAAGGCTAGCGTCATCAAAACAGTCGTCATCAGGACGTTGACAATCACTGCCACAAGTACGGCCCAGAGCCAGTATTCTGAATGGCCTAAAATCTTCCCGATAGCCCAGATAGCCATAATCGGACCACGCGTAACTACTTGCAAGCCCATGGTAATCAACATTTGAACTTGAGTAATGTCATTGGTAGTACGCGTCAAGAGGCTAGGAATAGAGAATTTCTTAATCTCTGTCTGCGAGTAATCCAAAACTCGGTTAAAAATATCACTTCTCAGCCTACTAGTATAAGAAGCGGCCACTCTGGACGAAAAAAATCCAACTGCAACTGCGGATAAGAAGGCTAGAAAGGACATTCCCACCATCATACCTGCTGGTTGCCATAACTCATCCAAGTTGGTTCTTTGACTTCCTAGTAAATTCGTAATTTTCGAGATATAGGTCGGCACTTCCAACTCTAGATAGACCGAAAAGCAAGTAAAGAGAATGGCTAGTAAAATCATCCCCCATTCTTTTCTACTAATTCGTTTGGCTAATTTCTTCATTCTCTCCTCCTATTCCCTTGATATTTGCCTGTAGTTGACCGAGAACTTTCTCAAAAATCAGTAATTCATCTTCATCAATGTCTTCCATCAACTTCTTGTCTATTCGTTCAAAAAAAGACTTAACCTGTTGCATCTGAGAACGTGCTTTGTCCGTCAAACGAACAAATTTTGCCCGCTTATCGCTAGGACTCGCCTCCAATTCCACCAAACCATTTTGCACCATACGCTTGACCAAATTACTAGCAACAGACTTGGTAATATTGAGTTCCTGCTCTATATCTTTAATCAAGACCAAGTCTTGGTTTTTCTCACGATTATCCAAAAAACGAACAACCTGACCTTGAGGCCCACCCATAAATTCAATACCACAACGTTTGGCTTCCTTTTGCACCATGAGGTGAATCTGATGACCAAAACGCTTAAAGACTAACATCGGTTTATCCATACTAACTCCTTTCTAACTATCACATTTAGTTCTCCTAGGAACTAAACAAGTTTCCATGAGAACTATTTTACCACTTTGAAAAGGGATGTCAAGAAAAAGTTTCCTAGAGAACTATTTTTCTTGATTCAAAAAATCCCAAGTGATTTTTTCACTTAGGATCATGTTCACTAGGTTAAATTAGAATCCATCTACGTTTGTGTAGATCTTTTGTACGTCTTCGTCGTCTTCAAGAACGCTGTAAAGTTTTTCAAAGGTTTCAAGATCATCGCCTGACAATTCCACTTCTGACTGAGGAATCATTTCCAATTCAGTCACTTGGAATTCTTCGATACCTGACTCACGAAGGGCAACGATAGCCTTATGAAGGTCAGTTGGAGCTGTGTAAACTGTGATTGTCCCTTCTTCTGCTTCTACATCATCCACATCCACATCTGCTTCTAGCAATTGCTCAAAGACCGCGTCCGCATCTTCACCTGCAAATACGATAACTCCCTTGTTGTCAAAGAGGTATGAAACTGAACCTGAAGCGCCCATGTTTCCGCCATTTTTACCAAAGGCTGCACGGACATTAGCCGCTGTACGGTTGACATTTGAAGTCAAAGTATCAACAATCAGCATAGAACCATTTGGTCCAAAACCTTCGTAACGTCCTTCTGTAAAGGTTTCGTCTGTGTTTCCTTTAGCCTTGTCCAAAGCTTTATCGATAACGTGTTTTGGCACTTGGGCTTGTTTAGCACGGTCGATAACGAATTTCAAGGCTGAGTTTGATTCTGGATCTGGATCACCTTTTTTAGCTGCTACATAGATTTCTACACCAAATTTTGCATATACTTTAGAGTTAGCTCCATCTTTAGCCGTTTTCTTGGCTACGATATTGGCCCATTTACGTCCCATTAGGAATCTCCTTTTTTCACATTTTAATCTTTCTTATTATAACACAAGTTTTTTCGATTTTCACTAGAGGAAATGGATTTTATTCAGTAAATACAACTAGGATAGCACTTTAGTTGCTAAAATTTCCTTGCCTTCTTTTATCAAGGGGTGACGAAACAGTGAGAAATACAGTTGAATGGTCATGGCAACCCAGATTAAGGGTTCGCAAAGGATAACTCCCTTATATCCTGCCCAAGGGATAATCAAAACCACAAAAGCGATTTTCCCGATTAGTTCGATAAAGCTAGAAACCAGAGGAAGGATTTTTTGCCCCAAACCCTGCAAACAATTGCGATAAATCAACAAGAGACTCAAAATAGGATAAAAGGCTGAACTGATTTGCAAGTACAGACTTCCATTTTCTATCAAGTAACCATTTGTCGAACTAG
The DNA here is from genome assembly GCF_049738015.1 of Streptococcus sp. CL5.50. NCBI lineage: Bacteria > Bacillati > Bacillota > Bacilli > Lactobacillales > Streptococcaceae > Streptococcus > Streptococcus sp. CL5.50. The sequence goes on from NZ_JBKOTR010000001.1 coordinate 67,453, forward strand.
CCAAGAAGGAAACCAAGGTTGGACTGGCAAAAAAGAGGAAGATACAAACAAAAACTGCCCAGGATATACTTAGACGACTGCCGATTCGAAGTCCTTGAACAATGCGGTCTGGTCGCTTAGCTCCTAGATTCTGAGAAGCAAAGGTCGTCATTGATGCAGAAATAGCAGTCATGGGAAGAAGGGCGAAAGCCATAATGCGTCGAGCTGCCGTCTGGGCACTAATAATCACTGCACCAAAGGTATTAACAGAAGACTGTAAAATCACACTGCCGATCGATACAATTGAACTCATCAAACCCATAGCTAAACCTTGCTCCAAGAGATCAGCGTACAAAGCCTTGTTCCATTTGAAATGCTTGAGTTGAGGCAAAAGTTCTGGCACACTCTTACGGATATAATAAAAGCAGAGAACCGCTGATAAGCCTTGCGAAATGATGGTAGCAAGGCCTGCAGATTGAACTCCCAGATGCAATTGCGTAATGAAATAGAGATCCAGAACCACATTAACCAGAGCAGAGAAAATCAGAAATCCAAGGGCTGCTAGACTGTCCCCAATGGACCGCAACAAACCTGCAAAGAGATTATAAGCAAAGCTGACACCGACACAGGTCACAATCATAGAAATATATTGATAGGACTGAGGAAGGATTTCTGCAGGAGTATCTAAGTATTGCAAAAGAGGATACAGACCAAGAAAGCCCAGCAACATCACTACAATACTCAAAAGAGCACCTAAAATCCAGGTAGCTGCTACCGCTTCCTTGATTTTGGTGAAATTCCTAGCCCCATAATAGCGGGCAATGACAATCCCCATTCCATTACCAACACCAAGCGTAAAGCCTATAATCAAATCAAAAATAGCAGTTGTTGCCCCAACCGCAGCCAAGGAATCTTGACCAAGAAAACGTCCAACAATCAAGACATCAGCAGTATTATAGAGCTGTTGGAAAATATTGGACAGCAAGATTGGAAAGGCAAAACTCAAAAGCGAAGGAAGAATAGGACCATGAATCAGGTCCACTGTTCGTTTTTTATTCATAAGGCTATTATATCAGCTTTCTAAAGGAGCGACAAGAAACAGCAAACTATGCCAGAACTAGGCAATGAAAAAGCAGTGAATTTCTCCACTACTTTAACAGCTTATTCTTCAATTTCGATTTCAAGCTCGTCGCCTAGGTCAAGTGTCACTTCTTCATTCACAGAATCTGCTTGAACTACGTCATCTTTTTTAGTTTCAACACCTTCTACAGAAGCTTCTTCTCCATCAATCAAACCAAATTGAACACGGACTTGATGATCAATCTCATCAAAGACTTCTGGGTTATCTGCCAAGTATTTCTTAGCATTTTCAGAACCTTGCCCGATTTTCTCATCCTTATAAGAATACCAAGCCCCTGCTTTTTTGATGATATCCAAATCGCTTGCAACCTTCAAAAGCTCACCGGTCTTAGAAATTCCTTCTCCGTACATGATTTCAACGAAGGCTTCTTTAAATGGTGGAGCCACCTTGTTTTTCACGACCTTGATCTTGGTTTCTTTACCGACGTTGGTGTCTTTTTGGTCACCAGTTCCCTTGATTTGCGTGCTTCCACGAACATCCAAACGGACTGATGCGTAGAATTTCAAGGCACGTCCACCAGGAGTTGTTTCTGGATTTCCAAACATGACCCCAACTTTTTCACGCAATTGGTTGATGAAGATGGCAATTGTTTTGGTTTTATTGATAGAAGCACCAAGTTTACGCATGGCCTGACTCATCATACGAGCCTGCAAACCAACGTGGCTATCTCCGATATCTCCATCAATTTCCGCACGAGGGACAAGGGCCGCAACGGAGTCGACTACGACAAGGTCAACTGCACCTGAGTCAATCAATTTTCCTGCAATCTCAAGACCTTGCTCTCCTGAATCTGGTTGAGACAAGAGCAATTCGTCAATATTGACCCCAAGAGCCGCAGCATAAGCTGGATCAAGGGCATGCTCCGCATCGATAAAGGCTGCAATCCCACCTTCTTTTTGCGCTTGTGCAACTGCATGAAGGGCAACCGTTGTCTTACCAGATGACTCTGGCCCATAGATTTCGATGATACGTCCCTTAGGATAACCACCTGAACCAAGGGCAATATCAAGAGCCAAGGAACCTGAGCTCATCACTTGCACCTTTTGCTCTGCACGCTCACCCAAACGCATGATTGAACCCTTACCAAAGTCTTTCTCAATCAATTTAAGAGCGTCATTCAAGGCTTTTTCACGTTCTGCCCCGAATTTTTTTGAAATTTCATCTAATTTTTTTGGTTTTTTCGCCATTCTATTCTCCTACATTCTAATGGTCCTCAGACCTATCTACTATTATATCAAAAGTTAGTCACTTAATAAAGCCTTGCGAACTAGGTTAAAGGCATGCATAACCGCAATGTGACGTACATCTGCTCGACTTCTGCCTCCAATATTGACCTTGATAACCTCAGTTCCTTGCTCTTGAGCCAAGCCTATGAAGACTGTCCCAGCTGGATGTCCTTCCAGGCTATCTGGTCCTGCCACTCCAGTCAAACTAAGGCCAAAATCAGACTGGGTCTTGATTCGTGCCTGCTCAGCCATCTTCTGAGCTGTAAATTCAGATACCACACCGTGCTCTTCCAAATCCTTGACAGGAATATCCAACATTTTTGATTTTTCCTCCAAGCTATAGGTCACAAAACCACCCTTAAATATACTTGAAGCACCCGAAAAATCCGCTACCCTAGCTTGGAAAAGACCAGCCGTCAAACTCTCTGCAGCCGTGATAGTTTTCCCTTGCCTTTTCAGTTCTTCTACCACAATGCTAGCTAAACTAGTTTCTTCCCCATAACCATAACAAAGTTTTCGTAAAGAAAGGCCTTCAAAAGTTTGACGATTCAAGATTTGATTTTCTAAGATATCCAGCGCTTGATTCGCCTCTTCTTGACTGCTAACCTTTGTTGACAGACGCAGAGTGACTTCTCCTGTCTTGGCATAAGGCGCTAAGGTCGGATCTGTTTGATTGTCAATCAAATCAGCCAAAATGGTCACCAACTGACTTTCGCCAATTCCAAAGAAACGAAGAACTCGGGAATACAGCTTGCTTCCTGTCATCAACTTGGGTAGAAGTTGGTTTAAAACCATGGGTTTCAATTCACTTGGCGGACCAGGAAGGACAACGTAGGTCACTCCTTCGACTTCTAATATTCCTCCCACAGCCAGTCCTGTTTCATTTGGCAGCGGAGTCGCCCCTTCTACAAGTTGAGCTTGTCTTTCATTATTCGGTGTTCGGGCATAGTCTGGTCTCTGGGCAAAAAAGACATCCAACTTCGCCTGTGCCTGAGGATCGAAGACTAATTTTTTCCCTAAGAATTTAGCCAGGGTTTGTTTGGTCAAATCGTCCTCAGTTGGCCCCAAACCGCCTGTCAAAATCAGCAGGCTGCTACGTTGACTGGCAATCTCAAGCAGGGATAAGAGACGAGCTTCATTGTCTCCTACAGCCGTCTGAAAATATACATCTACCCCAATCTCTGCTAGTTTTTCCGACAAAAACTGAGCATTGGTATTGACAATCTGTCCTGTCAAAATCTCTGTTCCAACAGCAATGATTTCTGCTTTCATGTTTCCTCCTACCTATCTATTCGTATTTTTTTGAAAAAATCGCAGGAAATTTCCCACGATTTTAACTATAAAATAGATTATTCTACATCTTCTTGATTTATTGTATTATTAATCATACCTGTTCCCAAACCGGTATTATTTCGATTTCCGAAAATATCTTCATATAAGACAGCATTTGTCTCTAACTCTGTCACCTTCGGTTTATCAAGTGAGGTTCTCAAAAGATTCTGGATTTCTAACAAATGGTTAGCAGTTACAATTTGATAAGATGTCCCTTGCAATTCGGCATCTTCTCCTCGTAATTGTTGAGTTTCAATCGTTTTAAACGAGTCCTGGTAACCTAACAAGCTTGGAATACTTTTCGCAGATAGATCAATATTAGTCTGCATATTGGTACTTAAGGCTTTTAGGATAGATTGATAGTGACTAACACTATTCAAGCTAAGAACTTTTTCAACAACCTTTTGAATGACTTCACGCTGACGCTTCTGACGTCCGTAGTCCCCTTCTGGATCCTGGTAGCGCATGCGAGAATAAACAAGCGCTTCTTCTCCATTTATTGTCTGCTCTCCAACACCGATAGAAATGGTGTTAAATTCCTCTTGGTCACTGATAGAAATCGGGAAACCTAGTGTATTATTAACCGTAATCCCGCCCACTGCATCTACCAATTGTTGCAAACCTTGCATATTGACCATAATATAGCGGTCAATATGGATATTCATCATCCTTTGAATCGTTGAGATAGCTAATTCTGCACCTCCTCCAGCATAAGCTGCGTTCAGTTTCGCTTCTTCGATTTGACCATCTTTATGCTGAATTTTCGTCAAAATATCTCTCTCTAAACTCAACATCATAGTCTTTTTCGTATGCGGATTAACCGTCAAGAGAATCATAGAATCACTATTCCCCTCCCAAGGGTCAGTTCGTTCAACGTTTCCAGTATCAACCCCCATTAAAAGGATCGTTAAGGGTTCAGTCGCCTCAATAACATTGGTTTCTTCCCCAATCTTTTTATAGGTTTTTGATAAGGTTTGTGTACCTTGCTGATAAATGGTATAAGCAAAGACACCCACACCCAAAACTGTCACAGCTAGAAAAGCTAGCACCATTCCAATAATTTTTTTAACCATATTTCTACTAATCTATCAGTTTACCCATCAAGTAAACATCGATAAATTTCCCTTCTTCTATGTACGCACCGCGCTCTTGTCTACCTTCAATTACAAAGCCATATTTTTGATATAGATGAACTGCAGCTTGATTACGAGTTTGGACAGTTAGTTGAAGTCGACGAAGAATACCACTAGCTTGTGCCCACTCTATCGCTTCTTCTATCAACAAACTTCCCAATCCATTATTCCAATATTTCTGACCAATCACAATGAAGAGATCTCCAATATGACGAACTCTCTTACGTTGATCAGCTGTGATATTTACAAGACCAGCAATTTCATCATTCAGCAAGGCCAGTAAAGTGATTTGATTTTCCGAGTGAGCCTGTTTATCCAAAAACAACTCCATCTCAGTATCTGTCATCAAAATGCCATTCCTATCCAGACTGGTAAAATCTGTTTCTACACTGACACGATTTAAAAAGGCCACTAATTCAGCCGCATCTTCAACTTCTGCTTCCCTAATGAGCAACTCATACTCCATGTTGAAGCTCCTTTAAGAGTTTTTCTGCACGCAAACCCTTGGCTTTGAAGTTTAATCTGCGACCGTCTTCTTCTTTTAGAATTTCCAATTCTAAATAAGTATCTGGCAAGGCATCACCTAAAAGATGCCCCCACTCGATGACAGTTACCCCACCACCAAAGAGAAACTCATCTAAATCAATAGAATCAGCATCCCCCTCTATACGATAAACATCTAGGTGGTAAAGTGGAAGACGACCTTCATACTCTCTTACGATAGTGTAGGTTGGACTCTTAATCATCTGAAAAATATGTAATCCTTTAGCAAGACCTTTTGTAAATGTCGTTTTGCCTGCTCCAAGTTCACCAGTTAAAATTAAGACATCATTCTTTTCTAATAAATAGCCCAAACGTTCACCTAAGGACTGTAACTCTTCTTCGTTTTTAGTGTACATGTTTCTATTATACCAAAAAGTTGTCCTTTGTCTAGGTATTATCTATGAATTCCATATTATAAATTGTAAAACTAGAACTATCTCTTTTTTTGTTCTTAAAATAGAAACAGCAAGAAGACAACTAACAAGATATCTCTCATCAAATGACTGTAAAATGAAACTTCCCAGCGAATGACTTTTGGCACCAACAGTCCTAGAAATAGCATTCCCAAGGCAATATAAAAGGTCATGGACAATAGCATCCAAGGATTTCTGAGAAAGATTAGAGTAGCTAGTCCACTAATAAAACAGATTTCCTTCTTTCCTAAAATCTTTTTCAATCCATTTAAATACTTCTGAATCGGTAAAAAGACTAGCAAATCAATACCAAATAAGAAAAAGAAACTAGGTAGAAAGGCTTCCACAAACCCTTCTACGGATGTATTTCCTGCAAGGATATGCTCTATGACAATTAAGGCTAAACCCAAAATGTTTACTAAGAGCAAGAGACTATACAAGAATTGTTGCTTATCTTCCTTAAAAACTGAATAAGATTGATTTCCCTGTCCTCTATAGTAGTTTACCCCTGCACCAATACTGGCAAGGAGCAACATGCCAATTAAATAATAGAAGCAGTTTTGATTTAACATCAAGGCCCAAGTCGATAAACTTAAACAAGAACAGCTACTAAGTCCAAAAACCGTCAGCAATAACAAAACACGAATTTGCTTTTTCATTTTTTCCATCATTCTTCCTCCCTTACTTGCTCTTATTATAGGCTAGAAATCCTCCCCATTGCTAGAATATTTCTCAACTGTCAGTTTTCTACTCTAAAATGCAAAAAAGTTTGATGCAAGTAACCCTTACATCAAACTTTTACTACTTTCCGTCAAACCAAAGAGCAATTTCTCGCTTAGCTGACTCTTCTGAATCTGACCCATGTACAACATTTTGGATAGCTTGGTTTTCACTAGCAGCTTTTGCAAAATCACCTCGAATAGTTCCTGGTAAAGCTTCTTCTGGACGAGTCGCACCCATCATAGTCCGCCAAGTTTCGATTACTTTGGGGCCTGAAATGATACCCACAAGAACAGGGTCTGAAGTCATAAATTCACGAATCGGTGGGTAAAAACTTTGACCAACCAAGTCCTGATAGTGCTGATCAATCAACTCTTCTGAAACCTGTGAACGCAACTCCAATTTTTCGATTGTAAATCCACGTTGTTCAATGCGTTTCAACACCTCACCCACTAATCCTCTTTTTACACCGTCTGGTTTAATGATAAAAAATGTTTGTTCCATACCTGTCTCCTTTGTCAGCTTCTTTCTTTTATACTCTTCGAAAATCTCTTCAAACCACGTCAACGTCGCCTTACCGTAGGTATGGTTACTGACTTCGTCAGTTCTATCCACAACCTCAAAACAGTGTTTTGAGCTGACTTCGTCAGTTCTATCTACAACCTCAAAGCAGTGCTTTGAGCAACCTGCGGCTAGTTTCCTAGTTTGCTCTTTGATTTTCATTGAGTATTATTTTACCACATTTCGTGAAAAAATGGAGAAAGTTTTCAGAAAAATGAGAGAACCCGAGGGCTCTCTCATTCTCTTTTATTCTACTGTTTCTTCCACAGTTTCAACGGCAGCATCCACAACTACTTCTGTTGTTTCTTCATTTCCTTCTTCCTCTACTGGAGGATTAAGGTATTCTTCTTCGTTGACAGCATGTGGTTCAAGGTTACGATAACGAGCCATACCAGTACCAGCTGGGATGATCTTACCGATGATAACATTTTCCTTGAGTCCAAGGAGATGGTCTTTCTTACCACGGATAGCTGCGTCAGTAAGGACACGAGTTGTTTCCTGGAAGGAAGCCGCTGACAAGAAACTATTTGTTTCAAGTGAGGCTTTGGTAATTCCCATAAGAACTGGGCGACCTGTCGCTGGAACTCCACCTGCGATAAGGACATCTTTGTTGGCATCTGTAAAGTCATTGATATCCATGAGGGTACCCATGAGAAGATCTGTGTCACCTGGATCCATGACACGGACTTTACGGATCATTTGACGAACCATTACCTCGATGTGTTTGTCACCGATTTCTACCCCTTGGCTACGGTAAACTTTTTGTACTTCACCGAGAAGGTAAGTTTCAACTGACAAGACATCGCGAACTGCAAGGAGACGTTTTGGTTGGATAGAACCTTCTGTAAGAGCAGCACCACGCGCTACTTGGTCTCCAACTTCAACACGCATACGAGCTGTAAATGGAACGACGTACTCACCTTCACCAGTTTCACCCTTAACAAAGACTTTCTTAGTACGAGTTGATGCATCTTCTTCGATAGCAGTAACTTGTCCTTTAACCTCTGTGATAACCGCTTCCCCTTTAGGATTGCGGGCTTCAAAGATTTCTTGAACACGAGGAAGACCCTGAGTGATATCGGTATTTGAGGCAACCCCACCCGTGTGGAAGGTACGCATTGTAAGCTGTGTACCAGGTTCCCCGATAGATTGGGCAGCGATTGTACCAACTGCTTCACCAACTTCAACCGCATCACCAGTCGCCAAGTTGATACCGTAACAGTGACGGCAGACACCGTGACGAGTGTTACATGTAAATACGGAACGGATAGTCACTTCTTCCACACCAGCATTGACAATTTCACGCGCCTTGTCTTCTGTAATCAATTCATTTGGACCGATAATCACTGCACCAGTTTCTGGATGTTTAACAGTTTTCTTAGTGTAACGACCATTGAGACGCTCCTCGAGAGACTCAATCATTTCTTTTCCTTCTGCGATAGAGCGGATCAAGAGACCACGGTCAGTTCCACAGTCGTCCTCACGGATGATAACATCTTGGGCAACGTCAACCAAACGACGAGTCAAGTAACCTGAGTCGGCTGTCTTAAGGGCCGTATCGGTCATACCTTTACGGGCACCGTGAGTTGAGAAGAACATTTCCAATACTGACAAACCTTCGCGGAAGTTTGAAAGGATTGGCAATTCCATGATACGTCCGTTCGGAGCAGCCATCAGACCACGCATACCGGCAAGCTGTGAGAAGTTTGAGATGTTACCACGGGCTCCAGAGTCCATCATCATAACGATTGGGTTCTTAGGATCTTGGTTGGCAATCAAACGTTTCTCTAGTTTTTCACGGGCAGCACGCCATTCAGCTGTAACAGCATTGTAACGCTCGTCGTCTGTGATCATACCACGACGGAATTGTTTTGTGATTTGTTCTACACGTTTGTGTGATTCTTCAATGATTTCAGCCTTGTCATCAACGACTGGGATATCGGCAATACCCACTGTCAATCCTGCAAGAGTTGAGTGGTGATAACCGAGGTTCTTCATACGGTCAAGTAGGGCAGAAGTTTCTGTCGTACGGAAACGTTTGAAGATTTCAGCGATGATATTTCCAAGATTTTTCTTCTTGAATGGAGGGTTAAGTTCAAGATTGCTGATAGCTTCCTTGATATCTCCACCAAGTGGCAAGAAGTATTTAGCTGGAACGCCTTCTGTCAAGTTGGCATTGTTTGGTTCTTGCAAGTATGGTAGACCCTCTGGCATGATGTCGTTGAAGAGGATTTTACCAACTGTTGTAAGCAAGACCTTGTGTTTTTGCTCTTCTGTCCAAGGTTTGTTGAGGCTATCTGTTGCAATACCAACACGTGAGTGAAGGTGAACATAACCATTACGGTAAGCCATAACCGCTTCGTCACGGTCTTTGAAGACCATTCCTTCACCTTCACGACCAGCTTCTTCCATCGTCAAGTAGTAGTTACCCAAAACCATGTCCTGAGATGGAGTAACAACTGGTTTACCATCTTTGGGGTTCAAGATATGCTCAGCAGCCAACATCAAGATACGAGCTTCTGCTTGGGCTTCTTCTGAAAGCGGTACGTGGATGGCCATTTGGTCCCCGTCAAAGTCGGCATTGTAGGCTTCACAGACAAGTGGGTGCAAGCGAAGAGCCTTACCATCAATCAAGACTGGCTCGAAGGCTTGGATACCCAAACGGTGAAGGGTCGGTGCGCGGTTCAAAAGCACTGGGTGTTCTTTAATCACTTCTTCGAGGATATCCCAGATGCGTTCATCTCCACGTTCGACCAAGCGTTTAGCTGCTTTCACGTTTTGCACGATATCACGTGCAACGATTTCACGCATCACGAATGGCTTAAAGAGCTCGATCGCCATTTCACGTGGCACACCACATTGGTACATCTTAAGAGTTGGGCCAACGGCGATAACGGAACGTCCTGAGAAGTCAACACGTTTACCGAGCAAGTTTTGACGGAAGCGTCCTTGTTTACCTTTAAGCATGTGGCTCAATGATTTCAGTGGACGGCTACCTGGTCCTGTGATTGGACGACCACGACGACCATTGTCAATCAAAGCGTCAACCGCTTCTTGAAGCATACGCTTCTCATTTTGAACGATGATACCTGGTGCATTCAACTCAAGCAAACGAGCCAAACGGTTGTTACGGTTGATAACACGGCGGTAAAGGTCATTCAAGTCAGATGAGGCAAAACGGCCACCATCCAACTGCAACATTGGACGAAGATCTGGTGGAATAACCGGAAGAATGTTGAGAATCATCCATTCAGGTTTGTTACCAGACTTATAAAAGGCATCCAAAACATCCAAACGACGGATAGCTTTGACACGTTTTTGTCCAGTAGCTGTTTTCAACTCTTCTTTGAGTTCAGCAATTTCTTTTTCAAGATCTACTTGTTTCAAAAGGTCTTGGATGGCTTCGGCACCCATCTTGGCAACGAATGATCCATAACCATACTCACGCAAACGCTCACGGTATTCGCGCTCTGTCATGATAGACTTGTGCTCAAGTGGTGTATCCTTAGGATCAATCACCACATAAGCCGCAAAGTAGATAACTTCCTCGAGGGCACGAGGGCTCATATCAAGGGTCAAGCCCATACGGCTTGGAATCCCCTTGAAGTACCAGATGTGAGATACAGGAGCTTTCAACTCAATGTGCCCCATACGCTCACGACGAACTTTTGTGCGCGTTACTTCAACCCCACAACGGTCACAAACAATTCCTCTGTAACGAATGCGTTTGTACTTACCACAAGCACATTCCCAGTCTTTTGTAGGACCAAAGATAACTTCATCAAAGAGCCCTTCACGTTCTGGTTTTAAGGTACGGTAATTGATTGTTTCAGGTTTTTTGACTTCTCCATAAGACCATGAACGGACTTTACTTGGAGAAGCTAGGGTGATTTGCATACTTTTAAAACGATTTACATCAACCACTATTTCTTCCCTTTCTATTCTAAGTGAACTGCTTTTTCTTACTCAGCAGCTTCTTCTGTTGCTTCCGCTTTTGTTGCTTTCTCAGCTTCTTCAGCTTCAAAAGCTGCTTTAGCCTCTTGGGCTGCTTTTTCGCGGGCTTTTTCAAGGTCATCTACGTGGATGACATCTTCGTCCATTCCTTCATCCAAGTCACGAAGTTCCACTTCTTGGTCATCTTCGTCAAGAACACGCATGTCAAGACCAAGTGATTGCAATTCTTTGACAAGAACTCGGAAGGATTCTGGAACACCTGGTTTTGGAATTGGTTTTCCTTTTGTAATAGCTTCATAAGCTTTCAAACGTCCATTGATATCGTCAGACTTGTAAGTCAAGATTTCTTGAAGAACATTTGATGCACCGTAGGCTTCAAGAGCCCAAACCTCCATCTCACCGAAACGTTGTCCACCAAACTGAGCTTTACCTCCGAGTGGTTGTTGGGTAACGGTTGAGTATGGTCCGACTGAACGCGCGTGCAATTTATCATCAACCATGTGGTGGAGTTTGATCATGTACATGACCCCGACAGAAACACGGTTATCAAACGGTTCCCCAGTACGGCCATCGTAAAGGATTGTTTTGGCATCACTATCCATACCTGCTTCTTTAACAGTTGACCAAAGGTCTTCAGAACTTGCTCCGTCAAAGACTGGTGTTGCGATGTGAATACCAAGAGTACGAGCCGCCATACCAAGGTGGAGCTCCATAACCTGACCGATATTCATACGTGATGGCACCCCAAGTGGGTTCAACATGATGTCGACTGGAGTTCCGTCTGGAAGGTAAGGCATGTCTTCTACAGGCACGATACGAGAGACAACCCCTTTATTTCCGTGACGTCCGGCCATCTTATCTCCAACCTTAATCTTACGTTTTTGAGCGATGTAGACGCGAACCAGCATGTTAACACCTGATTGCAGCTCATCTCCATTTGCACGTGTAAAGATCTTAACATCACGAACGACACCATCAGCACCGTGTGGTACACGAAGAGAAGTATCACGCACTTCACGTGACTTGTCTCCAAAGATAGCGTGCAAGAGACGTTCTTCAGCTGAAAGGTCTTTCTCACCCTTAGGTGTTACTTTACCTACAAGGATATCCCCTTCTTTAACCTCAGCACCGATACGGATAATACCCATTTCGTCAAGGTCTTTAAGAGCGTCTTCCCCAACGTTTGGAATTTCACGAGTAATTTCTTCAGGCCCAAGCTTTGTATCGCGTGTTTCTGATTCGTATTCTTCAAGGTGGACAGATGTGTAGACATCGTCTTTCACCAAGCGTTCGCTCATGATAACGGCATCCTCGAAGTTGTAACCTTCCCAAGTCATGTAGGCAACGATTGGGTTTTGTCCAAGCGCCATTTCTCCATTTTCCATAGAAGGTCCGTCAGCGATGAAATCGCCTTTTTCAACGACATCGCCAACTTTTACGAGAGTGCGTTGGTTGTAGGCAGTACCTGAGTTTGAACGACGGAATTTTTGGATGTGGTAAACGTCCAATGAACCATCTTCACGACGAACTTCTACCTTGTCAGCATCTGCATAAGTAACTTTACCGTCATACTGAGCAATCACAGCAGCTCCTGAATCATGGGCTGCTTGGTATTCCATACCAGTACCAACGTAAGGTGCTTTAGGATTAATCAACGGCACAGCCTGACGTTGCATGTTGGCTCCCATAAGGGCACGGTTGGAGTCATCGTTTTCCAAGAAAGGAATACATGCTGTCGCAACGGCAACTACCTGTTTTGGTGATACGTCCATATAGTCAACAACATTAGCTGGATACTCTTGGTTGACCCCTTGGTGACGTCCCATGACAACTTTCTCAGCAAATGTTCCATCTTCATTCAGACGAGAATTAGCCTGTGCTACAGTAAATTCATCTTCTTCATCGGCTGTCAACCAAACGATTTCGTTGGTAACAACACCTGTTTCACGGTCAACCTTACGGTATGGTGTTTGAACAAAACCATACTTATTCAAGTGTCCGTAAGATGACAAGTTATTGATCAAACCGATGTTAGGTCCTTCAGGTGTCTCGATTGGACACATACGGCCGTAGTGAGTGTAGTGCACGTCACGTACTTCATATCCAGCGCGGTCACGTGTCAAACCACCAGGTCCTAAGGCTGATAAACGGCGTTTGTGAGACAACTCAGAAAGCGGGTTGTGTTGGTCCATGAACTGTGACAACTGTGATGAACCAAAGAATTCTTTAACCGCAGCTGTTACAGGACGGATATTGATAATTTGTTGTGGTGTCAAGACTTCGTTGTCCTGAACAGACATACGTTCACGGACATTACGTTCCATACGAGAAAGTCCAAGACGTACTTGGTTGGCAAGCAATTCACCAACCGCACGGATACGACGGTTCCCAAGGTGGTCGATATCATCTACACGGCCAAGTCCTTCAGCCAAGTTGAGGAAGTAACTCATCTCAGCAAGAATATCTGCAGGAGTGACGATACGAACCTTGTCATCTGGATTGGCATTACCAATGATGGTTACAACACGGTCTGGATCCGTTGGTGCAACAACCTTGAACTTTTGAAGAACAACAGGCTCAGTCACAACGGCTGCATCATTTGGAATGTAGACAATCTTATTCAAATCACCATCCAAATGGCTTTCAATGCTTTCAATCACACTACGAGTCATGATTGTTCCAGCTTCTACCAAGATTTCTCCAGTTTCAGGATCTACCAATGGCTCTGCAATGGTTTGGTTGAGCAAACGTGTTTTAACATTGAGTTTTTTATTGATTTTGTAACGACCAACAGCTGCCAAGTCATAACGACGTGGATCAAAGAAACGAGCCACAAGCAAGCTACGTGAGCTTTCAGCAGTCTTAGGCTCACCTGGACGAAGACGTTCGTAAATTTCTTTCAAGGCTTCGTCGGTACGAGAGTCCATTGGGTTCTTATGGATATCTTTTTCAACAGTGTTGCGAACCAATTCGCTGTCACCAAAAATATCAAAGATTTCATCATCACCTGAGAAACCAAGCGCACGAACCAATGTCGTAAATGGAATCTTACGAGTACGGTCGATACGAGTGTAGGCGATATCTTTTGAGTCACTTTCAAGTTCCAACCAAGCTCCACGGTTAGGGATAACAGTTGAACCGTAGCCCACTTTACCGTTTTTATCAACTTTATCGTTAAAGTAAACACCTGGTGAGCGGACCAACTGAGATACGATGATACGTTCACCACCATTGATGATGAAAGTACCCATTTCTGTCATGATTGGGAAATCACCAAAGAAAACTTCTTGAGTTTTGATTTCGCCTGTTTCTTTATTGATCAAGCGGAAGGTTACAAAAATTGGTGCTGAGTAGCTAGCATCGTGGATACGAGCCTCTTCTAGCGTGTATTTTGGTTCCTTGATTTCATATCCAACAAATTCCAACTCCATTGTGTCTGTGAAGTTTGAAATTGGCAATACATCTTCAAACACTTCCTTAAGACCATGGTCTAGGAAATCTTTGAATGAGTCAGTTTGAATTTCAATCAAATTTGGTAAGTCAAGAACTTCTTTGATTCTTGAAAAACTACGACGGGTACGATGTTTCCCGTATTGAACGTCATGTCCTGCCAAGATGATTCTCCTTTGTAAATAAGTTCCAAGCCTTGTCAATCAGGCTTTTCTAATCGTCATATGGTTTTAAAAACCCCTATCACCGTGTCCCTTTGATAAATTTTCAGAATCTTTAAGTCTTTGTTACAAGTACTCAAAATCCTGAAAAAAAGCACAAAAAGAGCAGCTAAATCTGACTTTTTCAGAAGATTTAACTGCTGTGAGTCTTGTCTGGACAATATTTCAGACAAAACCTACGACAAATGATTACTCATATTATACCCTATTTAGCTAGATTGTTCAAGGGGATTGACGAATTTTTGACAAAATCTTTTCCTATAAGAAAGACTGGCTGAATCATAACAAAATTTGTTGCGATTTTTCTTTTAGTTTAATTTTAGGAAAACGCTTGCATATTGTTTTACTACGTGCTATACTGATAAAGAAATTCATTTATAGGAGATTGATTATGAAAAGAACACCATCTCACACTGAGAAAAAAATGGTTTACAGCATCCGTTCCCTCAAAAATGGAACTGGTTCTGTCCTTATTGGAGCAAGCCTTGTCCTGCTTGCCATGGCTACACCAACTATCTCAGCAAACGAAAATACTACAAGCAATAAGGGAACTAGTAATGAAACTACTACTGCCCTTGCACAACCTCTTACTGATACAGTAGTTAACTCTGGTAAGAACGAAAGTGATATTTCTTCGCCTAATAATGCAAACGCTTCCCTAGAGAAAACAGAAGAAAAACCTGCAACAGAGGCAACCACTCCTGCTGCAACCCCAGCCGATTCAGCACCACAAACCGGGCAAGATCGTTCAAGTGAACCAACTACTTCTACGAGTCCAGTAACAAATGAAACTAAAGCAGAAGAGCCAATCGAAGACAACTACTTCCGTATCCATGTCAAAAAACTTCCTGAAGAAAACAAGGATGCTCAAGGGCTATGGACTTGGGACGATGTTGAAAAACCATCTGAAAATTGGCCAAACGGAGCCTTGTCCTTCAAGGATGCCAAAAAAGATGACTATGGCTATTACCTAGATATCAAATTAAAGGGAGAGCAAGCCAAGAAAATTAGCTTCCTCATCAATAATACAGCTGGGAAAAATCTGACCGGCGATAAATCGGTAGAAAAACTGGCACCAAAGATGAATGAGGCTTGGTTGGACCAAGATCACAAGGTTTTCTCTTACGAGCCACAACCTGCAGGAACTGTTCGCGTCAACTACTACCGCACAGATGGCAACTATGACAAGAAATCTCTCTGGTACTGGGGAGATGTGAAAGAGCCAAGTAGTGGTGAATGGCCCAACGGAACAGACTTTACGGCTACAGGCAAATATGGTCGCTATATCGATATTCCACTCAAAGATGCAGCTAAAGACCTTGGATTTTTATTACTAGACAGAAACAAACAAGGAGACGATGTGAAAATCCGTAAAGAAGATTATAAGTTCACAGATTTAAAAAATCATAGCCAAATCTTCCTAAAAGACGATGATGAATCGATTTACACAAATCCATACTATGTCCATGATATCCGTATGACAGGAGCCCAACACGTAGGCACTTCTAGCATTGAAAGTAGTTTTTCAACACTAGTCGGTGCCAAAAAAGAAGATATCCTCAAACACTCCAACATCACTAATCACCTAGGAAACAAGGTAACTATCACCGATGTTTCAATCGATGAAGCTGGCAAGAAAGTGACCTACAGCGGAGATTTCTCTGACACAAAACATCCGTATACTGTTAGCTACAATTCCGACCAATTCACTACCAAAACAAGCTGGCGACTTAAAGATGAGACATACAGCTATGATGGTAAACTTGGAGCCGACCTCAAAGAAGAAGGAAAACAAGTTGATTTGACCCTTTGGTCACCAAGTGCTGATAAGGTTTCTGTCGTTGTCTACGACAAGAATAACCCTGAAAAAGTGGTTGGAACTGTCGCTCTTGAAAAAGGGGAAAAAGGTACTTGGAAACAAACTCTAGATAGCACAAACAAATTAGGAATCACAGATTTCACTGGCTACTATTATCAATACCAGATCGAGCGTCAGGGTAAAACTGTTCTTGCACTCGATCCTTACGCTAAATCCCTCGCTGCTTGGAATAGTGATGATGCCAAGATCGACGATGCCCATAAAGTGGCTAAAGCTGCCTTTGTAAATCCAGCCAAACTAGGACCTCAAGACTTAACTTATGGTAAGATTCACAACTTCAAGACTCGTGAAGATGCCGTTATCTACGAAGCTCATGTGCGTGACTTCACTTCAGATCCTGCCATTGCAAAAGACTTGACCAAACCATTTGGTACCTTTGAAGCCTTTATTGAAAAACTAGACTATCTCAAAGACTTAGGTGTGACCCACATCCAGCTCCTTCCAGTCTTGTCTTACTACTTTGTCAATGAATTGAAAAACCATGAACGCTTGTCTGACTATGCTTCAAGCAACAGCAACTATAACTGGGGATATGATCCTCAAAACTACTTCTCCTTGACTGGTATGTATTCAAGCGATCCTAAAAATCCAGAAAAACGAATCGCAGAATTTAAAAACCTCATCAACGAAATCCACAAACGTGGCATGGGAGCTATCCTAGATGTCGTTTATAACCATACAGCCAAGGTCGATATCTTTGAAGATTTAGAGCCAAACTACTACCACTTTATGGATGCTGACGGAACACCTCGAACTAGCTTTGGTGGTGGACGCTTGGGGACAACCCACCATATGACCAAACGGCTCCTAGTTGACTCTATCAAATATCTAGTTGATACCTACAAAGTTGATGGCTTCCGTTTCGATATGATGGGAGACCATGATGCCGCTTCTATCGAAGAAGCGTACAAGGCTGCACGCGCCCTCAATCCAAACCTCATCATGCTTGGTGAAGGTTGGAGAACCTATGCTGGTGATGAAAACATGCCTACTAAAGCTGCTGACCAAGATTGGATGAAACATACCGATACTGTCGCTGTCTTTTCAGATGACATCCGTAACAACCTCAAGTCTGGTTATCCAAACGAAGGCCAACCTGCCTTTATCACAGGTGGCAAGCGTGATATCAACACCATCTTCAAAAATCTCATTGCTCAACCAACCAACTTTGAAGCTGACAGCCCTGGAGATGTCATCCAATACATCGCAGCCCATGATAACTTGACCCTCTTTGACATCATCGCCCAATCTATCAAAAAAGATCCAAGCAAAGCTGAGAACTATGCTGAAATCCACCGTCGTTTGCGACTTGGAAATCTCATGGTCTTGACAGCTCAAGGAACTCCGTTTATCCACTCCGGTCAGGAATATGGACGTACTAAACAATTCCGTGACCCAGCCTACAAGACTCCAGTAGCAGAGGATAAGGTTCCAAACAAATCTCACTTGTTGCGTGATAAGGACGGCAATCCATTTGACTATCCTTACTTCATACATGACTCTTACGATTCGAGTGATGCTATTAACAAGTTTGACTGGACTAAGGCTACAGATGGAAAAGCATATCCTGAAAATGTCAAGAGCCGTGACTATATGAAAGGTTTGATTGCCCTTCGTCAATCTACAGATGCCTTCCGACTTAAGAGTCTCCAAGATATCAAAGACCGTGTCCACCTCATCACTGTTCCAGGCCAAAATGGTGTGGCAAAAGAGGACGTGGTAATTGGCTACCAAATCACTGCTCCAAATGGGGATATCTACGCAGTCTTTGTCAATGCGGACGAAAAAGCTCGCGAATTTAATTTGGGAACTGCCTTTGCACATCTCAGAAATGCTGAAGTTTTAGCAGATGAAAACCAAGCAGGGCCAGTCGGAATTGCCAACCCGAAAGGACTTGAGTGGACTGAAAAAGGCTTGAAATTAAATGCCCTTACAGCTACTGTTCTTCGAGTCTCTCAAGGCGGTGCCATTGTTGCCCCAGCTGTGGAAGAAAAACCAGAATTTGATCTTTCTAGCTTAAAACAAGAACAAGGGCAAAATAATAGCCAAGGCCATATTTCAAACCCAGTAATCAAATCTGAACATCAAGAACCAGCTCCACAAGCTAAACCTGACTCTACTAAACCAGATGCCAAAGTAGCTGATGCAGAAGATAAACCCAAGCAAGCTACAACTGATTCACAACCAGCACAAGAAGCACAACCATCATCTGTAAGTGAAGCTGTTCAAAACGAATCGGTAGAAAACTCTAGCAAGGAAAATATACCTGCGCCCCTAGCTAAACAAGCTGAACTTCCAAATACAGGAACCAAAAATGATCACAAACTTCTGTTTGCAGGAATTAGTCTCCTTGCACTCCTAGGTCTCGGGTTCTTGTTAAAAAACAAAAAAGAGAACTAAACTAGCCCTCCTATAGAACAATCCCCCAAGCCTTAACGCTCGGGGGATTGATTTTTGCACAATATTTGCCGTCATAATAAACTCGATTAGGATTTTTTATTAAGACTCTTCTAAAATCAAATTCAAACCACGTCAGCTTCACCTTGCCGTACTCAAGTACAGCCTGCGGCTAGCTTCCTAGTTTGCTCACAAGAAAAAGCCTAGATAACTAGACTTTTTTAGCTTATTCTACCGTTACTGACTTAGCAAGGTTACGTGGTTTATCCACATCAAGGCCACGGTGCAGTGTTGCAAAGTAAGCGACCAATTGTGTTGGTACGACCATTGAAATTGGTGAGAGGTAAAGGTGTACGGCCGTAAGGACGATATCGTCTGTCTCTTTAGCAACATTTTCTTCTGCGATAGTGAGGACTTTGGCACCACGGGCTGCCACTTCTTGGATATTTCCACGAGTGTGGTTGGCAAGGACTGGATCTGACAAGAGAGCCAAGACAGGCGTTCCTTCTTCAATCAAGGCAATGGTTCCATGCTTGAGTTCTCCTGCTGCAAAACCTTCACACTGGATGTAAGAAATCTCTTTGAGTTTAAGGCTTGCTTCCATAGCTACGTAGTAATCTTGACCACGCCCAATATAAAAGGCGTTGCGAGTTGTTTCAAGAAGCCC
Organism: Streptococcus sp. CL5.50; assembly: GCF_049738015.1. NCBI lineage: Bacteria > Bacillati > Bacillota > Bacilli > Lactobacillales > Streptococcaceae > Streptococcus > Streptococcus sp. CL5.50. The sequence goes on from NZ_JBKOTR010000001.1 coordinate 87,069, forward strand.
ACGAACCTTGGCTTCAATGGTTTCTTTCTCTGAAAGAGTTGATTCGATAGACTGAGCTACGATTGACAACTCATGAACCAAGTCAAAGACTTGCGCTTTAGCATTGCCATTTGCTTCTCCTACTGCTTTTGCAAGAAAAGCAAGGGCTGCAATTTGTGCTGTATAAGCCTTTGTTGATGCTACGGCAATTTCAGGACCTGCATGAAGGAGCATGGTATGATTGGCTTCACGTGAAAGAGTTGAACCTGGTACGTTTGTCACTGTCAAGCTTGGGATTCCCATTTCATTAGCCTTGACCAAAACCTGACGGCTATCCGCCGTTTCACCAGACTGACTGATAAAGATGAAGAGTGGTTTCTTGCTGAGAAGTGGCATACCGTAACCCCACTCAGATGAAATTCCAAGTTCAACTGGTGTATCTGTCAATTCTTCCAACATTTTCTTAGAAGCAAATCCTGCGTGGTAAGATGTCCCAGCTGCAAGGATGTAGATACGGTCTGCGTCTTGAACAGCCTGGATGATAGCTGGGTCTACTACTACTTGACCAGCCTCATCTGTGTAGGCTTGGATTAGTTTACGCATAACAGTTGGTTGCTCGTCAATTTCCTTAAGCATGTAGTAAGGGTAAGTTCCTTTACCGATATCTGACAAGTCTAGCTCAGCAGTGTAGCTAGCACGCTCACGACGATTTCCATCATAGTCTTGAACTTCCACACTATCAGCCTTGACGATTACCAACTCTTGGTCATGAATTTCCATGTATTGGTTGGTTTCACGAATCATAGCCATAGCATCTGAGCATACCATGTTATAACCTTCACCAAGACCAATCAAGAGTGGTGATTTATTTTTAGCTACGTAGATGACTTCAGGATCTTGTGAGTCAACCAAGGCAAAAGCATAAGAACCACGGATGATGTGAAGGGCTTTTTTGAAGGCTTCAAGAACTGAGAGACCTTCTTCTTCCGCAAATTTCCCAATCAAGTGAACAGCGATTTCAGTATCTGTTTGCCCCTTGAAGTGGTGACCTGCAAGGTATTCTTCCTTGATTTCAAGGTAGTTCTCAATCACCCCGTTGTGCACCAAGACAAAACGTTCAGTCTCAGAGCGATGTGGGTGAGCATTGTCTTCAGTTGGTTTCCCATGAGTTGCCCAACGAGTATGTCCGATACCAGTTGTTCCCTCAACACCAGCTGTCTTGGCAGACAATTCTGCTATACGACCAACAGCCTTGACTAGATGGTTTTCAGCACCACCTAGGACAAAAATCCCCGCAGAATCATAGCCACGGTATTCGAGCTTTTCAAGTCCTTGAATCAAAATATCAGTTGCATTTGTGTTTCCAACAACACCAACAATTCCACACATAGTATATACGACACAGACCAGCTGTGCTTTCTCCTTAAAATTGGTATAGTCTAATTCCTCTTTTATAGAATCAGCAAAAACAGTATATACTTGTTTCTTTAACTTGTCAAGAGTAAAAATTGGTATAGTTCAAATTAAGCTTCTGTAAGCAAAAAGCTCTGACCAATTAGGATAATCAGTCAGAGTCTTTTTTAAAATCCATTATTGTCGCTAAGTTCCTTGAACCAGTGCCCTGATTTTTTCAGACGACGTTCTTGTGTTCCCAAATCTAATTCAACTAACCCATAACGGTTTTTATAGCTGTTGAGCCATGACCAGCAGTCAATAAAGGTCCAGATTAAGTATCCTTTACAGTTAGCTCCGTCTTCAATAGCACGGTGAAGTTCACGAAGATGACCTTTTACAAAGTCAATACGGTAATCATCTTGAATCATCCCATCTTGACGGAATTTTTCTTCCCCTTCAACACCCATGCCATTCTCTGTCAACATCCACTCAATATTGCCATAATTTTCCTTGATATTTTGGGCGATGTCATAAATCCCTTGCTCATAAATCTCCCAGCCACGGTGAGGATTAATTTTACGGCCAGGCATAACATAAGGTTCGTAAAAATGTTCTGGCAAGAGAGGACTCTCTGGATGCTTAGCAAATCGAGGTGCCATAACGCGCAAAGGCTGATAGTAGTTAACACCAAGGAAATCTACTGTATTGTCACGAATAAGCTCCAACTCTTCCTCTGTGGTATCAGGCAAGAGTCCATGTTCATGCAAGATTTCTACCAACTCCTGTGGATAAGTCCCCAAAACAGACGGATCTAAGAAAGATTGGGCCTGAAAAAGGTCCGCAATGCGAGCTGCCTTGACATCAGCAGGATGCTGGCTACGTGGATAAGCCGGTGTCAAGTTTAAGACAATCCCAATCTTAGAATCAGGCAAGAGTTCATGACAGGCCTTGACCGCTCGACTGCTGGCTAATTGTGTGTGGTAGGCTACTTTAACTGCCGCTTCTGCATCCACCTTATGCGGATAATGCGCATCGTAAAAATAGCCAAATTCTACCGGAACGATGGGCTCGTTAAAGGTAATCCATTGATCCACTAAATCTCCATAAGTCTTAAAACAAAAACGAGCATAGTCTTCATAAGCTGAAACTGTCGCCTTATTTTCCCAACCATCACCAGCTTCTTGAAGAGCAAAAGGCAAATCAAAGTGGTAGAGATTGACTAAAAGACGAATCCCTTTAGCCTTAATAGCCTCAAAGACCTTACGATAAAAATCCACACCTTGAGGGTTGACTTTCCCACAGCCTTGTGGAAAAATCCGTGACCACTGGATAGAAGTCCGAAAAGCTGTGTGACCAGTTTCTAATAAGAGCTCAATATCCTGTTCCCAGTTTTCATAAAAGGTCGATGTCTTATCTGGACCAATCCCATTATAGTAACGATTTGGCTCCACTTGGTACCAATAATCCCAGAGATTATCTCCCTTACCGTCACCAGTTACACGCCCTTCTGTCTGCGGTCCAGAAGTGGAGGATCCCCAGACAAAATCCTTTGGAAATCTTAGCATACATTTACCTCTTTATCTACTCATTTTTCCTATTATACAGAAAAAACAAGGTAAAAACTAGTTACATTTTTTCCTTGTTTTTCTTCTGATTATAGTTTTTATTTCTTGCTAAGGATTTCAAGCGTTTCAAGCACGTTATCTGCATGAACTTCGATGGTATCACCAGTCGCTTTAATCTTCACTTCTACGATGCCATCGGCTGCTTTTTTACCAACAGTGATACGGATTGGCAATCCAATCAAGTCGCTATCACTGAATTTCACTCCAACACGTTCGTTACGGTCATCCGTCAAGACTTCGTAACCAGCTCCCATCAAGCTTGCCTCAAGCTTTTCTGTCAAAGTCTGGGCTTCTTCATCCTTGACATTGACAGTGATCAAGTGCACATCAAATGGTGCCAATTCTTTAGGGAAGTTGATTCCCCAAGCGTAACGGTATTCACCTTTTGGCGTTTTGTTAACAAAGAGGCGAGCGTGTTGCTCCATCACTGCTGAAAGGAGACGACTGACACCGATACCGTAACATCCCATGATAATTGGCACAGCACGGCCATTTTCATCCAAAACATCTGCTCCCATGCTTGCTGAATAGCGAGTGCCGAGTTTGAAGATGTGACCAATTTCGATACCACGCGCAAAGTTAAGGACTCCTTGCCCGTCTGGGGAAATTTCACCCTCACGAACTTCACGTATATCCACATATTCTGCAGTAAAATCACGACCTGGGTTCACACCAGTCAAGTGGTAGCCATCTTCGTTAGCACCGACAACTGCATTGTGAACATCTTGCACCTTACGGTCTGCAATGATTTTAACATTCTCTGGCAAACCAACCGGGCCAAGTGAACCAAATCCTGCTTGAACAAGATTCGCCACTTCTTCTTCACTAGCAACGTCAAAGAAATCTGCTCCCAAGTGGTTTTTCAACTTGACTTCGTTGAGTTGGTCATTTCCAACTAGAAGGGCCGCAACAAGCTCACCATCTGCCATGTAGAAAAGAGTTTTAATCGTTTGTTCTTCTGGAACGTTAAGGAAGGCTGCAACTTCATCAATTGATTTAACATCTGGAGTTGCAACACGAGTCACTTCTTCTTCAGCGACAACACGGTTGCTTGGTTTGTACTCGTTTGTTGCCATTTCTAAGTTAGCCGCATAGCTAGACTCACTTGAGTAAGCAATGGTATCTTCACCAGAAACCATCCATTTGAGCAATTCTGCCTTGATTTCTTCTTGCACTTCTGTAGGAATTTCATCAAATGAGGCAACTGACTTGTCCAAGACAACCCAGCGGTCAAGGTCTGTACGAGCAGGTGTAATGGCCATAAATTCTTGGCTGTCCTTACCACCCATGGCTCCACCGTCACCGATGATAGCTTTGAAGTCTAAACCACTACGAGTGAAAATACGCTCATAAGCAGCCTTGTACTCATCGTAAACACTGTCCAAGCTATCATAGTTAGCGTGAAAACTGTAAGCATCCTTCATGATGAACTCACGTGTACGAAGAAGTCCATTACGTGGGCGTTTTTCATCACGATACTTAGGTTGGATTTGGTAAAGGTTGAGTGGCAATTGCTTGTAAGACTTAACAGAATCACGGACAATAGCTGTAAAGGTTTCTTCGTGAGTTGGACCTAGGATAAAGTCTGATTTTTCACGGTTTTTTAGTTTGTAAAGGTCCTCACCATAAGTTTCGTAACGACCTGATTCGCGCCACAATTCTGCACTAAGAAGGGCTGGAGCCAACATCTCAACGGCACCAATCTTGTCGAATTCTTGGCGCATGATATTTTTAGCTTTTTCAATCACACGGTTGGCAAGTGGTAGGTAAGAATAAACACCTGCTGAAACTTGACGAACATAACCAGCTCGCAACATAAGAGCGTGGCTGATAACTTGAGCATCGCTTGGCATTTCGCGAAGCGTTGGGATAGGCATTTTACTTTGTTTCATAATATTCCTCGATTATCTAAAAAAGAGTCGCATAATGTCATTCCAGGTCACAGCAATCATCAAGACAACCATGATAACCACTCCGGCCAAGGTGACATAGGTTTCAATTTCTTGTTTCAATGGTTTGCGGCGAATGGCTTCCAGGATATTGAGCACAATCTTACCACCATCCAATGCTGGAATCGGAATAAGATTAAAAATCCCGATATTGATGGAAATCACTGCCAAGAAGTACAAGACATTCTCAATTCCATTTTTAGCAGCATCACTACTTGCCTTAAAGATAGCAACAGGTCCACCTAGCTTGTTCAAATCCGGTTGGAAAATCAGATTTTTCAGAGCTGATAGAATTCGGAGGGCCGAGTCAGCAGCAGTTGTAAAACCACCTACAAACATAGATAGAAAATCTGACTTAATCCCCGGTTGAACACCTAGAAGGTAACGGCCTTGACTTTCTTCTGGGGTAACAGTGACTTGTTTGTCACTCCCCTTTTCAGAAATAGTCACATCCAAGGTCGGGGCCGTCTTATCTTTGGTTTCTGATTCCACAGCCTGAATCAAACTTTCCCAGTTGCTAACCTCATGTGAACCAATCTTGGTAATCTGTGCCGTTTCTGGTACTCCCACCTTAGCCAAGGCCCCTTGGGGCATGACATGGAACTGGTTGGTATCGACATCTCTGACACCACCCTGCATAAAGATTAAAATCCAGAAAACAACGACACCTAAGATAAAGTTATTCATAGGGCCTGCAAAGTTAGTAATGAGTTTCCCCCAGATAGTTGCATTTTGATATTGAACATCTAAAGGTGCAATTCGAACCTCAGTTCCATCTGCTTCCACAACCGTTGCATCGTGATCTACTGCAAATGTTTTTTCTTCTTCCAGAACCAAGCCCCTGATAAAGAGCTTGTCTTCAAAGTCAAACTGGGTCACCTGCATAGGGAGGGCCGTTTGATCTAATTTTTTACCTGATAGATTGATGCGTTTAACCTTACCATCATCAGTAAGAGTCAAACTGACAGGAGTTCCTGTCTTAATTTCAGTTGTATCATCACCCCAACCGGCCATGCGAACGTAGCCTCCCAGAGGCAAGATTCGAATAGTATAGGCCGTTCCATCCTTGCCAATATGAGCAAAGATCTTGGGTCCCATGCCAATGGCAAATTCACGCACTAGAATCCCTGATTTCTTGGCAAAGTAGAAGTGTCCGAACTCGTGCACCACTACAATAATCCCAAAAACCAGAATAAAGGTTAAAATTCCGAGCATAGTATTTCCTCCGTCTTTTGATTAAAAGAGTCCAAATAAGTGCATAATTGGAAATACAAGTAGCATACTATCAAAGCGATCCAAAACACCACCATGTCCAGGAATAAATTTCCCAGAATCCTTGACACCAAAGTGACGCTTAATCGAACTTTCTAGTAAATCACCAAATTGTCCAGCAATGCTAAAGAAAATAGCAAAGACTGACATCTTGTAAATTCCATACGGAAGAGCAACTGTCCTATCAAACATCATAAAGATGATGGTTACTAAAATAGCACCTAAAATACCACCCAAGGCACCCTCAAAGGTTTTATTTGGAGAAACTGTCGGAGCTAATTTTCGTTTACCATAGTTCATTCCTATAAGATAGGCACCACTGTCTGTCGCCCAGACGATACATAAGGCTAATAGTGCCTTGTCTAACCCTGCAATTCTAGCATCTAATAGAGCATTAAAACCAAAGCCCACGTAGAAACTCATAGCAAGCGGGAAAACAGCATCCTCAATCGTATAAGACTTGCTAAAAACAGTCGTTCCTAACATGATTGAAATCAAAACACTATAGGCAACCACATTCCCATCAACTGGTAAAAAAGTCAGATAATTCTCCAAGGGAATGGTCAAAGCAAAGGTTGCAAAGAGGGTCAAGAGTCCTTCCATAGTCATGGTCTCTAGACCTCTCATCTTCAAAAGTTCATGCATGGCTAGCATGGCTATGATTCCAATTGCTATCTGCAGCAAGAGTCCCCCAATCATTAAAATCGGTAGGAAAATAGCCAGTGCAATCCCTGCAAACAAGGTTCTTTTCTGTAAATCTTGTGTCATATTTCCTCCTAAACTCCTCCAAATCGGCGTTGTCGACGATTGTAGGCAAGAATGGCTTCCTGCAAGGCTACTTCGTCAAAATCAGGCCACAAGGTATCTGTAAAATAGAGTTCACTATATGCCCCCTGCCATGGAAGGAAATTACTCAAACGCAATTCTCCACTAGTACGGATAATCAAGTCTGGGTCTCGTAAGTCCTTAGGCAAATGCTGGGTAAAGAGATAGTTGCCAATCAATTCCTCTGTGATGTCACCTGGGTTGATTTTGGCATCTAAAACATCCTGGGAAATCAACTTAAGCGCCTGTGTAATCTCAGCACGTCCACCATAGTTAAGGGCAAAATTAAGTATCAAACCTGTGTTGTTCTTAGTCAATTCCTCAGCCTTGGTCAGAGCTTCAAAGGTTTGCTTAGGCAGGCGGTCTGTTTCCCCAATCATTTGAATCTTAACATTATTCACATGCAATTCAGGGACATAATTGTCATAAAACTCTACTGGCAAGTTCATGATAAACTTGACTTCCTGATCGGGACGGGTCCAGTTTTCCGTAGAAAAAGCATAAACCGTAATAACCTTGACGCCCAGTTTGTTGGCTGCCTTGGTCACAGTTTGCAATGCTTCCATGCCCGCCTTGTGTCCAAAAACTCGCGGTTGCATACGTTTCTTAGCCCAACGGCCATTACCATCCATGATGATGCCGATATGAGCAGGAACCTGTGTCGGAACTTCTACTTCCACAGCCTTATCTTTCTTAAAAAATCCAAACATGATCTTATTCCTATTCAAAAATCTATCGTTTCATTATACCATATTTCCCTATTTTCTTCTATCACTAAGCTATTTATTCTCAGGCACCAGGCTCAGTTTTCAAAAAAATAAGCCGCCTGATTGGGCGACTCAATTTTTTATAGGGAGATTATTATGAAAAAGTTTTAGGAGTTTAAGTTAAGGTCTTCTTAACTTATGAATTTAGTATACACTCCCTAGCTTAAAGTTTCCTTAAGTATTTTTAAAAATCAAATTTTTCCATTTCTCCTGCCAATTTTTCTTGGATAGACGTATTTGATAGAGCTGCATTCGATCTTCATTTTCTAAAAAATGAGGAGTTGGGCGAACTTGAAAATTCAAAATATCCTCGACTCCATAAGGAGTAAAGAATTCTAAATCGGAGTCTTCATTCAAACGGAGCCCAACCGCCGTACACCGTTCTGGATACTTACTCATAGCATCACGAGAGCTGGTATAGGGCGCAGTATGAGGACTGTGCTGGTGCATATAGATCTGATTTTTCAATTCCCACTGGTACTGAGGAAAGTCCTCTCTCAACTTTTTCTCTAGGGATAAGGTTCCCTCATAAGAAATATCTGGATCAAAGAAAATCACATCTACATCTGTTTCACAGTCAAAAGCTGGTCTGTCTGACAAGAGATTCCAGATGAAATTTCGTACCGAACCCGCTGCCAACCATGAGTCTTTTAAGTCAAGGTCTCGTATGATCGTCAGAATAGCCATCATATCCGGATTTTCTCTAAATGCATCTAGAATTTCTTGCTCATTTTTCATTGTATTCATACCCTAAATGTTCGTAAGCCTTAGCGGTCGCAACTCGTCCTGAACGAGTTCGCATGATAAAGCCTTTCTGGATTAGGTAAGGTTCGTACATATCCTCAACCGTCTCACGCTCTTCAGCGATATTCACAGAAAGAGTTCCTAGACCGACAGGACCGCCGCCATACATCTCAATCATGGTGCGAAGGATTTTCTGGTCCACATAGTCCAAGCCTTCATGGTCAACATCCAGCATGGTTAAAGCCTTATCAGTAATAAGATCATCGATAACCCCATTCCCTATAATCTGGGCAAAATCGCGCACGCGTTTGAGGAGACGATTGGCAATACGAGGGGTTCCACGACTACGTAGGGCTAATTCAGATGCTGCCTCATGAGTGATTTCCATCTCAAAAATATCTGCCGTCCGCTCAACAATTTCCGTCAAGTCAGCATGGGCATAATACTCCATGTGACCTGTAATTCCAAAACGTGCCCGTAGCGGATTTGAGAGCATACCAGCCCGAGTCGTCGCACCAATCAAAGTGAAAGGTGGCAACTCCAAATGAACACTGCGACTGCCTTCACCAGCCCCAATCATGATATCAATGTAGAAGTCCTCCATGGCACTATAAAGCACCTCTTCCACTGACATTGGCAAACGATGAATCTCATCAATAAAGAGAACATCCCCAGGCTCTAAGTCATTCAAAATCGCTACCAAATCACCGGCTTTTTCAATGACTGGACCCGAAGTCTGCTTGAGATTGACACCTAGTTCATTGGCAATAACAAAAGCCATGGTCGTTTTTCCCAAGCCTGGAGGGCCAAATAAAAGCACATGATCCAGCGCTTCATCCCGCATTTTGGCAGCTTCTATAAAGATTTGAAGCTGGTCCTTGACCTTATCCTGCCCAATATATTCACGTAAATACTGAGGACGGAGCGTGCGTTCTACTAACTCCTCGTCCCCCATTATCTCATTATCTAAAATTCTACTCATGGCTCTATTATATCAAAAAACCAAGCCACAAACAAAAAAGCCACCTGATTGGGTGACTCCAGAGTTTAGCACCTATGTGGTATAACATTCTACGGCACTGCTACACCGCCTACGAAAGGAGGTGAGATAGCCCATGATGGAACTAATCCTTAAAACTATCATCGAACCGATTGTGGTCGGTGTCGTTCTTCGGCTAGTCGATAAATGGCTAAACAAGGACAAATAGTGTCAAAAAAGACCCCAAGCTTATTTGGACGTGAGCTTGGGGTCTTTTCTAGCCTATGATATAGACACAATACTTAATTCTCTTTCATTATCCCACAGTTCACACATTTCGTCAAAGATTTACATTCTCAGCTTCGCAAGCTTTAACCGCTGTACAACAATATGATGACTCACTCCTCGACAACCAAGAACATTATTACAGCAGTTCCAGTCCTTCAATTAACAGTCACTTACAATCAAATTGAGTTTGAAGTAGCTGAAGCGACAACAGACCTATTTATTAGTCATATTCGCTAAAAAAAGTCCCCGCCAATTCCCCGACCAAAATCCGAAAAATATCGGAAAATGATTTTTAGAATAGTCCCCAAAATCCTGAAATAGAGCCAAAAAACTCCACCTGATTGGGTGGAGTTAAGGGAGATTATTATGAAAAAGAAAAGTTTAGGATTTTATTAAATAAAGTTAGGAGGTCTTTATTTAATAACTATATGATACAAGACAAAGCTTAAAACTAGCTTAACTTTTCTCAAATTTTACTATTTTGCAAAAAAAATCTATCACCATCACCTATCCACGAAAAAAGCCACCTGATTGGGTGGCTTCATTAGGAGATTATGATGAAAAAAGTTTTAGGATTTCATTAAATAAAGTTAGGAGGTCTTTATTTAATGACTATATAATACTAGACCATCCTTAAATTTTGCTTAATAAAAAACAAATTTTATTATTTTTCTCGATTCATCCAAGTCATTCCTATACAATTATAGGTGGATAAGATTTCAAAGCCCATAGAACGATAGAAGCCCAAGGTTCTTTCTGTCTCTTCTGTCACCAGCTGAACTTGATAGACATCTTTGTAATCCTCTAAAACCTCTTTCATTAGGGCACTACCAATCCCTTGACGCTGATAGATAGGTAAAACGATTAAATCCTGAACCAGTACTGATGAGAATCCATCTCCAACCAAACGAATCAAGCCCACCACAGTATCATCATCAAGCGCCACATAAATCGCTAATGAATGAGATAAGGCCTGCTCCAGCATCTCTGATTGATCGGTATAATTTGTCCAACCGACAGCCTGATAGAGATGCAAAACATCCTCTAGCTTGACAAATTCTTGCTTTTTAATAGTGATCATGTCAACACCTCTTAAAACTCTCTCAAGCTCTTGTACTGCCGTCCATTTTTATCAAAATTTTCAGGAGCCAACCATGCTTCCAATCGAGCTTTGACTTGAGGCCAGTCCTTATCAATCATAGACAACCAATCCGTATCCCTAGTACGCCCCTTATAAACGACTGCCTGGCGGAAGGTTCCTTCATAAACAAATCCCAAACGCTCCGCAGCTCGTCTGGATGGCAGATTAAGAGAATCACATTTCCATTCGTAGCGACGATAGTTAAGCTCCTCAAAAACATAACGTGCCAAGAGATACTGAGCTTCTGTCCCTATTCGTGTTCCCCTGAGTTCTGGAGAAAAAGTGACCGCTCCCACTTCTATCACTCGATTATTCTGGTCAATGCGCATGAGAGAAAATGTTCCCAAAGCCTTACCAGTTTCCTTGTCTATAATTGCATAGTAAAAGCGATCCTTACGAGCCAACATCTGATTTAAAAGGCTAACCAGCTCCTCCATATCTGCCACTGGTTCCTGAAAGAGGTAAGTCCACATCTCCCGCGGAGTATCTGGACCATAAACAGCTAATAAATCATCCGCATGCTTTTCCACCGAAAGAGCCTCTACCCTAGCATAACGCCCTTCTAAGAAACCAATAGAAGGCAATTCGCCCGGTGTATAACCTTCCATTGACTCCCCAATCATCTGATCATATTCATTTACTGGCATAGCTTTCTCCTTATTCACTTATTGAATATAGTATAACATATCTCAATGAAAATTTTAGGAAACACTTGGTTTTCTATTCAATAATGCAAACTCCTCTTATAAAAATCATCCATCCACTTTATGGAGGAATAATCAAATATGGGAACGAGTGAGTTAATGTCCCTTATGCTTCTCTCTACGTTTTTACTGTTTGAGTTCAAATCTCTCTTGTTTGAACAATTGCTTTTTTAGACTGGACTACCAACCAGAACTGTGTTTTTATCTTAGTTGGGACTATTATAGTACGGTTCAGCACTATCTACAAATTTTTCAGATGTGTATCAAAATAATTTATCGTGGCAAACCATGAGTCTACACTTTCTTTCATTAATAAGCGCCAATCTTTTCGATAACGATGATTCGGTTGATAAGCAATCGTCAACATATGCCCTGTTTCATGATATTTTTTAAACAAAATGGATTCCCCTTTATATTGTGAAATAATATCATCTATCGCGGATGATGCATTCCATATTTCATCAACATCACTTCCTAGTAATAATAAAGGAGAGGCAATTTTACTCACATCAATCTGAGCCCTACTATCTTCAGGAATGTGTTTTCCAAAAAACTTGTTTAACAAATAATTTCCTAACTGAAATTTTTGATACGGAAGTTCTTTTTGTAAATATGTCCAAGAAGATGAATTAGAATTGAGTTTTCCCTTTATTCCCTCAAATATTACATTTGAGGGGGAATTGAGTACCAAACATTGCACATCTTCCAAAATACTTTGTCCAGCCAGAACAAGCTCTGCTCCTTTAGAGCGACCATATATTCCTATTTTTGTATTATCAACTTGAGGATGATGATATAGAAAATCTTTCGCCTCCTCCAGACATTCTATTGGAATTCGTTCTAAATTTTGGGGTAATCCCTCTAAACCAAAATAAGCTATCGCAAGACAAATATAGCCTCTAGAAGATAAAAGTTGGGCAATATTCTGAGCTTTTTCAATTCTTCCCTCACTACCGCTAACAATAATCACGGCTGGCGCCCTTCTTAACTTTTCATCATAAAATAATCGACCTTGAAAATGCTTGTCATAGATATCTTGATATCTTACTCCCAGATTCATATAACGCCTTACAAAACTTTGCTCCGCGACCATATCTTTTCCCAGTCTGATTTTAATTTCAACACCAAAACAATCTCGTAATGGAATTCTATCAAGAGAACTCGGTAATCTCCTTTTCCTATTCTTCAACGGTTTCGCATTAAAGAATAATCCCATTTCTGAAACTCCTTTATAAGATCCCGAAATAGATGCTGTCTGAGAGGTATCAATCATACCGTCCTGATCAGATAAAAAAATTGCGGTTGATTTCCATATAACATCATGATCTAAAAGCAAGGGAGCATTTATACAGTAATAATCAGACAGGTACATTTCTACACAATACATTGCCCTTGGTTCTAAACCATTAATAGCAATATAAAAAGATTCATCCGCTAAATCTGTTTGTGAAATCAGTTCTATGTTTACAGTCATATCTTCTCCTTTTTGTTAATTTACTTAACAATTATATTTGAAATTTACCGTGACTTTTACCACGGTAATTCTCCCCACACCTTTTCAATATCCTCCATCAATTTCACAACTGTTTTAAGTTCCACCTCGCTATAGTTGTTTAAAACTGAAAAGATTGATTTTTCAATATATTCTTGTTGCTCCTTATGGATTTTAAAAATTTCGATGCCTTTTTCCGATAATCTCAAATATTTATTTTTCCCATTATTCGGATCAAAATCAAAAACAACTAAATTTTTTTGAATCAATCTCCTAACACTTTGAGTTATTGCACTTCTTGAAACTTCTAATAATTCAGATAATTTTACTAGATTTAAGGGCTGATTTTCCCCAATCACAACAATCAAATGTACCTCATTCAAAGTAATGGATTTGTCAACACCACTTTTATGTTGATTTTTTTTTAACTGGTCAAACGCTAAAATAAATCTATTGAAACGATTATTAAATGCAATAAATTCTTTTTTATCCATAATCTCTCTTTCCTTTGTTAATCATATTAACAAAACAGAAACTTCCTGTCAAATAAAAAATCCCCCAGATTCTACTCTGAAGGACTCCTATCTTATTTCACAACAATATTAACGAGTTTATTCGGTACCGCAATTACTTTCACGATTTCCTTACCGTCAATTTCTGCTTTGACTTTTTCGTCAGCCAGAGCAATTTCTTGCAATTCTTCTCGTGATAGGTCTTTAGCGACCATGAGTTTGGCACGGACTTTACCTTTGATTTGGACGACAATTTCGATTTCGTCTTCAACCAATTTGCTTTCGTCCCAAGTTGGCCAAGCCACATAAGAGATTGACTCACCTGTTGCTGCAACTGTTTGCCAGAGCTCTTCTGCCAAGTGAGGCGCAAATGGTGCAATCAATTGGATAAAGCCTTTGGCGTAGTCTGCATAAAGCTTGTCTTCCTTGTTAGCTGCATTGACAAAGACCATAAGTTGGGCAATGGCTGTGTTGAATTTGAGGGATTCGATTTGTTCTGTGACAGCTTTAACAGTTTCGTTGTAAACTTTGTCAAGAGCGCCATTGTTTTCCGCAGCTATTTCTTTACTTGTAATCAAGCGGTAAACACGGTCAAGGAACTTACGGCTTCCTTCCAGACCTTCTTCTGACCAAGCAATCGAAGCATCAAGTGGTCCCATAAACATTTCATAAACACGAAGGGTATCGGCACCGTATTGTTCCACCACATCGTCAGGGTTAACCACGTTCTTGAGCGATTTAGACATCTTAGCTGGCGCTTGCTCTAACTCTTCACCTGTTTCTACATGGAAGAAGGAACCGTCACGTTTTTCAACCTTGTCAGTCGCCACAAGAGCCCCACGGTGGTCACGGTAGCTGGTTCCCAAAATCATCCCTTGGTTAAAGAGTTTTTGGAATGGTTCCTTAGTTGGAACAACACCGAGGTCATAGAGGAATTTGTGCCAGAAACGAGCATAAAGCAAGTGAAGAACGGCATGCTCTGCACCACCCACGTAGATATCTACTGGCAACCATTGTTTGAGGAGCTCCTCATCGGCCAATTTCTCAGTATTGTGCGGGTCAATATAGCGGAGGTAGTACCAGCTTGAACCTGCCCATTGTGGCATTGTGTTGGTCTCGCGACGACCCTTAACGCCATCTTCACGAGTCACTTCAAGCCAGTCTGTCAAGTTAGCTAGCGGACTTTCTCCAGTACCTGAAGGACGGATGTCCTTGGTTACAGGCAAGACAAGTGGCAATTCATTTTCAGGAACAGCTGTTGAAGTTCCATCTTCCCAATGAATAATAGGAATTGGCTCACCCCAATAACGTTGGCGGCTAAAGAGCCAGTCGCGGAGACGGTAAGTAACCTTCTCTTGTCCACAGCCTTTTTCTTCCAACCAAGCCACAATCTTAGCAATAGCGTCTTCTTTGTTCAATCCATCTAGGAAGTCTGAATTGACATGAGGTCCATCTTCTGTGTAGGCAGCTTCTGCTACGTTTCCACCTTCAAGTACTTCTACGATTGGAAGGTCAAATTGGTTGGCAAATTCCCAGTCACGCTGGTCATGGGCAGGAACAGCCATGACAGCACCTGTTCCATAACTAGCAAGAACATAGTCCGCAATCCAGATTGGAATTTCCTTGCCATTAACAGGGTTAATAGCATAAGCACCAGTCCAAACTCCTGTTTTTTCCTTAGCAAGGTCGGTACGAGCCAAGTCAGACTTGAGACTAGCTTGATGTTTGTAGTCTGCTACAGCCTCTGCTTGCTCTGGGCTTGTGATGGCGTCAACCAAGTCATGCTCAGGAGCCAAGACAGTGAAAGTAGCACCGAAAAGGGTGTCAGGACGAGTCGTAAAGACTGTGAATTCCTTGTCTGTTCCCTTAACTTTGAAGGTTACATTGGCACCAGTTGATTTACCAATCCAGTTGCGTTGCATGTCCTTGATAGACTCTGGCCAATCCAACTCATCCAAGTCATTAAGCAAGCGTTCTGCATAGGCTGTAATTTTAAGCATCCATTGACGCATTGGTTTGCGGACAACAGGATAGCCACCACGCTCAGAAGTTCCATCAGGAAGAACCTCTTCGTTGGCGATGGCAGTTCCCAATTCTTCAACCCAGTTTACTGGCACTTCCGCTTCATAGGCCAAGCCCTTTTCGTAAAGCTTAGTGAAAATCCACTGAGTCCACTTGTAGTAGTTTGGATCTGTTGTATTGACTTCACGATCCCAGTCGTAAGAGAATCCAAGCGCATTGATTTGGCGTTTGAAGTTAGCAATGTTTTCAGCCGTAAATTCCGCTGGGTCATTACCAGTATCCATAGCGTATTGCTCTGCAGGCAAACCAAAAGCATCCCAACCCATTGGGTGAAGGACATTGTAGCCTTGCGCACGTTTGTAACGGCTGAGGATATCTGTTGCGGTATAGCCTTCTGGGTGTCCCACGTGCAGACCCGCTCCAGACGGATAAGGGAACATGTCAAGCGCATAAAACTTAGGTTTTGATGCATCTGTTCCTGTCTTAAATGTATGATGTTCTGCCCAGTAGCCCTGCCACTTAGACTCGATTTCTTTATGATTGTAAAAACTCATGGTCTCTCTCCAATTTTGTGATGTTACTATTATACCATTTTTGAGGGAATTTGGTCTCGTTCTATTCTATACTTTTCTATTTTACCTTGCTCTAGAATTTTTAAACTGCTATACTTATAACAGAAAACCCTTCCAAGGAGGTAGCAGATGTCTCATTCCTTTAAAAAATCTCTCCAAAAAGAAATTCTCCATCGAAGCTCTATCGCAGCCTTTATAACCTCTCTTTTACTACTCATTTTACTTTTTGGTTTTTCCTATTTTTTACAAAAGCAACAACTCTCCAAAGACACGAGACAGATTGTCAAACAAGTTCAAGAGATGAAAGAAGCAAATAGTGAACTCCTAACCACTATGAACTATAAAATGATTCCTGGATTTTTGGACGGCAAACACACAGAACGAGAAGTATTTAGCTTATTTTACGAGACAAAAGCTAAATTAAAACTTAGTTCTGACCTCATTATCCTAAGTGATACAGGTGAATTACTATTTAGTACCAATAGAAATCATCAAGAAAGTATTTTATCACCCTACTATCTAAAACTGCTCATTCAAAATCCTTCTCATGATAAAGTTACAGAAAAAATTGCACTCTCTTCAGACAAGCAACACTACACACTCTTTATCAAACCACTACTTCAAAACCAACGAGTTAAGGCTTATACTATTGCTTTCGTAAATGAGAATGATTTCATCTCAAGTTTCCCAATGATAAATTCTAAATACATCATTACCGATAACTTTGGAAATATGTTTTCCAACAATACAAATCAATTTACTCGTTCCACTCTTGAAAAATTTGATGAAAAACTCCTACACTCTCGCACCCACTGGTATGCGAACGAACCGCTTATTGTTCAAAAAGAAAAAGTCGGTGCTATTTTTTCAATCTATACTTTTCAATCCTTCTTTCCCATTCCTAGCTTACTTGGTCTAGCCTCCATTCTCACCTTATGTATATTCTTCCTCTACTTCTGGCAAGCAAGACGAATTGCTCATAAGATTGCTACACTCAACGCTGTTCCTATTGAAAGCTTAGTTTACCAACTTCAAGAAATTCCCAAACAAGCAGAAAAAAGGCTCTATCTACAAACAGGTGATGAGTTTGAGTTTATGGCCGAAAAAATTAATAATATGTTGTATGAATTAGATCAACTTCATCAGAAAATGTTGACCATCGAAAAAGAAAAGTGGATTTTTGAAAGAAAAATGCTGGAAGCTCAGTTCAATCCTCATTTTCTCTACAATACACTTGAGACGATTAAAATCACTTCTTTAATGGATGCAGATCTCACACAAGATCTGATTCAAAACCTCACGCGCATTCTTCGCTACAGTATCACCGATTTAGAAAAAGAAACAACCATTTGTCAGGATTTAAAGATTATAGAGGATTACCTTATTATTCATAAGATTCGTTTTGAGCACTTTTCTTATGATATTGTCTGTCCAGAAACTGTCGATAATCAGCCTATACCTAAGCTTTTCTTGCTTCCTCTCGTAGAAAATGCTATAAAATATGGGATGCAATACCGTATTGATCTTCATATTGATATCCAAATTACCTTGGAAGAAGATTCTCTGACTTTTTTGGTCAAGGATAATGCCGGAGGGCTCACAAAACAAGAGCGACTCGCTATTTTAGACTCTTTAGAAAGCCCTCATACCCAACATGGCATTGTTAACAGCTATAAACGATTGAGTAATTTCTTTTCTGATGTCCAGCTAGATTTAGGAGTCAATCGCCAAGGAGAAACTTGGGTCAAATTTGTAACGAAAGGACTAACTCATGTTTAAGCTCATTATTGTAGAAGATGAACATCTCATCCGAAAATGGCTAGAGATTGCCGTAGACTACTCTGCCTTAGGCATCCAAGTCGTAGGAACTGCCAGTCACGGTCAAGAGGGAATGAAACTCATCCAAGAAAAAGAACCTCATATTGTCTTAACAGACATCACAATGCCAATTATGGATGCTTTTATGATGTTCGAAGCCACTCGTACCCTTTCTTATGAAAAAGTTATCTTATCAGGTTATAACGATTTTCAAAATGCCAAAAAAGCCATGCAATATGGGGCAGTTGATTTCTTATCCAAACCAATTGATACCAAGGAGTTGACAAAATGTCTTCAAAAAATTGTTTTGCGATTACGAGTTAGCACTCGTCAAGAAACTCCTTTTTTAGAAGAATATCAAACTTTACTTACCTCTATCCAACAAATTGATACACAAAACCAAATCATTCAGCAAATTCTTGAATTTGTTCATCAACACTACTGTATGCACTTTACCATTTCTAGCATTGCAGAGAATCTAGGGTATAGCGAAAGTTATCTATATAAGGTTATCAAAGAAGACTTCCCAATGACGCTAAATGAATATATCTTACGCTACCGCCTCAAGCAAGCTATAGATAAAATGGCTGAATCCCCCAATTCCCCCCTAAGCGATATCTCTGAACAAATTGGATTTTCAGACTATAAATATTTTGCAAAAGTTTTTAAAAAGTATCTCCATATTTCTCCAAAAGAATTAAAACTCATGGATAAAAACCATTGATGTAAAAGGATTGCTCAGCTCAGGCAATCTTTTTATTTTGTGCTTTTACCCAATGAAAATCAAAGTGCTAACTACTCAAATCATAGCTTTGAGATTGCAGATAAAGCGACGTGTTTTGAAGAGTATTACCATCAAAATCTCAGCTACAATTCACCCATCCTTGCTCTAGGAACTCATTTCCTATTTTTCGTTTTAGATTTCTTTAAGGTTTTTATTATATTCTGTAGGACTCTACAATTTAAAAACATTAATAATCTAGGTAGAGAAAATGTTCGTAAAAAAGGAGATACTTATGAAAAAAATACTATTCTTTCTCTCTTTTAGCTGGATATTCCTTTCTTTATCAGGATGTTCTTCTCCTATAGAAGCGGAAACTAGCTCTGAAAAAGATTCAGATAACACTTTGGTTGTCTACTCGCCTAACCCTGAAGACCTTATCGAAGAGACAATACCTGCCTTCGAAGAAAAATATGGTATTAAGGTTGATTTAGTACAAGCCAGCACGGGTGAATTGTTCAAAAAAGCTGAGGCCGAAAAAGAATCCCCTGTAGCTGATGTCATTTTTGGAGGCTCCTACGCCCTCTTCTCTTCTAACGAAAATCTTTTTGAACCTTATATTTCCCAAGAAAACGACCAGATAATCCCTGAATATCAAAATAAAACAGGATTCTACACACCTTACACACTGGATGTCAGTGTTATCATTGCCAATTCAGCCCTTACAAAAGATATTAAAATTGAAGGCTACAATGATCTACTCAATCCTAAATTAAAAGGAAAAATTGCTACTGCTGATCCAAGTAATGCTTCTAGTGCCTTTGCTCAATTAACAAACATGCTTGTAGACCAAGGTGGATACGAAAATGAACAAGCTTGGACCTATGTAAAAAATCTATTTACCCTAGTAGATGGAAAGATTGCATCTAGTTCTTCAAATGTTTACAAAGCTGTCGCCGATGGGGAAATGGCTGTTGGACTCACCTATGAAGATCCTGCTTTAAAACTCTTAAATGATGGGGTTGATGTAAAAGTCATTTATCCAAAAGAAGGAACCGTCTTTTTACCTGGTAACGCAGCTATCGTCAAAAATGCCAAACACATGGAAAACGCTAAGAAATTTATCGATTTCCTCCTTTCTCAAGAAATCCAAGATAAGCTAGGAACTGAAACAACAATCAGACCCATTCGTAAAAATGCTAAAACCAATAAAAATATGAAGGCTATGACAGAAATCAAGATTGCCACCGAAGATTCCGATTATGTCATTAAAAACAAATCCGCTATTCTTAAAAAGTACAATGATATTTTCACAGATATTCTATCTAAAAAATAAAATTTGATTTCCCAATGATTAACTGTCGCACCCTACTATAAAATCAAAAAGATTGCTTCCGTTTTTGTAGAGAATTTTACTCTAATAGAATAGAATTATCGGTTTTAAAAACGCTTACATTATTTTAAAATAAACTTAAATAACATAACGGAGGTATCCATCATGAAAAAGAAATGGATGTATTATGCTGCTTGCGGACTAGCTCTTTTTGGTCTTGCCGCTTGTTCTTCTAGTGAATCTGCCGATGACAGTTCATCTGATAAAGGAGACGGCGGTTCGCTAGTCGTTTATTCACCAAACTCAGAGGGCTTAATTGGAGCAACTATTCCCGCCTTTGAAGAAAAATACGGTATTAAAGTAGAACTGATTCAAGCTGGTACTGGAGAACTTTTCAAAAAACTAGAGTCAGAAAAAGAAGCTCCTGTAGCCGATGTTATCTTTGGTGGTTCTTATACACAATATGCTACCCACGGAGAACTCTTTGAAAACTATACTTCAAAAGAAAATGATAATGTTATCAAAGAATATCAAAACACAACTGGCTACTCTACTCCTTATACACTAGATGGTAGTGTTTTAATCGTCAACCCTGATTTAACGAAAGGCATGAATATCGAAGGATATAGCGACCTTCTCAAACCTGAACTAAAAGGAAAAATTGCAACTGCTGACCCAGCAAACTCTTCTAGCGCCTTTGCTCAATTAACAAATATGCTACAAGCTCAAGGTGGGTACAAAGACGATAAAGCCTGGTCTTATGTAAAAGATCTCTTCACACTTATTGATGGTAAAATCGGTTCAAGTTCATCTGGCGTCTATAAAGCAGTAGCTGATGGAGAAATGGCTGTTGGTCTCTCTTATGAAGATCCAGCTGTTAAACTCTTAAATGACGGAGCTAACATCAAAGTTGTCTATCCAAAAGAAGGAACAGTCTTCCTACCTGCTAGCGCTGCTATCGTTAAAAAAGCTAAGAACATGGAAAATGCCAAGAAATTTATCGATTTTATTATCTCTCAAGAAGTACAAGATACACTTGGTACAACCACTACTAACCGTCCTGTTCGTAAAAATGCTAAAACAAGCGAAAATATGAAACCAATTGACAAAATCAAAACACTCACTGAAGATTATGATTATGTCATCAAGAATAAATCAGATATCGTTAAGAAATACAACGAAGTCTTTACAGATATCCAATCTAAACAGTAAAAGAGGTTCACTATGAGTGAGATCAAAATTATTAACGCAAAAAAAATCTACCACGATGTCCCTGTTATTGAGAATTTGAACATTACAATTCCAAAAGGAAGTCTCTTTACCCTTCTTGGGCCTTCAGGGTGTGGGAAAACGACCCTTCTTCGTATGATTGCAGGTTTCAACAGTATCGAAGGTGGAGAATTTTACTTCGATGATACAAAAATCAATAATATGGAACCCAGCAAACGCAATATAGGGATGGTTTTTCAAAACTACGCTATTTTCCCACATTTGACTGTTCGAGATAATGTTGCTTTTGGTCTCAAGCAAAAGAAAGTCCCTAAAGAAGAATTGGTCCAACAGACCAATAAGTATCTTGAACTCATGCAAATTGCTCAATATGCAGACCGAAAGCCCGATAAACTCAGTGGTGGACAACAACAACGTGTCGCCTTGGCACGTGCCTTAGCGGTTAATCCAAGTGTTCTCCTCATGGACGAGCCACTTAGTAACCTAGATGCCAAACTTCGCTTGGATATGCGTCAAGCCATTCGAGAAATCCAACACGAAGTGGGAATTACAACTGTTTATGTAACCCACGACCAAGAAGAAGCCATGGCTATTTCAGACCAAATTGCTGTTATGAAAGATGGGGTGATTCAACAAATCGGTCGGCCAAAAGAACTCTATCATAAACCAGCTAATGAGTTTGTGGCTACCTTTATCGGACGCACAAATATCATCACTGCCAATCTAGAAAAACGGAGCGACGGCGCTTATATCGTCTTTTCAGATGGCTATGCTCTTCGAATGCCAGCTCTTGATCAGGCTGAGGAACAAGCTATTCATGTAAGCATTCGTCCTGAAGAGTTTATCAAAGATGAATCGGGAGATATTGAAGGAACTATTAGCGATAGCGTCTATCTTGGACTAAATACGGAGTATTTCATTGAGACAGGTTTTGCCTCAAAAATTCAAGTTAGCGAAGAATCAACTTTTGAAGAAGATCTACAAAAAGGCGATCGTATTCGTCTACGAATCAATACCCAAAAATTAAACGTCTTTTCTGCAGATGGTTCGCAAAACCTGATAAAAGGAGTCAACCATGGAACGTAAAAAACTAAATATTTGGACAGTCTCCTCTTTCTTCATCTTTCTTACCTATCTTGTCTTTCTGGTTTATCCTATCGTTACCGTGCTCAAGCAAGCACTTATACATGAGGGACAATTTTCACTAGCTAATTTTGTCACTTTCTTTAGCAAAGCCTACTACTCTGAGACACTCGTCAACAGTTTCAAGGTCTCCATTACCGCTACTGTCACTTCCTTAGTTGTAGGAACCCTATTAGCTTATCTTTTTTCCATGTATGACTTCAAGGGAAAGAAATTTCTACAAATATTGATTATCATTGCTTCCATGTCAGCTCCTTTCGTGGGAGCCTACTCCTGGATTCTCTTGCTGGGACGAAATGGGGTCATCACAAAATTCATGACAAATACTCTTCATCTTCCAGCTATTGATATTTATGGATTCAAAGGAATTGTACTTGTCTTTACACTGCAACTATTCCCACTGGTATTTCTATACGTTGCTGGGACAATGAAAAGTATTGACAATTCTCTACTTGAAGCTGCTGAAAGCATGGGGTCCTTCGGATTTAAGCGTATCGTAACGGTTGTTTTACCTCTCCTAGTTCCAACCTTACTAGCTGCTGCCCTGCTTGTGTTTATGAGAGCATTCTCAGATTTTGGAACGCCTATGTTGATTGGTGAAGGATATCGGACTTTCCCCGTCTTGATTTATACCCAATTCATTAGCGAGGTTGGAGGAAATTCTGCTTTTGCATCTGCTTTAGCAATTATGGCGATTATCATTGCCTTGGCAATCTTCCTTATCCAAAAATACATCTCAAACCGCTACAGTTTCAGCATGAATTCGCTCCATCCAATTGAGCCTAAAAAAACTACAAAAGGAAAAATGGCTGCCATTTATGCAACAGTCTACGGAATTATCTTGTTCTCTGTTCTACCTCAAGTCTACTTGATTTATACTTCTTTCCTAAAAACATCAGGTATGGTATTTGTCAAAGGTTATTCTCTAAACAGTTACAAGGTAGCTTTCAATCGTATGGGATCTGCTATTTTCAATACTATTCGTATCCCTTTGATTGCCTTAGTTCTAGTTGTCCTATTCGCAACATTTATCTCCTACCTAGCCGTTAGAAAACGGAATTTGTTTACAAACTTAATTGACAGCCTCAGTATGGTCCCTTATATTGTACCCGGAACTGTTCTAGGGATTGCCTTCATTTCTTCCTTCAATACCGGTCTATTTGGAAGTGGATTTCTTATGATTACAGGAACTGCTTTCATCTTGATTATGTCTCTATCTGTCAGAAGATTACCGTATACTATTCGCTCATCTGTTGCTAGCTTGCAACAAATAGCACCAAGTATTGAAGAAGCTGCTGAAAGCTTAGGAAGTAGCCGTCTCAATACCTTTGCCAAGATTACAACTCCAATGATGCTATCTGGTATTATTTCTGGAGCTATCCTATCTTGGGTTACAATGATTTCAGAACTCTCTACTTCTATCCTCCTCTACAATGTCAAAACAAGAACAATGACTGTAGCCATTTATACAGAGGTTCTCAGAGGGAATTACGGTGTAGCCGCAGCCTTATCAACTATCCTGACTGTTCTAACAGTAGGTTCCTTGCTCTTGTTTATGAAAATCTCTAAAAGCAATAGCATTACACTTTAGTTTTCCCCATCAAAAACAGCCGAAAGGATTACTTCGGCTGTTTTTTCTTATTTTGATATTCCTACTAGATTCCTAGTTCATTGCAAGCAAGTCTAGACTAATTAAATAGAGACTTCCTCCATCTTCTCACGTCCTAGTTGTCGGTAACTACTGTCACCGACAACTTCTACGCTAAACTGGCCGTCCTCATATTCAAGTATCGTCACGCTACCATTATCGAGACCATGCGGATGCATGCCATTAATCAGATACACAATGGTTCCAATGGTCATTCCGTGGCTCACGACTAGGGCATTGCCCCCACCTTGCTCTTCCATTTCTTTGGCAATCGCTTCAAAACCTTCCTTGATTCGGCCACTGAGTTTTTCCCATCCTTCAGCCCAACCAGCTGTATCGACCTCTACCAACCCCTCAGCCAGTTCAGCATAAGACAATTGGTGAACATGATCCACATTAAAGATACGAGGAATAATGCCCATGAAAAGATCACCATCATAAGCTCCGTCAAAGCTACCAAAACACCATTCTCTGATACGTTTGTCCATGCGATAAGGGATTTTCCCCTGCAAACCAAGTTCTTCAAGAATAATTCCCATTGTCTGAATGGTGCGGCCAGAATCACTGGAATAAGCGCGATCAAACTGTAGACCAGATTCTCGCAAACCGATTCCTAATTCTTGAATCCCTCGCTCACCTTCAGCCGTTAAAGGAGTATCGCTCCAACCTTGCGCGCGACCAATCGTGTTAAACATAGTCTTGCCATGACGTACCAAATACAATCGTACTTTTACCATTTTCCGTCCTCCGTTTGCTTCTATTATATCATGGATGATAAAACAAAAGCCACCCAGACAGGTGACTTTTGCAGGAGATTATTATGAAAAAGTTTAGGAGTTCTATTAAATAAAGATATTAGATGAAAATCAAATTCAAACTAAATCAGTGTTATCTGTTTCAAATAATATTAGGAGGTCTTTATTTAATGATTATAGTATACACATCCAACCTTAAATAGAACTTAAAATTTCTCCTATTTTCTTAATTTTTAAAACTATGAATTGGTGCTGGGATTTGTCCCCCACGAGAAATGAAATCGACAGACGAAGCCCCATTGACTTTCATAACAGGTGCAGTTCCTAATAGGCCACCAAACTCAATCATATCTCCTTCTTTTCCTTTTGGAATGATACGAACAGCCGTTGTCTTCATGTTAATGACACCAATTGCAGCCTCATCCGCAATCATAGCTGCAATGGTTTCAGCAGGAGTATCTTCTGGGATGGCAATCATATCCAAACCAACGGAACAGATAGCCGTCATAGCTTCTAGTTTTTCCAAATTAAGAGAGCCATTTTGCACTGCAGCAATCATTCCTTCATCCTCTGAAACAGGGATAAAGGCACCAGACAAACCACCAACTTGGTTGCAAGCCATAACTCCGCCCTTCTTAACTTGGTCGTTCAAGAGAGCCAAGGCAGCCGTCGTTCCATGCGTACCAACTGTCTCTAGCCCCATTTCCTCAAGGACACGTGCCACAGAGTCTCCAACTGCAGGTGTTGGTGCCAAACTCAAGTCCACAATACCAAACTCCACACCCAGTCTCTCACTGGCCATTTGACCAACCAATTGACCGATACGAGTGATTTTAAAGGCAGTTTTCTTGACTGTTTCTGCTACTACATCAAAGCTCTGTCCACGAACTTTTTCCAAGGCACGTTTCACCACACCAGGACCAGAAACTCCGACATTGATGATAACATCTGCCTCCCCAACACCATGGAAGGCACCCGCCATAAATGGATTGTCCTCAACAGCATTAGCGAATACAACCAACTTAGCTGCCCCCATATCAGATAGAGTTGCCGTTTCCTTGATAACTCGTCCCATATCTGCGACAGCCGTCATATTGATACCAGACTTGGTTGAGCCTATATTGACTGACGAGCAGACCTTATCCGTTTCAGCCAAAGCACGAGGAATAGAATTGATAAGAATCTCATCTCCCTTTTGATAACCCTTTTGTACCAAGGCTGAAAAACCACCAATAAAGTCCACACCAATCTCTTTCGCAGCCTTATCAAGTGCTTTTGCCAGAACCACATAGTCTGTCGCATCTGTCGCCGCCCCAATCAGAGAAATAGGAGTCACCGATACACGCTTATTAACGATTGGAATCCCCAACTCAGCCGCAATTTCATCGCCAACAGCCACTAAATTAGCTGCCTTGGTCCTAATCTTTTGATAAATTTTCTCCGCAGCACGATTGATATCCGGATCGATACAGTCCAATAGGGAAATCCCCATGGTAATAGTTCTGATATCGAAGTTTTGCTCCTCAATCATGGAGATGGTTTCAGTAACTTGTCTAATATCCATGATAACCTCCTAGATATTATACATAGCTTCGAAAATCGCTGCACTCTGAATGTTGATTTTCACATTCAAAATTTGCCCAAAAGCTTCAAATTCATTACGAAGACGTGTAAAATCTTGCTTTTCATCACTAGAGACGACAGCCATCATCGTGAAATATTCATCCAAGACAGTTTGAGAGATATCATCAATATTCAAACCCAATTCTGCTATTTTACCAGAAACACCTGCAACAATTCCAGATTTATCTTTACCAACAACAGTTATAATCGCTTTCATAAGCAAACTCCAATTCTTCTTTTAATAGGAAACCTGAACATTAAACAGGATTCTTTTCAAATAGTATAGCATAATTCTAACTAAAATACTCAAAAACGCCTGCTTACGAAGTTGTTCTTAAGAAAAAAACAATTTCGTAAACAAGCGTCTACTATCCCAACTTATGATGAGTGTTCCCGCTAGGACCGAAATCCTAGCGGTAGACCAGAGCTAGACTAAGAGCACAAGACTCCATCATCATAACACTCAACAAAATTGATGATTTTATACTAATTCGATGATCGCCATTGGCGCTGCATCACCACGACGTGGTTCAGTTTTAAGGATACGAGTGTATCCACCGTTACGTTCAGCATAACGAGGTGCAATTTCTGAGAACAATTTTTGAAGTGCTGTAGTAGAAGTGTACTTATCAGTTGCTTCATCATAGTTTTCAGATGCGATTTCATTACGTACGAAAGCAGCTGCTTGACGACGTGCATGCAAATCACCACGTTTACCTAGAGTAATCATTTTTTCAACAGTTTTACGGATTTCTTTAGCACGAGCTTCAGTTGTCACGATTGATTCGTTGATCAAAAGGTCAGTTGTCAAATCGCGAAGCATTGCTTTACGTTGTGAGCTAGTGCGTCCTAGTTTACGGTAAGCCATTTATTCCTCCTTTATTTATCTTTTAATCCAAGACCCAAATCAATGAGTTTGAGTTTCACTTCTTCCAAACTCTTGCGTCCAAGATTTCGTACTTTCATCATCTCTGCTTCAGATTTTTCTGTCAAATCATGCACAGTATTGATACCGGCACGTTTCAAACAGTTGTATGAACGCACAGACAAGTCCAGTTCCTCAATCGTACGATCCAAAATACGGTCGTCAGATTCAGTATCAGCTTCTTTCATCACTTCAGTTGACTTAGCAATCTCAGTAAGATTTGTAAACAAATCAAGATGTTCTGTCAAAATACGTGCTGAAAGCCCTAAAGCATCTTCTGGAATAATTGTTCCATTTGTCAAGATTTCAAGGGTTAATTTGTCAAATCCATCATTGCTACCTACACGAGCAGGTTCCACTTGATAGTTGACTTTTGTAACTGGTGTATAAATAGAATCTACAGCAAGTGTTCCAACTGGTGCATTATCTTTTTTATTTTCATCAGCAGGTACATATCCACGACCACTGTTAACAGTCATAGTCGCTTTTAGGGAAGAACCTTCACCGATTGTAAAGAGATAATGATCTGGATTTACAATTTCAATATCGCTATCTGTCAAAATGTCACCAGCTGTTACCTCAGCAGGACCTTCAACATCCAGTTCGATGATTTTTTCGTCTTCAACGTACGATTTCACTGCAATTCCTTTAATGTTCAGAATGATTTGCATCACGTCTTCACGAACACCTGGAACTGTGTCAAACTCATGTAACACACCATCAATATTGATAGATGTCACAGCTGCTCCTGGTAGAGAAGCTAGAAGTACACGACGAAGAGAGTTACCAAGAGTTGTACCGTAGCCACGTTCAAGTGGTTCGATTACAAACTTGCCATAATCTTTATTTTCATCAATTTTTGTTATATTTGGTTTTTCAAACTCGATCATTTAGTTACTCCCTCTTAAACGAAAAGCAGTGTAATGCGATGATTATACACGGCGACGTTTTGGAGGACGAGCACCATTGTGTGGCACTGGAGTCACATCACGAATTGCTGTTACTTCAAGACCAGCGGCAGCAAGCGCACGAATAGCTGACTCACGACCAGAACCTGGACCTTTTACAGTAACTTCAACTGATTTAAGACCGTGTTCTTGTGCAGATTTAGCAGCAGCTTCAGAAGCCATTTGAGCAGCGAATGGTGTAGATTTACGAGAACCTTTGAAACCAAGAGCACCAGCTGATGACCAAGCAATTGCATTACCATGCACATCAGTAATCATAACAATAGTGTTATTAAATGTAGCGTGAATATGAGCAATACCAGATTCGATATTCTTTTTCACACGACGTTTACGTGTTGGTTTAGCCAAGACTTTTACCTCCTATATTATTTTTTCTTACCAGCAATCGCAACAGCTTTACCTTTACGAGTGCGAGCGTTGTTTTTAGTGTTTTGTCCACGGACAGGAAGTCCACGACGGTGACGGATACCACGGTATGAACCGATTTCCATCAAACGTTTGATGTTCAAGTTTACTTCACGACGAAGGTCACCTTCAACTTTGATTGCATCCACTTCACGACGGATAGCATCTTCTTGATCTGATGTAAGATCACGTACACGAACATCTTCTGAGATTCCAGCAGCAGCCAAAATTTTCTTAGATGTTGCAAGTCCGATACCATAAACATAAGTCAATGAGATTACTACGCGTTTGTCATTTGGAATGTCAACTCCAGCAATACGAGCCATGTTTTCTCCTTTCTATCTTATCCTTGACGTTGTTTGTGTTTTGGATTTGCTGGGCAAATTACCATAACACGACCATTACGACGAATAACTTTACAGTATTCGCAAATTGGTTTGACCGATGGTCTTACTTTCATTTCTTATCCCTCCAAGTTTTTCGATTATTTAAAGCGGTAAGTGATACGTCCACGTGTCAAGTCATATGGACTCATTTCGACAGTAACACGATCTCCCGCTAAAATACGAATATAGTTTTTACGAATTTTACCAGAAACTGTTGCTAAAATCTGATGTCCATTTTCAAGTTCAACCGTAAACATTGCATTCGGCATTGTATCAACTACTTTGCCTTCAACTTCAATCACATCGTCTTTTGCCACGCAAAAGCACCTCCATAAATTTCGATTCGATGCCTCTA
Organism: Streptococcus sp. CL5.50; assembly: GCF_049738015.1. NCBI lineage: Bacteria > Bacillati > Bacillota > Bacilli > Lactobacillales > Streptococcaceae > Streptococcus > Streptococcus sp. CL5.50. The sequence continues at coordinate 116,645 of NZ_JBKOTR010000001.1, forward strand.
GACACAGAGACAACAATTATAAGTCAGACTATCTCAGTATAACATTTGTAGCGGATTTTTGCAAGTGTGAAAAACGCTTTATTTCAAATTTGTCAATACTTTTTCGATATCTGAGAAGACATCATTGATATCTTGATTACCTTCGATGTCATGAACCAAACCTTTGGCACGGTAGTGAGCAATGATTGGTTCCCCTTGAGCAATATTCACATCCAAACGACGTTTGACTGTCTCAGGCTTATCATCTTCACGTTGGTAGTAATCTTCTTCTTTATAGTCAACTGGTGGGTTAAAGACCTTGTGGAAAGTTTCTCCAGTTACGCGGTGGATGATACGACCACTCAAACGTTCCAAGAGGCTATCTGGATTCACTTCTATGTTGATAACACCTTCTAGTTCGATGCCAAGTTCAGCCAATGTTTTGTCCAAGGCATGAGCTTGTTCGATTGTACGTGGGTAACCATCCAACAAGAATCCTGTTTCTTTAATATCATCTTGTGAAAGACGTTCTTTTACGATTCCATTTGTAACTTCGTCAGGAACCAATTCACCCTTGTCAATGTATGACTTAGCAAGAACACCCATTTCAGTTTGATTTGCCATTGCAGCGCGGAACATATCACCTGTTGAGATATGTGCAACATGGAATTGTTCTACGATTTTTGCTGCTTGAGTTCCCTTACCTGCACCAGGTAAGCCCATAATCAAAAGATTCATGATTTGATCTCCTTATTTTATTTTTAAATAGAAGCAAAAAGTCTTTTCACCCCTATTTAAAAACAAAATAGAAGAGGGGAGACCAAACTCTCACAAATGTTAGAGTTAAACCTCCACTCCCTCAGTAATTACTGATTCAGTAATTACTTTTATTCTGTTCTGTCCATGAAACCAACATACTTACGTTTCAATAGGTAGCCCTCCAATTGTTTGATTCCTTCAATACCTGTAGAGATAATGATCAAAAGACTGGTTCCTCCAAAAGCAACTGCTTCTGAAAGTCCGAAAACATCTTTTGCTACGATCGGTAAAATAGAAATCACACCAAGGAAGAGAGAACCAACAGTTGCAAGACGACGAAGAAGTTTAGACATATATTCTTCTGTACCTTTACCAGGACGAACTCCGTGGATATAGGCACCGCTCTTTTGTAGATTCTCTGCCGCTTTTTCAGGATTAATCTGTACAAACGTATAGAAGAATGTAAAGAGAATAATCAATAAAGCATACATAGCAATACCAGTTGGTGAAGTTGTTGCCAGCATTTCTTGTGCTGTTCTTACCCAAGCCCAATCATGACCTGTAGCACTCAAAAACTGAAGAATAGCCGCAGGCGCTGCAGTAATCGAACTTGCAAAGATAACAGGGATAACTCCAGCAGGGTTTACCTTCAAAGGAAGGTAAGAGCTAGATGGAGCACCTTGTGCAACCTTAGTATATTGGATTGGAATTTTGTATTCTGCTTGTTGAACATAAGTTGTAAAATAAATGATCAACAATACAGTAATAATCAAAATGATTACGAAAATGATGGATGAGTTGATACGGCTACTTGGGACGTTCACAAAGTAGTCCACATAGATGCCCTGAATCATCTCTGGAATTGAGGCAACAATCCCGGCAAAGATAATCATAGAAACACCATTTCCGTATCCCTTATCTGTAATTTGCTCTCCCAACCAAGTCACAATCATACTACCAGCTGTTAAGATGATACCAATCATGATAAAGACTTGTGGAGTAAGAGCTGTTTTCAACAATTGAGCTCCAGCCAAAGTATTAAAACCAGCTGTAATCCCGATCGATTGCACAAAGGCTAGAACAAGAGCAATATAACGAGTAGCTTGATTTAATTTTCTTCGACCTACTTCCCCTTGTTTACCCCACTCTACAAATTTGGGTAAAATATCCATTTGCAAGAGTTGGACAACGATAGAGGCCGTAATGTAGGGGCTAACACCAAGAGCAAAAACTGAGAAGTTTTTCATGGCATTCCCTGACACCAAGCTCAACATGTTTAAGAAGGATAATCCACTTAAAGCATTCAAGCTATTGGCATTCACACCAGGAACTGTAATGCTAGTTCCGATACGAAAGACCAAAACGATAAAAATTGTGAATAAAATTTTTGATCGAACCTGCTTGACTTTAAGAGCTTCTCTTAATAATTTAAAAAACATAGGTCACCTCTCTTAGATGACTTCTACTGAACCACCTTTAGCAGTGATAGCTTCTTCAGCTGATTTAGAGAATTTAGCTGCTTTCACAGTCAATTTCTTAGTCAACTCACCGTTACCAAGAATTTTAATACCTGATTTTTCAGCTTTAACAATTCCTGCTTCGATAAGAACAACTGGAGTAACTTCAGCACCATCTTCAAAGACGTTCAATTGGTCAAGGTTCACAATTGCGTATTCTTTAGCGTTGATGTTAGTGAATCCACGTTTTGGAAGACGACGGAACAATGGAGTTTGTCCACCTTCAAAACCAAGGCGAACTCCGCCACCGCTACGAGCTTTTTGACCTTTTTGACCACGACCAGATGTTTTACCGTTACCTGATGAAGTACCACGACCAACGCGGTTACGTACTTTACGAGAACCTTCTGCAGGTTTCAATTCATGAAGTTTCATTTTTATTTTCTCCTCTTTTGTAAAATGCTAGCGCCGATAAGGGAGAAAAGGTTGTCTCCCCCATCAACTCGCCTATACGACGTCATCATAGATGACTATATCTAGTTTTAGGGGATGGTATAGTGCACATCCCCTAAAAGTTCATTAGTTTACTTCTTCAACTGTTACCAAGTGAGATACTGCAGTGATCATACCACGGATAGCAGCGTTATCTTCTTTAATAACAGAGCTGTTCAATTTGCCAAGTCCAAGTGCTACAACAGTTTTACGTTGTGATGGAATGCGTCCGATTGGAGACTTAGTCAAAGTAATTTTAATTTGAGCCATTTTATCCCCTTTCTTATGCCAAATCAGAAACTGAAATACCACGAAGGGCAGCAACTTCTTCAGCGCGTTTCAATTGTTTCAAACCTTCAACAGTTGCACGAACAATGTTGATTGGAGTGTTAGAACCAAGTGATTTAGATGTAATATCTGCCACACCTGCCAATTCCACAACGGCACGAACTGCACCACCAGCGGCAACTCCAGAACCTTCTACAGCAGGTTTCAACAATACTTTAGCTCCACCGAATTCTGAAAGAACTTCGTGTGGGATTGTTGTTCCAACCATAGGAACTTCGATCAAGTTTTTCTTAGCATCATCTACTGCTTTACGGATTGCTTCTGGAACTTCTTGAGCTTTACCAGTACCAAATCCTACGCGACCGTTGTGGTCACCAACAACAACAAGAGCTGCGAAACGAAGACGACGTCCACCTTTAACAACTTTTGTAACACGGTTGACAGCAACTACGCGTTCTTCTAATTCAACTGCATTGTCTTTAAATGCCATTTTCTAGTGTCCTCCTATTAGAATTTCAATCCGTTTTCACGAGCTGCATCAGCCAAAGCTTTCACACGTCCGTGATATAGATATCCACCGCGGTCGAACACCACTTCTGAAATACCTTTAGCGTTTGCACGTTCTGCAACGAGTTTACCGACAGCAACGGCTTGTTCAGTTTTAGTTCCTTTTGAAACTTCTTTGTCAAGAGTTGAAGCACTTGCGAGCGTTACACCCGCTACGTCATCAATCACTTGAGCGTAGATGCCTGTATTAGAACGGAATACGTTCAAACGTGGGCGATCAGCAGTTCCAGAGAGTTTTCCGCGAACGCGACGGTGGCGTTTTTGGCGGAGTTTGTTTTTATCTGGTTTTGAAATCACAGTTTTCACCTCTTTAGTTTTAAATCGTGTGCTATGCACAAAGTTGGAAAATAGGTTGGTGGTTGAGACTCAACCACTCAACATTATTTACCTGTTTTACCTTCTTTACGGCGAACGAATTCACCAACGTAACGGATACCTTTACCTTTATATGGTTCTGGTGAACGAAGGCTACGTACGTAAGCAGCTGTTTGACCAACTACTTCTTTTGAAATTCCGCTAACAACGATTGTTGTTGGGTTTGGAAGTTCAAAAGTAATTCCTTCTGGAGCTTCAACTTCGTCTGGATGAGATTTACCAACAGCCAAAACAAGTTTAGATCCTTGAAGTTGTGCACGGTAACCAACCCCGCGCATTTCAAGTTCTTTCTTGAATCCTTCTGATACACCAACAACCATGTTGTTCAAAAGGGCACGAGTAGTTCCGTGGATAGTTTTCATTTCTTTTGAATCATTTGGACGGTGAAGAGTTACTTCAGTACCTTCCACACGGATTTCAATATCTTTTGAGAACTCACGAGTAAGTTCTCCTTTAGGTCCTTTTACAGTTACAACGTTGTCATTGTTAGTGATTTCTACACCAGCAGGCAACACGATAACTTTATTACCAATACGTGACATGTTTATTTTCTCCTGTTAAATTGTCAGGCCAGAATGGCCAGTTTTCACGGGGTTAAATCGATTCCTCGATCTAAAGGAACATTTAGGTTTCAATTTCAAAGTGAATCTAGGCATCGTCTCGCAGGCATAACTTTGGGTTAGGCAAGAGACGATAACGAAGAGTCACAAAGAAATTGGGAGCTAAATATTACCAAACGTAAGCGATAACTTCTCCACCAACATTCTTTTGGCGTGCTTCTTTATCAGTAAGCAAACCTTCAGAAGTTGAAAGGATAGCAATTCCAAGTCCGTTAAGAACTTTTGGAAGGTCTTCACGTTTTTTGTAGACACGAAGTCCTGGTTTAGAAACACGTTTCAAGTTAGTGATAACTTTTTCACCATTTGGTCCGTATTTAAGGAATACACGGATGATGCCTTGTTTGTCATCTTCGATGATTTCAACGTTTTTTACAAAACCTTCGCGTTTAAGGATTGCAGCAATCCCTTTTTTGATGTTTGATGCAGGTACTTCAAGTACTTCGTGTTTAGCTTGGTTAGCATTACGAATACGAGTTAGGAAGTCTGCGATTGGGTCAGTCATAACCATTTTGTTTTTCTCCTCTTACTAGTAGTTTGCAAGTTGCACTTGCTAGTTAATACATGATACAAAGAGCGTAACAGCAAGAGCAAAAATAGGCAATTTGATGCAGGAGCGATGCTCCAAAGAAAATTGGTCTTTTTTGCCAAAGCTGTAGCTCGTGTTCAAATTGGCAAGCCCAACTGAACCCGGGCTAAACTCTGTGTGAAAAAGATAAACTTTCCTAGAAACTTCAGTTTCTTCGTCAAGTTTCCTATTTTCACTTAGAGTTTTGACGCTCTTGATATCTTAAATTACCAAGATGCTTTGGTAACGCCTGGGATTTGTCCTTTGTAAGCTAATTCACGGAAGCAAACACGGCAAAGTTTAAATTTGCGGTAAACTGAATGTGGACGACCACATTTTTCACAACGAGTATAAGCTTGAGTAGAGAACTTCGCTGGACGTTTGTTCTTAGCAATCATTGATTTTTTAGCCATTAGATTTACCTCCTATATTATTTTGCAAAAGGCATTCCAAGGCCTGTAAGCAATGCACGTGACTCTTCGTCAGTGTTAGCAGTTGTTACGATAACGATGTCAAGACCACGAGTTTTGTCAACGTCATCGAAGTTGATTTCTGGGAAGATCAATTGTTCTTTCACACCAAGTGTGTAGTTTCCGCGTCCGTCAAATGATTTTGTTGGAACACCGTGGAAGTCACGTACACGTGGAAGTGAAACTGAAACCAATTTATCCAAGAATTCGTACATACGTTCACCACGAAGGGTAACTTTTGCACCGATCGCAACACCTTCACGAAGACGGAAGCCGGCGATTGATTTTTTAGCTTTAGTGATAAGTGGTTTTTGACCTGAGATAAGTGCCAATTCTTCAGCAGCTTTTTCAAGGCTTTTAGCGTTTGATACAGCTTCACCAACACCCATGTTCAAAACGATCTTATCTACTTTAGGCACAGCCATCACTGATGAGTAGTTAAATTGTTCTGTCAAAGCAGGAACTACTTCATTAAGATATTTTTCTTTTAAACGATTTGCCATTATACTTCTCCTTTCCTTCGTGATTAATCAAGCACTTCGCCTGATTTTTTGTTGTAGCGAACTTTTTTACCGTCTACAAATTTGTAACCAACACGACCAGCTACACCATTTTTGTCCAAAACTTGAACGTTTGATACGTGGATAGCTGCTTCTTTCTCGATGATACCACCTTGAGGAAGCTCGTTAGTTGGACGTTGGTGTTTCTTAACGATGTTAACACCTTCAACGATAACTTTGTTTACTTTTGGAAGGGCAGTAAGGACAACAGCTTCTGTTCCCTTATCTTTACCAGCGATTACGCGAACTTTGTCGCCTTTTTTTACAAACATTAGGTTTCTCCTTGATTTTTCTTACGCCCATAAGGGCACCCTGGAGGTAAATCCAGGGGACTAGTTTGTTTCTAAAAATTAAAGTACTTCTGGAGCAAGTGACACGATCTTCATGAAGCCACCTTCACGCAATTCACGTGCAACTGGGCCAAAGATACGTGTTCCGCGAGGAGTTTTGTCTTCACGGATGATAACTGCTGCATTTTCGTCAAATTTGATGTATGAACCATCAGCACGACGAGCACCTGATTTAGTACGAACGATAACTGCTTTAACAACGTCACCTTTTTTAACCGCACCACCAGGAGTAGCTTGTTTTACAGATGCCACGATAACATCACCGATGTTTGCAAATTTACGTCCTGAACCACCAAGAACTTTGATAGTCAAGATTTCGCGAGCACCGCTGTTGTCTGCGACTTTCAAACGAGTTTCTGTTTGAATCATTTCAGTTTTCTCCTTTCAGGTTTGATTAGATGATGACCGCTTCTTCAACAACTTCTACAAGACGGAAACGTTTTGTAGCTGAAAGCGGGCGAGTTTCCATGATACGTACGATATCGCCTTCTTTGGCAACATTGTTTTCATCATGAGCTTTGTATTTCTTAGAGTAGTTAATACGTTTACCATAGACTGGGTGGTTACGTTTTGTTTCAACTACAACTGTGATTGTCTTGTCCATTTTGTCAGATACAACACGTCCAACAAGAACTTTACGATTATTGCGTTCCATTGAAATTTCTCCTTCCCTAGTCTATTATTTCGCTTCAGATTGAACTGTTTTGATACGAGCGATTTGTTTTTTAACTTCTTTCAAGCGAGCTGTTTGTTCCAATTGACCAGTAGCAGCTTGGAAACGAAGTTCAAACAATTCTTTTTTCAATTCGTTTTCGCGCTTCGCGAGTTCTTCTTGAGAAAGACCACGAAGTTCTTTAACAAATTCTTTTACTTCATTAAGTTTCATGCCTTCTCCTTATTCTGCTTCACGTTTTACGAATTTACATTTAACTGGCAATTTGTGGCTAGCAAGACGAAGTGCTTCGCGAGCGATCTCTTCAGATACACCAGCGATTTCGAACATCACTTTACCACGTTTAACTGGTGCTACCCAACCTTCAGGTGCCCCTTTACCAGATCCCATACGCACACCGATAGCTTTAGCAGTGTATGATTTGTGTGGGAAGATTTTAATCCAAACTTTACCACCACGTTTCATGTAACGAGTCATGGCGATACGAGCAGCTTCGATTTGGCGGTTAGTGATCCAGTGGCTAGTTGTAGCTTGAAGACCGTATTCACCGAATGCTACTTCTTTTCCACCTTTTGCTTCACCGCGCATTTTTCCACGGAATTCACGACGGTGTTTAACACGTTTAGGTACTAACATTGGTTATTTACCTCCTTTAGTGTTTTTGCGAGCTGGAAGAACTTCACCACGGTAGATCCAAACTTTAACACCAAGTTTACCGTATGTAGTATCTGCTTCTTCCCAAGCGTAATCGATATCTGCACGAAGTGTGTGAAGTGGAACAGTTCCTTCAGAGTATCCTTCAGCACGGGCGATATCTGCACCGTTCAAACGACCTGATACTTGAGTTTTGATTCCTTTAGCTCCAGCACGCATTGCACGTTGGATTGCTTGTTTTTGTGCACGACGGAAAGCAACACGTTGCTCCAATTGACGAGCAATACCTTCACCTACAAGGTGAGCATCCAAATCAGGTTGTTTGATTTCGATGATGTTGATGTGTACTTGTTTTCCAGTCAATTTGTTAAGTTTTGCACGGAGTGCATCAACGTTAGCACCACCTTTACCGATTACCATACCTGGTTTAGCAGTGTGAAGTGAAACGTTAACTTTGTTTACTGCGCGTTCGATTTCGATAGTTGAAACTGCTGCGTCAGCAAGTTCTTTTTGAACGAATTTACGGATTGCAAGATCTTCATGAAGGTAATCCGCGTATTCTTTTTCAGCATACCATTTGGCATCCCAATCACGGATGATGCCGACACGCATACCAATTGGATGTACTTTTTGACCCACGATTTTACCTCCTTATTTTTCTGCAACAGCTACAGTGATGTGAGCTGTACGTTTGTTGATTGGTGAAGCTGAACCTTTCGCACGTGGACGGAAACGTTTCATAGTTGGTCCTTCGTTTGCGAATGCTTCAGATACTACCAAGTTAGCTTTATCCAAACCAAAGTTGTTTTCAGCGTTAGCTACAGCTGAGTTCAAAACTTTCAAGATGATTTCAGCAGCTTTGTTTGGAGTGAATGTCAAGATTGCGATTGCATCGGCTACGCTTTTACCACGGATGTTATCAAGAACAAGACGTGATTTACGAGGTGAAACACGTACTGTACGAGCCATTGCTTTAGCTGAAGTAATTTCTGCCATTTATGTTCTCCTTATTTTCTACGTGTTTTCTTGTCGTCTGCAGCGTGACCTTTGTAAGTACGAGTTGGTGCAAATTCACCAAGTTTGTGACCTACCATGTCTTCTTGGATGTAAACAGGTACGTGTTTACGTCCGTCATAAACTGCAATAGTGTAACCAATGAAACTTGGGAAGATCGTTGAACGACGTGACCAAGTTTTAATAACTTTTTTCTTTTCGTCGTTAGCTTGAGCTTCAACTTTTTTCATCAAATGCTCATCGACGAAAGGTCCTTTTTTAAGACTGCGTCCCATTTTTATATTTTCTCCTTTAAATGTTGTACCACAGCGGCTTGCGCTCACAAGGAGCGCTACCGAGCTGGCGGATTTACTAGTTGCTTAAGCGACTAGTTTAATATTATTTCTCGTTGCGACGACGAACGATAAGTTTGTCAGATTTCGCTTTCTTGTTACGAGTTTTAAGACCAAGAGCAGGTTTGCCCCATGGAGTAGATGGTGCTTTACGACCAACTGGTGCTTTACCTTCACCACCACCGTGTGGGTGATCGTTAGGGTTCATTACAGAACCACGAACTGTTGGACGGATACCTTTCCAACGGCTACGTCCTGCTTTACCAAGGTTTACAAGTCCATGTTGTTCGTTTCCGACAACACCAACTGTAGCACGGCAAGTTCCAAGAATCATACGAACTTCACCTGATTGAAGACGAACAAGAACGTATTTACCTTCAGAACCCAATACTTGAGCAGATGCACCAGCAGCACGTACCAATTCACCACCACGACCTGGTTTCAACTCGATGTTGTGGATCAAAGTACCAACTGGGATGTTAGCAAGTGGAAGAGCATTTCCGACTTTGATATCTGCTTCTGGACCTGAAACGATACGTTGACCTACTTCAAGACCTTTTGGAGCGATGATGTATGCTTTCACACCGTCAGTGTAGTGTACAAGAGCGATGTTTGCAGAACGGTTTGGATCGTACTCGATTGTTTTAACAACTGCTTCAACGTTGTCTTTGTTACGTTTGAAGTCAACCAAACGGTAGAAACGTTTGTGTCCACCACCTTGGTGACGAACTGTGATACGACCGTTGTTGTTACGACCAGCCTTGCTCTTCAATGCAACAAGCAATGATTTTTCAGGAGTGCTTGTTGTGATTTCAGCGAAATCCAAAGAAGTCATATTACGGCGACCGTTTGTTGTTGGTTTATAAACACGAATTCCCACGATATTTCCTCCTTAGATTATTCAGCTTCAGCAGCAAACAACTCGATTGCTTTTGAATCAGCTGTAAGTGTGATGATAGCTTTTTTAGTTTTGTTAGTAAAACCAGTGTAACGTCCAACACGTTTAGCTTTTGGTTTTACGTTGATTGTGTTAACATTAGCAACTTTAACACCTTCGAAAGCAGCTTCAACAGCTTGCTTGATCAAAAGTTTGTGTGCACGAGTGTCAACTTCAAATACATATTTTCCTGCTTCAAGTTGAGCCATTGAGCTTTCAGTGATTACAGGTTTTTTGATAACATCATACAAATTCATTATGCAAGAACCTCCTCGATTTTAGAGATAGCTGCTTGAGTAACAAGAAGTTTGTCACTATTTGCGATGTCAAGAACACTTGCAGTTGTAGCAGTCGCAACTTTCACGTTTGGAAGGTTACGAGCTGAGAGAGCTGCGAATTCGTTTCCTTCTTCAAGAATAACAAGGACTTTAGAATCGATGCTCAAAGCTGCAAGAACTTTTGCAAATTCAGCAGTTTTTGGAGCTGTAAATTCAAGAGAATCAACGGCTACAAATTTATTTTCAGCAACTTTTTCTGAGTAAACAGATTTAAGCGCAAGGCGACGAACTTTTTGAGGAAGTTTGTACGCATAGCTACGTGGAGTTGGTCCGAAGACAATTCCACCACCACGCCATTGTGGAGAGCGGATAGAACCTTGACGAGCACGTCCAGTTCCTTTTTGACGCCATGGTTTGCGTCCGCCACCTGAAACAGCTGAGCGGTTTTTAACTGCGTGAGTTCCTTGACGAAGGCTAGCACGTTGGCTGATGATCACATCAAACACAACAGATTCATTTGGTTCGATACCAAAGATTGCATCATTAAGAACAACTTCGCCCGCTTGTTTACCAGTTTGGTCGAATAATGTTACATTTGCCATTTTGACTGTATTCCCCTTTCCTTATTATTTACCAGCTTTAACTGCTGACTTGATAGTGATAAGAGATTTCTTAGCACCTGGTACGTTACCTTTGATAAGGATAACGTTCTTTTCTGGAACAACTTGTACAACTTCAAGGTTTTGAATTGTTACGCGGTCGCCACCCATACGTCCTGCAAGGTTTTTACCTTTGAATACGCGGTTAGGTGCAACAGGTCCCATAGAACCTGGACGACGGTGGTAACGAGAACCGTGAGCCATTGGTCCACGTGATTGTCCGTGGCGTTTGATAACACCTTGGAAACCTTTACCTTTAGAAGTACCAGTTACGTCAACAACGTCTCCAGCTGCGAATGTTTCAACTGTGATTTCAGCACCAACTTCCAAGCCTTCAACGTTTTTGAATTCACGAATGAAGCGCTTAGGAGCCGTGTTAGCTTTCGCTACATGTCCTTTAGCAGGTTTGTTGCTCAATACTTCGCGTTTGTCATCGAAACCAACTTGGATAGCGTTGTATCCGTCTGTTTCAACAGTTTTAACTTGAAGAACAACGTTTGGAGTTGCTTCAATAACTGTTACAGGGATCAATTCGCCAGCTTCAGTGAAGATTTGAGTCATTCCCACTTTTTTCCCTAAGATTCCTTTTGTCATGAGAAAATAGTTCCTTTTCTATATTTTTATTCAAAAAGTTTTTAACGAGCGTTTTTTATGCTCAAGATATCAAGCTTTAGATTAAAGTTTGATTTCTACGTTTACACCACTTGGAAGATCCAATTTCATCAAAGCATCAACTGTTTTTTGAGTTGGGTTAACGATATCGATCAAACGTTTGTGTGTACGCATTTCAAATTGTTCGCGAGAGTCTTTGTATTTGTGAGTCGCACGAATGATTGTGTAGAGGCTACGTTCAGTTGGAAGTGGGATTGGACCCGCAACTTGTGCACCTGTACGAGTAGCTGATTCTACGATTTTTGCAGCCGCTGTGTCAAGCGTACGGTGTTCGTAAGCTTTCAAACGGATACGGATTTTTTTGTTTGCCATCTTTTTCTCCTTTTCGTCTATTTAAGATAATAGGCTAGCTCCACAAGAAAACCGACGCGGTGTTGCGTGGCAATGCAACCGAGCGTGTCGCAACCTCTTGCATCAAAGCTAAGGCTGTAATTTACAGCACCATAATAGAATAACACAAAGCCCCTGCGATTGCAAGGGATTTGTTGCTGTTTTTTAAAATTTTTAACATGAAAATGTTTTCCTTTTTGACAGGTCATTTATTTAAGTATTTTATAGAAGAAAGTTACTCTCTCTTCACCTGTTCATAGCTTTCTTTCCCGTCATTGAGTTTATCCCAAATCACTACTTGCCCACTTTTGAAAGATTTTTGCACATCGATAATTCGTTGGTTGGACGAACCTCGAAACTGGAGCATGAGATTTCTCTTAGTTCGATCGTATCGTCCGTCGACAAGAATGTCAATCAATGATAAGAGTTCCAGTTTATCTGGAGTTTCCAACATCATTTCTTCCCATGTATAGCCCGTCCAGGACCAGATATCCTTATCTGGCAATTCTTTCCGAATACGCTTCACGAGTGGCAAAAGAATGCCAGTATTGAGAAAAGGTTCCCCTCCCAGCAAGGTCAATCCTTGAACATAGGGCTGGGCAAGGTCTGCCATGATCTGTTCTTCTAATTCTGCTGTATAGGGAATGCCAGCATTGAAGGACCAGGTAGCTACATTATAGCACCCCTCACAGTGAAACATGCAGCCTGATACATAGAGGGAATTCCGCACACCTTCTCCATCCACAAAGTTAAAAGCCTTGTAGTCAATGATACGCCCTTGACTGAGTTCCTCGCTTTTCCATTCTTGTGGTTTTGGATTATTCATTCGCTACCTCTATCCAATAACGCTCTACACCATCACGAACATCCTCAAGGAGCCCACCATTTGCTAAAATGACTGCTCTGCTAGCAGGATTATTCACGCTACAGGTCACCAGAGCTTTCTTGATATTCTTTTCCTTAGCAACTTGCAAGCCCTGACGGAGAGTTTCCTTAGCATAACCCTTGCCTCTTTCTGATGGACGAATGGAGTAGCCAATGTGGCCACCTTCTTCTAGTAAAAAGTTACTGAGGCGCAACCGGAGATTAAGAAATCCAATTGCTTTACCTTTCACAGAAAAAGCTACTAACTGAATTGCGGGAACCCATCCTTCAGTCAAATTAATCCCCATTTCCTGATTCTGATTACTTTCCAACCATTCCTCATAAGAAAAATTTTCTGTATCCCAGAAACCACCGTCGTGAGGCGACTGATATTTTTCAAACTCTTCCATCATCTCTAAAACTGTTTCTTTATCTGCTAAACTTGGTCTGCGTAATTCCATCCTTACCTCCCACTAAGAGAAAAGCGAGAGTTGACTCTCACTTTTATTTTTTCTTATTCTTGTTTAAAAATTGTTCTCTGAGGTTGAGCAAGCGTTCTTTCTTACCAGCTCCACCTTTAGAGTGTTTCTCGTGATAACGGGTCACTTGTGCGCGCCCTTTATCATCTAATTGATATTTTCCCATTTCATTTCTTTCTAATTGGTTACTTGATGGCCAGCTATTTTAATCGTTGAGCCATTCATGTGTTTGACACGCGCAGCGATTTCCTTGTGACGGCCGTTGACCATAGGTCTGGCTTGAGGATTGCCAAGATAACCACAAGTCCGTTTAACAACGTCTACTGTTTTAGGGTCACTATTGCCACAGTTTGGACAAGCAAACCCTCTCTCAGTTGGTTCAAAATCCCCTTCAAAATCACACTTGTAGCAACGGTCAATCGGAGTATTGGTTCCTAGATAGCCGACACGGTCATAGGCATAGTCCCAGACAGCTTCCAGGGCCTTTGGATTTTGCTGAAGGACTGGGTACTCACAATAATGAATGAAACCACCTGACGCACCCGCTTCTGGATAGACTTTCTCAAAGTCCAATTTTTCAAACGGTGTTGGATTTTTACGAACATCGTAGTGGAAAGAGTTGGTGTAGTATTCCTTGTCTGTAATATCAGGAATAGAACCAAACTTGTCTGTATCTAGTCGGCAGAAACGGTCTGTCAAACTTTCAGATGGTGTTGAGTAGATAGAGAAATGGTAGCCATATTGGTCAGACCACTCTTCTACACGGCGTTTCATATCGCGAATGATATCTAGCGTGAATTCCTTAGCATCTGGATTACTTTCCCAGCTGTTTCCAAAGAAAACAGTCGCTACTTCATACAAACCGATATAGCCCAGCGAAACTGTCGCACGACGATTCTTAAAGAGCTGGTCAACACTTTCTTCTTTACCTAGACGATGACCAAAAGCACCGTATTGATAAAGGATAGGAGCATTAGCTGGTGTCGCTTCCTTGGTCCGTTCAACACGATAAACCAGGGCATCTTCAGCGATATTCATACGCTCGTTGAAGATTTCCCAGAACTTGTTCATATCTCCTTCAGACTCGAGAGCAATACGAGGTAGGTTAACTGTCACAACACCCAGATTCATACGGCCTGAATTGACTTCTACACCATTTTCATCCTTCCAACCTTGAAGAAACGAACGGCAACCCATAGGCACCTTGAAGGAACCTGTCAAGTCAACAATCTTATCGTAAGACAAGACGTCTGGGTACATCCGCTTGGTTGCACACTCAAGAGCCAACTGCTTAATGTCGTAGTTGGGAGTCCCTTCTTCCAAGTTAAGACCTCTTTTTAGCGTAAAAATGAGCTTAGGGAAGATGGCTGTACGGTGTTCTGAACCAAGGCCCTTAATGCGAATGTTTAAGATAGCTTTTTGAATTTCCCGCTCAAAACGATTGGTTCCTAGACCAAAACCTAGCGAAGTGAAAGGTGTTTGTCCATTTGAAGTGAAGAGAGTGTTGATTTCATACTCGAGAGATTGCATGGCATCATAGATATCTTTTTGGGTTTTCTTCCAAGCGTAATCTTCCCGTTTGTCAGGTAAGACCCATTCTTCCGCATCCTTGAGGTGTTTTTGGTAATTCTTCTCTGCATAAGGCGCCAAAACTTCATCGATACGGTCAGCTGAACAGCCACCGTACTGGCTAGAAGCAACGTTGGCGATAATTTGAGAAATCTGAGCTGTCGCAGTCTGGATAGACTTGGGACTTTCTACCTCTGCATTTCCAATCTTAAAACCATTCTCCAACATCCCCTTGAAATCAATCAAACAGCAGTTGGTCATAGGTGTATAAGGACTGTAGTCCAAATCGTGATAGTGGATATCCCCTTTTTGATGGGCATTGGCTACATGCTTAGGAAGCATTTGCAGTCCGATTGATTTCCCAACAATCCCTGCTGTCAAATCACGCTGGGTATTAAAGACATCGCTGTCTTTATTAGCATTTTCATTGACAACGGCCTGGTCTTTGTTGAGAAGTTTATGGATGCTAAAGTTGATATCTGTCGCTTTTGAACGCTCAAAATCCCTTTGTGTCCGATAAGTAATATACTCCTCAGCTAGCGCATATTCTTTGGCTTCAAGGAGTTCATGTTCTACGATATTTTGAATTTCGTAAATCTTAACCCCCTGTGGAAAGCGACTATGAATTTCTGTGACAATTCGCTCGGTCAGAGCATCGAGGCGTTTTTCGACCAGGGGTGTCACATCCATAACCTTGTCAGCCGCCTTGTGGAGAGCCTTGTCAATCTTGTCCACATCAAATACAACACGTCTCCCATCTCGTTTTTCAACGAAGAGAGTTGGCAAAATTGTAATTTTTTCTTCTAGTGCAATCATATGCATGCTCTTTTCTAAAATGTTCTTTCTAAAAAGTATTATACCACTCTAAAAAGAAAAATCAATATCTTGTGTTAAAAATCCTAAAATTTTTAAAAATACACAAGATATTGATTTCGTTATTTAATTTTATAGACTTTAAACTCTGAGTAATCAGTCTTTACTTGTTGGTAATTTTCTTTCAAAATTGTTTCCACTTCAGACCAGACTGCTACCTTATCATTCACCACAATCACCTTAGGTTTGTTTTCTTTCAAGTCATTGATTAAACTAGTTTTATTCTCTTCTGTACTCGTGTAAAGAAGAGGTGATGGGAACATGGATCCAGACAAACGCTGGCTTTCTTTATACATCTGAACATGTGAATCCCAAATATAGATTTGGTCACCATCACTCGTCTCTTGTTTGACTCTATCTACCACTTGATGTTGTTCTCTATAAGAAGCTGGATGCAAGACAAAACGAGCTACAAAAGGAATTGCAATCAGATAAACCACCACTAGGATCGGTAAGTAGAGATTCCCTTTCATGAATTTTTTCCATAAAGTAGGAACTTCTTCTCTTCTACTACGGCGAGCTCCCCTAGCTGAATGTTTCCCACGAATACTGGTCATCAAAAGAAGGAGTAAAAATGGAAGGATTAGAATCAAACGCGAACCGTGAAGAGATTCTTGAGAAAAAAGCAACAAAGCTAATACAAATAAGAAAGCAAAACTAGCTGGCACTGAAATAACATACAATCTTGATGCCTTTGATTGGAACAATCCTAGAAAAACAAGGAAGAGAGCTCCTAAACCAAAGGTCAACAAACCATAGAATACAACATTATCCATTAGTTGAGGATTCGTAAAGACCTGAAGGGAATCAATCGGATATAAAAGACTTCCCATAGCTCCTCCAAAACTACCTGAAGTAAGCACATAGTAGCCTACTGGATAAAAGATGAGAGAAAAGCCAAGTGCTGCTGCAAAAAACTGATAAACTCCATGAGCAAAGCGACCATGCCCAACATTAAAGACAAATAAACCAATCGTTACTACTACAGTAAAGAGAAGACTTGTAAGAGGCTCTATGAAAAATGATAGACCCAAAAAGATCCCCAGACGTAGAAATCCCTTGTCATGGTTAGGATTTGATAGATAAGCTGCTATGAACGAAAATCCTGCAAACAGGAATGGCAGAGCTAAGATCGTAGCATAGCCTCCTCCAAAACCGAGACCGGATACCAAAATATAAAATATGGTTAGGAGTTGCTTGGCTTGTTCCCTTTGTCCCGTCAGATAGTCAGTTGAAGAAAAGAGGAAGTAACCTCCTCCTAAGAGAGCTAGCCATTCTACCAAGGCAAAAAGAATGCCTCCTTGGGTAATATAAAGTGGCAAGTAATAAAGAAGACCGTGACTAGCATAATAGCTACTGTAGAGCTGTCCTCCCTGATGTAAAGCCCACCCTATATACAAATCCTGCGCCTGAGAGGGACTTACCATATCTAAAAGTAAAGGTAGCACCACAGAAAAAACCGTTGCAATCGTACTTCCAATGATGAGTCTGAAAAATGGAAAAGCTACCTGTTCTTCTTTTTCTACATGAGATTCAAGGTTCCTATCCAGTCTATTTTCAATTTCATTACTCTGTATCGTTTCGGATACTTCTTCGATTCTGCCATATACAGCCATGTCGTTTCTCCTATTCAATTTATCTGTCTTAGTATATCAAAAAGACCTAAAATTGTCAGCTTGCGATGGGTGTTTGAGTGATTTTTTGCATAGTTTCACAAAGGTTTCAATTTCCCGAAATCGGTGTAAATGCGTCTGTTCAAACGTCGTGATATAGTTCAATTCCTTCTGAGTCAGCATCGTTCCTCCTACATCTTCTTATTCGTAAAAGGCAAGAAAAATAGGACTGGTTTGTGTCCTAAGTCCTAGATTTCTTATAAGATAGGGGCGAATAACTGGGCAATTTCCTTAATCAATTTTTGATACCAGCTATTTTTTATCGTATGAGGGAAAATTTCTTGCGATACTGAAAAAATCTCCTCAAAATCTTTTTGAATCTCTGTGATTGATGCCGTTTTATATAGCAAAACTGCATCTTCATAGTGATGAAGCAAACTTCTATAATCTAGATTAATGGTTCCAACTGCAGCAAAGTCCTTGTCCACTAGGATTTGTTTACTGTGGATAAAGCCTGGACTATACTCAAAAATCCTGACTCCTGCTGACAAAAGATCCGGATAGGCTCCTCTTGTTATGAGCTGGATTAATTTTTTATCCGGAATGAAAGGAGTCACGATGCGGACATCAACACCTCTCATGGCTGCATTTTTAATACTCTCAGTTAAATCATAGTCAATAATCAAATAGGGGGTTGTGATATAGACTGAATCAGTAGCCTGATTAATCAAACTTTGATAAACTTTTTTCCCTACCTGAGTACGGAAGATGGGCTTGGGTCCACTACCGTAAGGAATGCAGAGCCCTTGGCCAGAACAAGGCTGATTTTCCAAGTGATACTGGTCAAAATCGCTGATTTCCCCACGATTAATGTACCAAGTCATCAAAAAGAGACGGGTGAGAGCCTTGACACCAGGGCCATCTAAGCGAATCCCACTGTCCTTCCAGTAGCCAAAACGTTCTACATGGTTGATGTACTCATCAGCTAAGTTAATCCCTCCTGTATAAGCTACCTGACCATCTATGACAAGGATTTTACGATGGTCCCGATTGTTGTAAGCCACCGTCAAACGAGGAATCACCTTGTTAAACTTATGTGCTTCAATTCCTCGACTACGAAGCTGAACAGTATAGTCTCCAGGTAAAGTCGCCATACAACCGATATCATCATAGAGCATCTTGACCTCTACACCCTGAGCTGCCTTTTGCTCTAGTATATCTAGTATGCTATTCCACATCAGACCTTCTTCGACAATATAGTACTCTAGAAAGATAAATTTCTCAGCTTTCTTGAGGTCTTCCAACATATGTTGCCACATGCTTTCACCCGAAGAAAAGAATTGTGAATCTGTTCGATCATAGACATCGGCATTGCTATCCATACTTAGCAAAGATTTGATAACTCCGTAAGCCGCCTTATCATCTTCCTTCAATTTCTGGCGGAGAGCTTTACTGTTATCCTCCCGAAAATGCATGGAGCCAAGTTTGTCCAACTGCTTGATTTCTTTTTTGGACAATCGCCTTTCACCAAACATCAGATAGAGCAGGGGGCCAATAACAGGAACAAAGGTCACCACTAACCACATTACCTTGCTTTCAGGCGCCATGGAACGATTGACAATCGCTACGATAGTCGCCATACTCATAAAGATTAAGAGAATCCCCCATCGAATAGGAGCCATCCGCCCTAAATAAAGAAAGAGACCAAAAACAAGACACAGTTCAAGCAACATAATCGAAAGACTAAAGCCATACTTGGACATCAATAATTGAAATTTTCTATATTTCATACATCCCCTCCTTGATATTTTGATACTCAATGAAAAGCAAAGAGCAAACTAGGAAGCTAGTCGCAGGTTGCTCAAAACACTGTTTTGAGGTTGCAGATGGAAGCTGACGTGGTTTGAAGAGATTTTCGAAGAGTATGAATGCTAAAAACAGGTAATTAATACTAGTATAACGCAGGTATTCGGTAGAAGGCAAGTATTTATAATCATTTTTCTGAGTAAAAGCAAAAGAGACTGACAAAACCAGTCTCCTTCCAGTCTATTTTGATAAAACAATGCGATCAGACGCTTCTCTATCCCTATCGTCAATAATCATCTGATTGCCATTAATTGCATAAATCTTGACATCATCCCCAATAATCATGCGTTGATTAGCGGCATCGAAGCTAACCTGCTTGATTTCTTGATCTCCGTCAGTTTCTACCTGTGTCCATGTACCAGTTGTTCCAGTTACCACTAAAGTGATACGGTCTCCTTCGTCCTGACCAGTATAAGTTCCATCAATATTGGTTGGTTGAGCCTCAGGCGTATTTTGTGAAGAACTTGTCGCTGCCTGGTTTGAATTTTCTGCCGAAGATGAAGCAGCAGGTTGTGATTGCTGAGTTTGTTGTGTTTGCGATTGAGCTACTGGTTGTTGAACTTGTTGAGCTCTTTGTGAACAAGCTACTAAGAGACTAAGACTTGCTAGAGAAGCAAGAGAAAGTGTGAATCTTTTTAATTTCATGATGAATTTCCTTTCTGCTACCAATTTACAGAAGTTTTTCCTTCTAACTAGTAGTTTTCCTAGTATAACAAGTTCAAAAAAGGAGGTCAATTTATCTGCTCATGGGCCAGCAAGTAGCCCCGTACTTCTGAGATAAAATAGAGAGACCCTGTAACGAACAACAAATCCTGGGCATCTGCTCTTGCTTCAAAATCGCTAATAAATTCTCGGTAAGAAGGAATTACATCGTAACCTGTTACATCTGTTTCATCCAAAGAACCTTGATAGTCAAAGCCGGTCACCTTGAGTTCCACCTGAGGCAATTTTTCAGTCAGATAAGCCAACATCCCTTGATAATCCTTCCTTTTCAAGGCTCCAAATAGGATTTGAGGACGATATCCTTCCTGCTCTTTTTCTTTAGTAAATTCAACCAAGCGAGTCAAGGCAGGGAGGTTATGAGCACCGTCCAAGTAAATTTGAGGACGAATACGCTCCAAACGCCCAGCCCAATGGGTCTTCTCCAAAGCCTGTCTTACAACCTGTTCATCAACAGCTTCCTTTCCTTCTCTCATAAAGAGAAGAAACGTTTGTAGCGCCAAGGCCGCATTTTCCTGCTGATAAGCTCCTTCCAAGCCTATTTTCAACTGTGAAAGGTTAGCCAAAGAGCTTGAAAAATCCCCATTCAGCATTGAAAAATCCTGACCTGCCTGATAAAGGTCAACAGCTAAAGATTCTGCTTTTTTCTGACAAACAAGCCTAGCTTCTGAAGGCAACTTAGCAATCACTGCCTTTTTACCAGCCTTAAAAATACCAGCTTTCTGCTCTGCAATTGCTGCTATATTGTCACCCAGAGTCTCCTGATGGTCAAGTCCGATGGAGGTGATGACAGCAATCTCTCCAGTTACCACATTGGTCGTGTCTAGTAAGCCGCCAATTCCCACTTCTAATAAAACCAAATCCACCTCTTGCTCTCTAAAATAAAGAAAAGCAATCAAGGTCAGCAATTCAAAAAAAGACAACTGATCATGGGTTTGCAGAAGCGTTTTCTCCATCTCCTTGACCTGATTAACCAAACGGATGAAGTCTGCATCAGCTATAGGTTGTCCATTAATGCAGATTCGATCATTGATAGAGACGATATGAGGGGATGTAAAAGTCGCAACTTTTTTACCATGCCCCATAAATAACTCCCTCATGAAAGCAATGGTAGATCCTTTTCCATTAGTCCCGGTTACATGGATAATAGGATAAGACTTCTCGGGATTCCCCAACAAATCCACCGCTTGTTGCATTCGGCTCAAACCTGATCGAAAATTCAAACCAATTCGACTATGGAGCCATTCTTCTACTTCAAACATATACATCTCCTTAATTACAGGTTCAATCAACTGCCTCAATAAAGTCTCATAACTAACAAAAACGAGACCAGGATTTTCGTCCCGACCTCTCACCTGGTTAGCTAATAACTAGCTACTATGAAGTTAACGTGGGGTAAAAACATCCACTGAATGTGCCTGCGTTTCTAATTTCTAGCGCAGGGCTAAAAACGTCCACTAGACGTTCCAACTCTTCCCAATTTCTGGGAGTTGGGCTGATACAGTCTCCCAGACTTACTTACGGTCTTTATTTTTAGCGTAAGGGTAAAAATGTTCACTGAACATTTTTACTCCTCCATAAAGCTGTTGAAGACTTCTTCAATCATGTTCCATTCGTCTTCTGAGTCTTCTGGGATTGGTTGCAATTCGCCTTCTGTTCCATCTTCGTTTTCGATGAATGAGTAAGCTTGGATTTCAACTTGTCCGTCTTCGTCTTCTTCTGCGTTAACTGGTACTAGAAGAACATAGTTTTTACCAAATTCTTCTTTTCCGTCAATGGTCAAAAGGATTTCAAACAAGGTTTCATTTCCTTGCTCATCTACTAGTGTAATTAATTCACGTTCTTCGTGGTCGTGGTTATGATCGTGTGACATAGCCTCTCCTTTGTATTAAAATTTTCTATCTAAATAATTTTGTAAAATCAGCTGAGCTGCTAACTTATCAATGACTTTCTTGCGCTTGTTACGGCTGATATCTGCTTGCTCAATCAACATACGCTCTGCGGCAACTGTTGTCAAGCGTTCATCTTGATAGTCTACTGGTAAACCAAAAAGCTCTTCTAACTTTGCTCCGTAGGCTTGACTAGCTTCCACGCGCGGTCCGCTTGTATTGTTCATGTTTTTAGGCAAGCCCACTACAAATCGTTCCACCTTGTAAGTATCAACCAACTCCTTAACGCGGTCAAAACCAAATTGACCTTGCTCCTCATTGATTTGGATGATTTCAAGTCCTTGAGCTGTAAAACCAAGCGGATCGCTAATGGCCACCCCTACCGTTTTTGAACCGACGTCCAATCCCATAATTCTCATAGGTTATAGATCGACTCCTTGTCCTTTAAGGTAGTAGCGGACCAATTCCTCAACGATTTCATCCCGCTCATACTTACGGATTTGATTTCGTGCATTATTATAACGAGGAACGTAGGCAGGGTCTCCACTCAATACGTAACCTACGATTTGGTTAATCGGGTTGTAGCCCTTATCGTTCAACGAAGCATAAACATCAGTCAGAGTTTCGCTAATTTCTTTTTTATTGGAATCGTCCAATTTAAAACGTACTGTTTCTTCAGTAAATCCCATTCTAACACCCTCTTTCCTTAGAATAGTACCATTATAGCATAATTCCTTACGTTCTACAATTCAGGCAGTCTATTTATTTGGATTTTCTATTGTTCTGTCGCACCATTTGCCAATCTGTCTGAAATATATTTGCTTGGTTCATTTTTCAAGAGATTTTCTAAACCAATGTTCTTCAAATATTCTAACTGAGAAGCCTTCTTGACATCCAAAACTTGAAAATCAAAACTAGTCGTTGTTTGAAGTTCGGTTGCGCTCAATAGTTTGGTTTCAAGCTTAAATCCTGCTAATTTACGAGCTTCTATAATAGCCTCATCCTTCTCCTCTGCCTCGAGAAGAGCTTTTTGAGTTTCTTCCACTCCATGTTGGTCGATATAAGTCTTCAACTCATCAGAAACTGGACGTTTTTGTTGAATCGTTAAGCTCAAAAAAGTCTTGTCCTTGTATGTAATGGTTTGGGTTTGCTGGCTACCATCATCTGACTTGGGCAAGACCAAAGTCTTGGTCACAACTGTATTCTTCTCAGCATTCTCAATAACTGGCAATGCCGACTGAAGCGTATCCTTTTCTGTTTTTGTAGCTGTTCCAGTTTCTTTTTTCTGTCCGCAACCAACCAGGACAAAAAGGAAAGCTAGACTAACAAGAACTATTTTTTTCATTTCTTTCTTCTTTCTTTTTGAAATTAAAATAAGACTGGGAGTTGCTCCCAGCCTTGATGTTTATAGAGCTGCACGCAAACGTGCTTCTGCATTTTCTACATTACGGACAGAGCGTGGTAGGAAGGCACGAATATCGTCTTCCTTATAGCCAACTTGCAGGCGTTTTTCATCCACAAGGATTGGGCTCTTTAAAATTCTCGGTGTTTCCATAATCAGATTGAGGACTTCATTGACACTCAAATCTTCAATATCCACTCCAAGGGCTTTGGCATAGCGATTTTTAGACGAAACGATGCTGGCTATTCCGTTATCTGTTTTTGTCAGAATATCCAGTAATTCTTCTCTCGTAATTCCTTCTTTACCAAGGTTTTGTTCTTTATAACTTAACTGGTGGGCATTGAGCCAGGTTTTTGCTTTTTTACAGCTAGTACAACTTGAGACTGTATAAATTTTAATCATGTACCTACCCCTTTCGCTACATGTTACTATCAGTTTAGTCTATTATACCATAAAAAACATCCGACTTGCGACCTATTTTTAAATTTTTTTGACTTTTTTCGTCATTTTCGTACTTTTTTCTTGACAAACAACTAAATGACTATCAACTCTTTTGGAGCTAGGGTCAATAATTCACAACCTGTTTCTGTAATCAGAATATCATCCTCGATACGAACACCATATTTGCCTTCGATATAGATACCTGGCTCGTCTGTCAAGGCCATACCTGCTTTAATAGTTTCTGTAGAAGTCTGGCTAAAGTATGGTTCCTCATGGATATCCAGTCCAATACCGTGTCCAATACCGTGGGTAAAGTAGTCGCCATAGCCTGCCTCGATGATAATATCACGAGGAATTTTATCAAAGTCACGGAAACCTAATCCTGCCTTAGCCTGGTCAATCAAGGCTTGATTGGCTTTGAGAACCGTATTGTAAATCTCTGCCTGCTCATCACTGACATGTCCCAGATAGATAGTCCGTGTCATATCACTGACATAGTGGTCATAAAGGCAACCGAAGTCCATGGTAATGGCTTCTCCTAGTTCAACTGGTTTGTGCATAGGATGGGCATGGGGTTTGGAAGAGTTGATACCGCTAGCTAGAATCGTATCAAAAGATAAGCCAGATGCTCCCAACTCACGCATGCGGAAGTCAAGGAAGTTGGCAATCTCAATTTCAGTCTTTCCTGGCTTAATAAAGTCAAGAGCATCGCGGAAAGCTTGGTCTGAGATAGAACAAGCCTTACGAATAGCTGCAATCTCCGCCTCATCCTTAATCATACGAAGGCCTTCAACAAACTGAGTTTGTGGCAGCAAGTCTATTCCTTCAAAAGTTGCCTGCATACGGTGATAATAAGAGACAGAAATCTCATCCTCAAAACCGATTCTAGACAAGCCCATATCCTTGACAATGCCTGCAATGACAGCCAATTCATCACGGTCAGCCACAATCTCAAACCCACTGGTTTCTTGCTTGGCTGCGATGATATAGCGAGAGTCTGTCACCAAGACCTGACGGTCACGGCTGATAAAAACTGTTCCGTTTGAACCCCAAAAACCAGTCAAATAATAGACGTTTTTAAGGTTATTAATGATGATGCCATCTAGTTCTTTTTCTTGCATTTTAGCTAGAAATGCTTGTACACGTTTATTCATGATGTAATTTTCCTTTCAAATACTGTCCTGTGTAGCTGGCTTCGTTGGCCGCTACTTCTTCTGGAGTTCCTGTTGCGATAATGGTTCCACCACCGACACCGCCCTCAGGTCCCAAGTCAATGATATGGTCTGCCGTCTTAATAACATCTAGATTGTGCTCGATAACGAGTACTGTATTGCCATCGTCGACAAAGCGAGCTAAAACCTTGAGCAAGCGAGCAATATCCTCGGTATGAAGCCCTGTCGTCGGCTCATCCAGAATGTAGAAAGATTTTCCTGTCGATCGTTTGTGGAGTTCACTAGCCAACTTCATACGCTGGGCTTCTCCCCCAGAAAGGGTGGTAGCTGGTTGACCTAGCGTCACATAGCCCAGTCCCACATCCTTGATAGTCTGAAGTTTGCGTTGAATTTTCGGAATGTGTTGGAAAAATTCTACCGCATCGTTGACCGTCATATCCAAGACCTGCGAGATATTCTTTTCCTTGTAGTGAACTTCTAGGGTTTCACTGTTGTAGCGGGTTCCGTGGCAGACTTCACAAGCCACGTAAACATCTGGTAAGAAGTGCATCTCAATCTTGATAATCCCGTCACCTGAGCAGGCTTCACAGCGACCACCCTTGACGTTGAAACTGAAACGGCCCTTCTTGTAGCCTCGAATCTTGGCTTCATTTGTCTGTGCAAAGAGGTCACGTATATCGTCAAAAACTCCTGTATAGGTAGCTGGGTTGGACCTCGGCGTTCGTCCGATTGGGCTCTGGTCAATATCAATCAAGCGGTCTACATGCTCAATTCCTGTAATATTCTTAAACTTACCAGGCTTATCTGAATTGCGGTTAAGCTTCTGAGCAATAGCTTTTTTGAGAATGCTATTGATTAGGGTCGATTTCCCTGAACCCGATACCCCTGTCACCGCGATGAATTTTCCTAGTGGAAAGCGAGCTGTGACATTTTGCAAGTTGTTCTCACGCGCTCCTGTCACTTCGATAAAACGACCATTTCCGGCACGGCGCTCTGTTGGCACTGGAATAGCACGTTTGCCTGACAAGTACTGGCCTGTGATAGACTTGCTATTGCGAGCAACCTGCTTGGGCGTACCTGCAGCGACAATCTCTCCACCAAAAACACCTGCACCGGGACCAACGTCAATCAGATAATCCGCCTCACGCATGGTATCTTCGTCATGTTCCACTACTATGAGAGTATTACCCAAATCACGCATCTTTTTGAGACTGGCAATCAGACGGTCATTATCCCTCTGGTGAAGACCGATTGACGGCTCGTCTAGAATATAAAGGACACCTGATAGGTTAGAACCAATCTGGGTTGCCAAGCGAATACGCTGACTTTCCCCACCTGAAAGGGTTCCTGCTGAACGAGACAGAGTCAAATAGTTAAGACCCACGTTATTAAGGAAGGTCAAACGATCCTTGATTTCCTTGAGAATAGGCCGAGCAATGATGGCTTCATTTTCAGACAAGGTCAGCTGGCTCACCAATTCCAAGTGGTCTGCGATAGACAGGTCTGAAATTTCTCCGATATGTGGCCCTTGCTCGCCACCTACACGGACAGACAAGGCCTGATCATTAAGACGATAGCCACGACAGGTTCCGCAGGTCAGCTCATTCATGTAGAGACGCATCTGGGTGCGGGTGTAGTCACTATTGGTCTCATGGTAGCGACGTTTAATATTATTGACAACTCCCTCAAAAGGAATGTCAATATCGCGCACACCACCAAATTCATTCTCATAGTGGAAATGGAATTCCTTGCCATCTGAGCCGTAGAGAATCAAGTTCTTATCTTCTTCTGACAAGTCCTCAAAAGGCTTATCCATATCCACTCCAAAGGCTGTCATGGCTTGTTCCAGCATATTTGGATAGTAGTTGGATGAGATAGGATTCCAAGGTGCCAAGGCTCCCTCGCGTAGCGTTTTGCTGGCATCTGGCACCACCAAATCAGTATCCACCTCTAGCTTGATGCCCAAACCATCACACTCGCTACATGATCCAAAAGGAGCATTGAAGGAGAAGAGACGTGGCTCTAACTCTGGAACAGTAAAACCACAAACTGGGCAGGCATAATGCTCAGAGAAGAGCAACTCAGAGTCGTCCATAGTATCGATAATGACATAACCTTCTGCAATACGAAGGGCTGCCTCAATGGAATCAAAGAGACGGCTACGAATGCCCTCCTTGATGACAATACGGTCAACCACAACATCAATATTGTGTTGCTTGCTCTTGGACAAGTCTGGCACTTCGGTCACATCATAGACTTCCCCATCCACACGGACACGAACATAGCCGTCTTTCTGAACCTTTTCAATGACGCTCTTGTGCTGTCCTTTTTTCTTACGAATGACTGGTGCTAAGATTTGCAGGCGCTGGCGTTCTGGTAACTCCAAAACCTTATCCACAATTTGCTCCACAGAAGAAGCCTTGATAGCTCCATGCCCGTTGATACAGTAAGGCGTCCCCACACGTGCGTAGAGGAGACGCAGATAATCATTGATTTCAGTCGTGGTTCCCACTGTCGAGCGAGGGTTTTTGCTGGTCGTTTTCTGGTCGATGGAAATAGCTGGGCTGAGACCATCAATGGCATCTACATCTGGTTTTTCCATATTTCCCAAAAACTGACGAGCATAGGCTGACAAGCTCTCCACATAGCGACGTTGACCCTCCGCATAGAGGGTATCAAAGGCCAGACTGGATTTTCCTGAGCCTGACAAACCGGTCACGACAACCAACTTGTCTCGCGGAATCTCCACATCAATATTTTTTAAATTATGGGCACGCGCCCCATGAATGACAATTTTATCTTGCATCTTTGTTCTTTCTAGTCCATTATTGCTTACCATTATACCAAAAAAAGTGAGATTCTATTACCCAAAAGGCCGATTTTGTAGTATAATAGTACGGTGTGAAAAAATCTGAAAAATGAGAAAGGATAAGGGATATGAAACAAGTTTTTCTCTCTACAACAACTGAATTTAAAGAGATCGATACGCTTGAACCGGGTACTTGGATCAATCTCGTTAATCCGACTCAAAATGAATCACTCGAAATCGCTAACGCCTTCGATATTGATATTGCCGACCTTCGAGCACCGCTCGATGCGGAAGAAATGTCTCGTATTACCATTGAAGACGAGTATACCCTGATTATCGTTGACGTGCCGGTCACAGAAGAAAGAAATAACCGCACCTACTACGTCACCATCCCGCTTGGTATTATCATCACCGAGGAAACCATTATCACTACGTGTTTGGAACCATTACCAGTCCTCGATGTCTTTATCAACCGTCGATTGCGTAATTTCTATACCTTCATGCGCTCACGTTTTATCTTCCAGATTCTCTATCGCAATGCAGAGCTTTACCTAACAGCCCTTCGTTCAATCGACCGTAAGAGTGAGCAAATCGAAAGTCAACTGCATCAATCAACTCGTAATGAAGAATTGATTGAGCTCATGGAATTGGAAAAAACCATCGTCTATTTCAAGGCCTCCCTCAAAACAAATGAGCGCGTGATCAAGAAATTGACCAGCTCAACCAGCAATATCAAGAAATACCTTGAGGACGAAGACCTGCTTGAAGATACCCTGATTGAAACCCAACAGGCCATCGAGATGGCAGATATCTATGGAAATGTCTTACACTCTATGACAGAGACCTTTGCCTCTATCATTTCTAACAACCAGAACAACATCATGAAAACCTTGGCCCTTGTGACCATCGTCATGTCTATCCCAACCATGGTCTTTTCTGCCTACGGGATGAACTTTAAGGATAATGAAATCCCCCTAAACGGCGAGCCAAATGCTTTTTGGTTAATCGTCTTTATCGCCTTTGCTATGAGTGTCTCGCTCACTCTCTATCTCATCCATAAAAAATGGTTCTAAGAGGAGTTCCTATGTCTCAGATTGATCTACAAAAATTAACTAAGAAAAACCAAGAGTTTATCCACATCGCTACCCAACAATTCATCAAAGATGGAAAAACAGATGCTGAAATCAAGGCTATTTTTGAGGAAGTTATTCCCCAAATCCTTGAAGAGCAAGCCAAGGGTACGACTGCTCGTTCCCTCTATGGCGCACCGACCCACTGGGCGCACAGCTTCACTGTCAAGGAACAATATGAAAAAGAGCATCCAAAGGAAAATGATGATCCAAAACTCATGATTATGGACTCGGCTCTTTTCATCACTAGCCTCTTTGCCCTCGTCAGCGCCCTCACAACCTTCTTCTCAGCAGATCAAGCTATCGGTTACGGTTTGATTACCCTCCTATTAGTTGGACTGGTTGGTGGATTTGCCTTCTACTTGATGTACTACTTTGTTTACCAATACTATGGACCTGATATGGACCGAAGTCAACGTCCACCTTTCTGGAAATCTGTACTGGTTATCCTAGCTTCTATGTTCCTTTGGTTGCTTGTCTTCTTTGCAACAAGCTTCCTACCAGCTAGCCTTAACCCAGTACTTGCTCCATTGCCACTAGCTATTATTGGAGCAGCCCTCCTAGCCCTTCGCTTCTATCTCAAGAAACACTTGAACATCCGCAGCGCAAGTGCAGGACCAACACGCTATTAAGAAGAATCATAAAAGCAACTGCAGATGCGGTTGCTTTTTCACTTACTTTTTTGATTTTAAAGTATTCTTCTGACATCCCACATAGCTCTATCTAATCTTTTGTGATAAAATAGGTTCAATCTATTTCTAGGAGGATAAAATATGATTTCTACTATTGGTATTGTTAGTTTATCTAGTGGCATTATCGGAGAGGACTTTGTCAAACACGAAGTGGACTTGGGTGTCCAACGTCTCAAGGACCTGGGACTCAATCCTATCGTTTTGCCCCATTCGCTAAAAGGATTAGACTTTATCAAGAACCATCCTGAAGCGCGTGCAGAGGATTTGATTCATGCCTTTTCTGATGATAGCATCGACATAATCCTATGCGCCATCGGTGGAGACGATACCTATCGCTTGCTACCTTATCTTTTTGAAAATGACCAACTACAAAAGGTTATCAAACAAAAAATTTTTCTTGGCTTCTCGGATACAACCATGAACCATCTCATGTTGCATAAACTAGGAATCAAAACTTTTTATGGTCAATCCTTCTTAGCAGACATTTGTGAATTAGACAAAGAAATGTTAGCCTATAGCCTTCACTACTTTAAAGAATTGATTGAGACGGGAAGAATCTCAGAAATCCGCCCTAGTGACGTTTGGTATGATGAAAGGACTGACTTCAGTCCCAAGGCTCTGGGGACACCTCGTGTCAGTCATGCAAATACCGGTTTTGAATTATTGCAAGGAAATGCCCAGTTCGAGGGAAAAATTCTCGGTGGTTGCCTCGAATCCCTCTACGATATCTTTGACAACTCTCGATACGCAGATAGCACGGAGCTCTGCCAACAATACAAACTTTTCCCTGACTTGTCAGACTGGGAAGGAAAAATTCTCTTGCTAGAAACAAGCGAAGAAAAGCCTGAGCCAGAAGACTTCAAAAAGATGTTGCGGACTTTAAAGAACACTGGTATATTCAAGGTCATCAGTGGACTCCTGGTCGGAAAACCTATGGATGAAACTTTCTATGACGACTATAAAGAGGCGCTATTGGATATCATTGACAGCAATATCCCGATTATCTATAATCTAAATGTTGGCCACGCAACTCCAAGAGCAATTGTCCCCTTTGGCATCCATGCCCATGTAGATGCAAAGGAGCAAGTCATTCGCTTTGACTATAACAAAAAATAAATAGTTTCTCTATTTTTGTGCTTTTGTATTGGTTTTCGTTACAATTTATATCTGAATTTATTGCATTTCGCTAATTTCTATGATATCCTTTTAAAGGAGGTGTATATGACAAAACAAAAAATTAATCGAATCGTAGGTTCTATTGGTGCCTTTATTGGAATTATAGTATTTATTGCCTACATACCTCAAATTATCGCTAATTTACAAGGAAATAAAGCTCAACCATTTCAACCTTTATCAGCTGCAATATCTTGCTTAATCTGGGTTATTTATGGATGGACAAAGGAACCTAAGAAGGATTGGATACTAATCATTCCAAATTCAGCCGGTGTTATTTTAGGTGGAATCACTTTTCTGACTTCACTCTAACAAATATACTAGTATGTATAAAAAGCTGAGATAAATTTCTCAGCTTTTTTCTATATTCTCAGATATTCTAGTTACCTACACTCACTAATTCCCGCTTTTCCATTCACAATCATTCTCGTGGTCATCAACCAGGCCTGCTGCCTGTAGAAAAGACAAGACGGCGACTGGGCCTGTGAACTTGAAGCCTCGTTTTTTGAGATCTTTGGCTAATTTCTCAGACAAAACGGTTTTAGCTGGGGATTGGCGGTAATCGGAAACATCGTTAACGATAGTTTTCCCCTCAACAAAAGACCAAAGATAGGCATCAAAAGAGCCATATTCTTCCTGTAGTCGTAGAAAGGCTTGGGCGTTAGCGCGTGTAGCAAAAATCTTGGCTCTATTTCGAATGATGGCTGGATTCTCCAGCAAGTCTTCCAATTCGGTATCAGTCATGTCTACAACCGCTTGAATTTGATAACCATGAAAGGCTTCTCGGAAAGCTTGTCGTTTGTTGAGCACCGTTTCCCAAGACAGGCCTGCCTGATAGGTTTCCATGCACAATAACTCAAACAATGCTTGGTCATCATGGAGGGGCTGGCCCCACTCCTCATCATGATAGGCGATATAGAGAGGATTGGTCATCTTGACCCACGAACAACGTTTTGTCATGCTCCGCTCCTATTTAACCAACATTTTAAGGGCCGACTTGATATAGTTCTCAGCTGTATCTGTCGTTCCTTCAAAGAATTTCTTGATTTTCTTGAGCTCAGTTGCCTTGTAGCCCAGTGCCAACATGGCTTCCATAGCTTCTTCCAGTTCTTGGTTTTCAGCGCTTGCTTGCACTGCCACCTTAGCAGGAAGGTCATCTCCTGCAACTACTACCTTACCTTCCAAGTCCAGCACCATTTGCTGGGCTGTTTTCTTGCCAATTTTAGGGAACTTGGTCAAGTAGGTGATGTTCTTGGTTTCGATGGCTTGAACCAGGCCAGCATTGTCATCGGCAGCGATAATAGCAAGAGCTGATACAGGACCGATCCCAGAAACCGAAATCAGACTGAGAAAGAGCTTTTTCTCATCTTCTGAGCGAAATCCATAAAGTAGATGGGCATCCTCACGCACGACCTGGTGCACATAAATTTGAGCTTCTTGATTGACCTGTCCTGAATAGGCATAAGGATTGGCCACATGCAAAATATAACCGATACCATTGACTTCAAGAACAATGTATTTAGCAGTGATTTTGGTAATGATTCCTTTTAAATATTCGTACATAGTTTTCCTTTTAGTTTAATATTTCCCCAACTCACGGAGACTGGTGTGATTTTCCTGAATACGTCGGAACATCTTTTCCATATCCGACTTGGTAAAATGCACCAAAACAGGGCGTCCGTGGGGACAGTTATAGGGATTGTCACATTGAGAGAGCTGATAGAGGAGCTGTCTAGCCGAATGGTCGTCAATACGATGGTTGGCCTTGATAGACCGCTTGCAGGACATCATAATAGCCAACTCTGCTCGATATTTCTTGATAGAAACTTCCTTGGTCAAAAGGAGCATGTCGCACATCTCATAGATGCCTGACTCGATTTCCTCCTCTGCCATCCAAATAGGATGTTCACGCAGGATAAATTGATTTTCTCCGTACTCTGCTAGAAAGACGCCCACTTCCTCCAAATGTGTCATTCTTTCCTTGAGACGAAGAGCATCATCCGCTGGAAATTCAAAGATATAGGGCACTAGGAGTTGCTGCTG
Organism: Streptococcus sp. CL5.50; assembly: GCF_049738015.1. Classification (NCBI taxonomy): domain Bacteria; kingdom Bacillati; phylum Bacillota; class Bacilli; order Lactobacillales; family Streptococcaceae; genus Streptococcus; species Streptococcus sp. CL5.50. The sequence continues at coordinate 149,411 of NZ_JBKOTR010000001.1, forward strand.
GCTCTGGTCAACATTGCCAATACTTTCACGGTATTCCTCGTACTTGACCCGTTCCTGAGCCGCGTGCTGGTCTATGATATAGAGCCCATCTCGCCCTTGGGCAAAGAGATAAGTCCCGTGCATTTGCCCGAAAAATTCCAACTCTGGGAAGCTGGATGATTCTTCTCGCTCCAGCTTGTCATAAGCCTTATCCAGACTAGTTAAATCTAGCTCTGGGTGATCTAGCTGGTCGTAGTTAGCAGGCTTTCTCTCTGCAAAATGCAGTTTAGCTGGCTTGGTCAATTGGTCCAAGGTTTCCTTGACAAACAGGGTCAAATCCTGTCCTTCATCAGTCAATTCTACCTGATAATCAGCCACCTCAACTTGACTAGGTCTTGTCGGCTCAGTTTTCTCATAGTAGAGCGTATTTTCTTTGAGTGGGAGAATGGTCTGCTCCACCTTTTGACGATTGCGCACAGTCGATTTGGCAAGATTTTCCAAGGCATCAGGTATCAAAGTTTGCTCCTTGAGACTGTTTGCAATAGCTTCTGAAACCAGAGTCATCAGTTCCTTTTCCTTGGAAATCCGCACTTCTTGCTTGGTTGGGTGCACATTGACATCCGCTAGATAAGGGTCGATATGGATATGAATGACAGCCAACGGAAAGCGCCCCACCATGAGCTTACTTCCGTAACCATCTAAAATAGCACGATTGAGTAGGAAATTCTTGATATAACGACCATTGATGAAAAGGCTGATATAGTTGCGATTGGCCCGAGTTAACTCAGGCAAGGACACAAAACCTGAAATTTCGAAATCTAGGTCAGAATTCTCAATTTCAATCATCTTCTTGGCACTCGCCAAACCGTAAATCCCTGCGATAGCTTGGCGCAATTGACCTGTTCCCGCTGTTCGCGTCATTTCCTTACCATCACTAATCAAACTAAAAGAAATCTCAGGATGGGCCAAGCCCAGACGGTTGACAATATCAATGATATGAGACAGCTCCGCTTGCTGACTCTTCATATATTTGAGGCGGGCAGGCGTATTGAAAAATAGGTCCTCCACACAAACCTTGGTCCCCACAGGACTAGTCGCTGGGATGACTTCTTCAACTTCTCCCCCACGCGCGACGAGCTTGGTTCCATGACTTGCACCATCCACCGCCGTCAACAGAGTCAGTACACTGACAGACGCGATAGAAGGAAGGGCTTCACCACGAAAACCAAGCGTCCGAATTCGAAAGAGGTCTGCTTGATTTTTTATCTTACTGGTCGCATGACGACGCAGGGCCAATTCCACCTCATCGTGGGCAATTCCATGACCATTATCTGTGATTTGAATCTTCTTGAGACCAGCTTCCTCAATCTCAATGATAACCTGACTAGAGCCCGCATCAATGGCGTTTTCTACCAGCTCCTTAACAACGCTAGCTGGACGCTCGATAACCTCTCCAGCTGCAATCTGGTTTGCCAACACCTCTGGCAATTCAATAATATGAGACATCTTTCAGCCCCTTTCCGTATCTATTTTCCTAGAAATTGATTAGTGCTATTATACCATATTTCAGAAAGGACAGAAAAGCAAGCACCACATAGGAGCCAAATCCCTCCACATAAACAAAGTCCCTTGCCAGGGGGCATAAAATAGTGTTTAATAAAGGTGTACAAGAAGTGATCACAATTTTGTATGAAAAACAAGGAGAGAAATTTATGAAAGTAGAACTACAGATTAGTGAAACTTACAAGGAGGAAAAACTGATTGTCCAAGCACCTCAGCCGACAGATAAAGTCCAGAAAGTCATCGAGTTCGCAGAAAATCTGGATCGAATAGAAAAAATCAAAGGGAAAATTAATAATCAGGTCTATCTCGTTAAGATTGGTAAGATACAACGCTTCTATATCGAGAATCGGAAGGTTCTAGCAGAAACTGCGAGTCAGACCTACAACATTGATTTGCGACTCTATCAAGTTCTTGAACTCTTGCCAAGCAATTTTATCCAAATTTCCCAATCAGAAATCATCAATATCAACTCCATCTCTCATCTCAAGCTCACGCCCAACGGCCTAGTAGAAATTTTCTTGAAAAACGAAAGCTTCACCTACTCTTCACGCCGTTACCTAAAAACCATCAAGGAGAAATTAGAACTATGAAAAAACAAATCTTCCACGACGCAGCTACTGGTGTCCTCATCGGCCTCATCCTCTCTATCATCTTTTCACTCATTTATGCACCAAATACCTACGCTCCACTGAGTCCCGAGTCTCTCATCGGCCAAGTGATGACCCAACATCAGATTCACGGTGCCCTGGTCTTGCTCTACTGCACACTGATCTGGGCAGCCATCGGTATTCTCTTCAACTTTGGCAAGCGATTATTCAGCCGTGACTGGAGCTTGCTCCGTGCAACTCTGACTCATTTCTTCCTTATGCTAGTAGGATTTATCCCATTAGCAACCCTAGCAGGTTGGTTCCCCTTCCACTGGATTTTCTACCTCCAACTCATTATCGAGTTTGCGATTGTCTACCTCATCATTTGGACTATTTCCTATAAAAGAGCATCAAAAAAAGTAGACCATATCAATCAACTCTTGAAGCATAAAAAGTAAGAGTGCTGATAAAACCACTTGGAATAATAAAAAAGTCAAGCCTAAGCTCAACTTTCCAACTCATACAAATCTGCGATAATAGCTGCGACACGTTTGATATCTCCCAGCATGCCTCGCATTTCAAAGTCAGCCAAGACAGGGAAACCAAAACGTTGACTGTATTGCTTAGCTGTCAAGCAGTATTGGTTATTAAAGTTACGATTGCCTGAACCAACTACGCCAAAACACTTACTAGCATTGTCACCATAAGCGATAAAATCTCCCACTGGCGTTGTCAATATCTCAACATCTCCGTTATCCACGCCATTCCCACCTTCTAGGTAAGTCGGCAAAAAAGCAACATAGGGATGGTCCATTTCATAGAAATCTTGGCCTTCTTTGACCAAATCTTTTATATGAATCTTTTGAACCTCAATTCCCTCGTACTGGGACAAGAGATAGTCTTTCAAGCGCGTCACAAAACTTTCAGTATTGCCACTCAGACTAATATAAACTAAAGAAATTGTCTTCATATGTACCTCCATGATTTTATTTTTAATCGAAAAAGAACTACCAAGATTGTAACTTGATAGTTCTTTTTTGTCAATACTTAGGCAAGTTCTTCTGTTTCCTCTTCTTCAGCCAAGGCTTTTTGCTGACGCCATATCTTGTAGAAGACAAGGGCTAGGAAGAGAACATTGATGACGATATAGAAAATGCTGACAGCTTTTGAACCAATACCCATTGTCAAACGAATAGTTTCATCTTGAACCAGCTGCAAAGCGTCTTGTAAAGTCACATAGGTATAAATCGAACCAATAATGGCTAGCAAAACATAGCCGACATAAGTATAGTTTGCATACTGCAAATTCTTACGAACAAGGAATACAATCGCTACTACCACTAAAATAGCAGATAGTACAACCAAGGCCACATTAAAAATAGAATGAGATGCTTCTGCCACTCTATAGCTAAAATTAATGCTATCTTCTACCTGCTGAGCACTGACCCCTGCAACTTGTTTTTGAGCAGCACGAAGGACTTCTTTACTAGGCAAGGGCTTCAAAAGTTCAAACAGAGACGTAGCTGAAATAAGGGCAGACAAGATGAGCAAGACCCATAGATAAATTGGTTTCTTTTTCATGATAGAACCTCCTGATGTTATTATTGATATTATAGCACTTTTTGTAAAGGGATACAAATATTATAGTGTCGTTTCTACCTGTTTTCGGTAAGCTTTTGGCGATTTTCCGCACAATTTTCGGAACACTTTATAGAAATATCCAACGTTACTGTAACCAACCGCATAACAGATGTCTTCGATACTGTCACTGGTTGAAAGCAAAAGTTGCTGGGCAGCCTTAATACGTTGTTTATTGAGCAATTCAGCGAAGGTCGAATTGGTTTCTCGCTTAATCAACTGCCCCAGATAGACAGGATTGATAAAGAGATCCTTACTGATATCCTTGAGAGAAAGTTCTTTCTGATAATCACGCCCAATAACTTCCAGAACACTGACCACATTCTCATTCATACGATATTGCCCAAAGAATCGGGTCAGAGTTTCCTTGATATAAAGAACCAATTCATCGAAGGTTTGAATAGCATGAATGGTTTTGACAATGTCCGTCATATCATCAGCTTTGAGATGTTCAAACAAGTGGAAGACATCCATGACAAACTGGATAAAAAGCTGTTTGGTAATCGGAACACGCGGCGTATTTTCAAGAACCACCTTCTCCAAAAGGTTCAACTCTTCAACGATTTGATTGAGATTCCCCTGAATGATAACCCTATAAATCGGTTCGTAATAGGTAAAGAGACTCTCAGACTGTTGTAGATTTACAGAGCCGTAAAAGAGGGCTTTCTCAGCATTCAGCTTCCAGCGTTCAAAGTGTTCTTGATAAGGAGCTTCAAAGGGAGTAACGACTAAACCATCTAGGGGTTGATCAGAAATAAAAATCTGCCAGTCTTGTCCCAAGACATAGTAAGGAATGGTGAAGGAGCCTTGTTTTTCCTTGGATAGGCCTATCCACCAATTCTCCTCACCTCCTAGATAACTAACAAATCCAGCCTCATCTAAATCTTGACTAAGGGTCTGACTTTTCTTTCCTCTCTCGCCGAGCTGACCTGCAATCTTCTCCAGCAGATTTCCCAACTCTACCTTATCAACAGGTTTGACCAAATAGTCCACCACACTAAGGTTCATGGCTCTTTTTACATAATCAAACTCCTGATAACCCGAGAGAAGGATATAGGCAATATCTGGTAAGATTTCTTTCATCTCCCGAATCATATCAAGCCCTGTTTTGTCGGGCATATTGACATCGGAAATGACCACATCGACAGGATTTTCCTGAACATATTCTAGGGCTTCATCGGCATGACTGGCTGTTGCGACGACCTCCATATCCCACTTATCAAAGGGAATCAAACGTTTCAGACCTTCTGTCACCATGTACTCATCATCTACTAATAATACTTTATACATTTTCTCCCTTTCTACTCATCTTGAATTGTAATACGATACTGAACACCTGCTTGCTCCGCAGACTCTATAGTAATAGCATAGCGGTCCCCAAAATAGAGTACAAAACGCTCATGGATATTGACAATCCCGATAGATTGCTTTTGATCACTGTAACTGGCTTGGTGTTCAAAATGTCTCTGACTTAATTTTTCTCGAATACTTGCCAGTTTTTCAGCTGACATACCACGGCCATTATCTACCACTAAAATTTCCACAAAACCATCCTGTTTAAGAGCCTTGATGCTAATCACATTATCTGTCCGTCTGTGGTCAACACCATGCGCGAAATAATTTTCTACCAGAGGTTGTAAGGTAAACTTAGGAATCTTCATATTCTCCAACTCTGGATCTATCTTGAAACCATAGGCAATGGACTTGGGATAGCGAACCATGCAGAGATAGCTATATTTACGACAAAATTCCAATTCCTGTTTGAGAAGGGTTTCTCTTTCGTCAGAAATATTGTTCCGCAAGAGACTGCTAAACTCATAAATAATATCTGCCAATTCATCTTGACTCTGCATAACTGCGTACATGCGCAAGAATTCCAGCGTATTATACATAAAATGAGGATTGATTTGAGCTTGTAGAGCTCGCATATTGGCATCTTTTTGACTAAGTTCTAGCTGATAAATATCATGGATATTCTTTTCCAAACGATCCAACATATCATTGGTCGTCTCTGCGATTAGGAGCAATTCCTGGTCCTTTTCAAGCGTATCGATGCGGAGACCTTCCTCTCCTTGAGCAATAGCTTGAATGGAATCCACCAAATCCACTACCTGCTTTTGATAATTGGCAAAGGTCTGCCTCAAAGTCAGATAGAGAATAACAATAAAGAGCATGCTCAAGCCCACAATCAAAGCAGAGCTAGTCACTGTTCCTTGCAAAACAAAGTTTTTAGGAACTGCTACCTGAACCTGATAACCATGAGAGGTAAAACCGACAAACCAGTTCTCATGCTCCCTATTGACTCTCTCGCCAATATGAAAAATCTCCGTATCAAAAGGTGAAGTCACGGTAACAGCCATCGGAATATGACCTCGAGTATTGTCAATGGCATGATATAAAACTTCTGGATCCAAGGAGATGTAAATTACTCCTATAGATTGGTCCGTTGCTGGGTCCAGAACAGGAATCCCAAAACTATTGGCCTCCGGTTTAAAAGCCTCAGATGGCAAGACATGCCCACTTCTTTTATCCCTTGTTGACACATAAACTTCTTTAAAGTCCTGCAAGACGATTGCAACACCCGTTATATAGTCATTTTGGACATAAAGATCATCAATATTTTCATACAGAGAAATAGAAGTTGACGAAGCCGCTTGATGCTCTAACAGCCAATAAAAATACTCAGAAGTGGAGAGGCTAAAGTACTTATAAACCCCTTGTATACGATCTTGATTGGCTACTAAATCTTGTGCTAGCTGAGCTGACTCGCGATAATAATACTCCACCTCTTCGACTGTTCGAGTAGTTACACGCTGGGCTACTCTCTGGGCTTCCTTTTCCCGTGAATCCCAGTCAGCATAGGAGAGTAAGATTGCAAAACTCGCAATAATAATGATCATAACTGAACTGTAGGTTCGCAGAAGCGTATGTAGCCAAAACTGCTTCATTCTATTTTGTCGCCAATTTTTCATGGATACTTTCATAGACCGGTTCCAACATATCACTGATAAAGAAATGCCACATCCCAATTCCTACAAAGAAAAGTAGGGCAGGCATATAGTAACCAATTGCCACAAGTAGCACTGTCCCAAGGAGAACCTTGCCCACAGCTGCTAAGCTCATAAAGATGCCAATCAAGGATAGTTTGAGACTATTTCGATAGGACAAATCAAAATAAACTTGTAATTTCAAAGATACTGTATAAGCCAAAAAGATCAGGGCAACTACTAGGACATTCAAAAAGGTCGCAATCAAATGAATAATAGTCTGATGAGGCAATTGAACCAAGAGATACAGGCCATAGACCAAAACTAGATCCACCCCTAAAAAGCTATAGAAAATCAGGTTGCTTGAGACGAAATTTTGCTTATAAAGAGACCACGCCTCCTTCAAACTGTATTCCCGAAAGCTATAACCATGTTCTGCATATAGGCTCATCAAGGTGGCACTAGCCGGCGCTAGACCAAGGATAATCCCTCCTGCTAAAGTTAATAGCCAAAAGAAGGCTGTCGCAATCATCCCTAAAAAGAAACGATTAAAGACAAAGTCTAAAAATCTCCCCATGATATCCTCCTAAAAATAACTATGAAACTATTATATCATATTTCAAGCGTTTTCAAAAACTTCTAGTATCCATTTACAATCCCATCAAACCATGGTAAAATGAGAATTGTGAAAAAATTATCAGGAGACAATTCATGAAGAAATCTATCTTAACTACACTACTTTTTGCAGTTCTTTACTTCCTCTCCATGGGGATTGGTGTCCTTTTGGGCAATCTCTTTGATCAAACTGGAAACATGTTTTATGCGCCTGCCTTTACTGCCCTTGTCGGCGGTAGCGCCTATATGATTCTAATCGCAAAAGTTCCGCGTTTTGGAGCCATTACCACTATCGGCCTTGTTATTGCCCTCTTTTTCTTGGGAACTAAACACGGTGCCGGTGCCTTCCTTCCTGGCATTATCTGTGGCCTCCTAGCAGATGGAGTAGCTAGCCTAGGAAAATACAAGGACCAAACAAAGAATTTCCTTTCTTTCGTTATTTTTGCTTTTAGCTCAACTGGTCCAATCTTGCTTATGTGGATTGCGCCCAAAGCCTATATGGCTACCCTTCTGGCAAGAGGAAAATCTCAAGAATATATCGACCGTATCATGGTTGCTCCAAATCCTGGAACCATCCTTCTATTTGTTGCAAGTGTAGTCATCGGAGCCCTATTGGGTGCCTTGATTGGACAAGCCTTGAGTAAAAAATTTGCGCAGAAAATCTAGTCAATAAAAAAGAGCCAGGCGGCTCTTTTTTATTTATGGCTCAAGACTTAGTCAAGAAATCTCCCAAGAATTGGATTGCAAAGATAATCAAAATGATAATAATGGTTGCCAAAATCGTCACATCGTGATTGTAGCGGTTAATACTCAATGAAAATCAAAGAGCAAACTAGGAAGCTAGCCGCAGGTTGCTCAAAACACTGTTTTGAGATTGGAGATAAGACTGACGAAGTCAGTTACATATACCTACGGCAAGGCAAAGCTGACGTAGTTTGAATTTGATTTTCAAAGAGTATAAATCCATAAGCGATGGCTACGTTACCAATACCACCAGCTCCAACTGCTCCCGCCATAGCTGTTTCCCCAACAAGGGAAATCAAGGTCACAGTCGTCACACGGATCAAATCTGGAAGACCTTCTAGTAAGTCTGAGCTTTCTCGGTTAAAATTTTTTACCTGAAAAACTTCCTTTTTCTAGTGATAAAATCAACCCTATCACACTCACTACCAAAAACACCCACCAACAAAGCCTGATATCTTGTAAAGCTAAGAAGGAAAATACAGACATTCCCAAGGGTAATGTTAGGGAAAAAATCATACTCAAAAGATTATTACTTCTAGCTAATACATCCGCGCTCAAATTAGACAGTAACAAAGTATCTAATTTAGGCATTGATTTCGACATCAAATACATGACAAAGGCTAAGCAGGCAACACCTACTAGAGGAGAGAACTCTAAAATATTAGCAGTAGCCAGCAAGACAAACAGAATTGCATTGAGCGATAACAAGCTTGAAAAAGATAATTTCCCAAAATAACCATTTGGGGTTAGGCTACCAAGAATAGCTCCTCCCAAGCTAACACATTCAATTAAAAATAGGGATTGAGCATAACTGAGATGATAGATAGTATGGTCTAATAAGTAAAAGTGATAAATACCTCCAACAGCTCCTCCCAAAGTATTCATCACCAAAATGACAAGTATAATTTTAAGCAATGATTTACTTTCTCGCTGTCTAAAGATAGCATCCATGTCCGCATAGATTGCCTTAACTTGTTGAAGTAAACTAATCGACTTATTCTCTACACTTACAGACAAATGCGTCAATTCTCTTCTATTTTTGAACAAAATGAGAGAAGATAGTAAAAAGAAACCAGCATTCACAATTGCAACAAAAGAAAAATTTTGATGACTGGTTGTGAGTAGCCACACTCCTAAGGCTTGACCTCCTAGATTTGATAAATAGGAAACAAACTGAGTAAAGGAATAAGCTTCATAGAGCCTATCTTCCGAAATGTTATGCTGGATAATCGGCATACGCAGGCCTGCTGTATAATCTGATAAAATATCCGAACAGATATTAACCATACAGATAAAAGCAAACGTTACGAAGTTCTGGTCATGAATCACACTAGCAATCAAAAGAAATAGTAGACTTTGCACACAACCAACCCAGATAATTGTCCTTGCTTTATTCCGAGTATGATCAGCCTTAATTCCAACATAAAAAGTAAATAGGAAAGGTAAAATCGTAATCATATTCGCCATAAATACTGCTATATTTTTAAAGGGTAGACTCGCAGCATAAACAATAAATACCAGATTATAAATATAAGCTCCACTTGAGCTCAAAAACCTTGATAAGGTAAGTATCCTAAATAAATGGTGGTTTAAGAACAGTTTCATAACAGGCCTTTCTCACATTTCAAAGAGTATTTCATTGAAACCAGTCTAACAAAAAAAGCGGGACTCCCCACTTTTTTGTAATATATTTTTTCTGCAAATAGAAACTCTAGAGCCTAGAAACTACTAATTATCAATCCACCTACAAGCCTATTTATTTTTCGTCAATCGATGTAATGAGAATATATTACAAATCTTCATTTGAGAGCTGATTTGCAAAATAGTTTTCATAATATCTTGCACCATCTACATATTCTAAATCTTGTAAGATTGCAATGCCTCTCTGGATTTTTTCAAGACCCTTATTTTTTACATTAAAAATAGTATCATAATACCCTTTAGCAATCATATAAATGATTTTAAGATAAGCTTGAGATTCTGGCAATTCTCGTTTTTCAATCTGAAAAACAAAATAGTCTGCTTTTAATTTATCCTTTTCCTCTATCGCTTTAAAGAGTCCATTAATTAAAATGGTGTCAATACCAACTTTGTTACTAGGTAAAGAGCCTAATAAATCTGTCTTTTGTAACATCTCCCTAGAATATTTAAAATAGAGGGGCAGAGGAAACAAAGTAGAAATAGTTGAAAATAGTTCTAATTCATAATTTCCCCAGATATCAATAGTAAAAAAATAGTCATAGAGAAAAGTCAGTTCTTCATCCGTTGCCCTGATTTCTGAAGCAAAAAACACAAGAAGGCTTTTGATACGAATCATTTGTAAAAGATAGCTCTTTTCACCACTTAATCTATACTTTTGAGTCGTCTCTTCATACAAGGAGTGTAGAGAATCAATCCCTTCTCTATCATATAGTTCCCAGAGATTTTCTTGAAAAGCCAAAATCTTTTTCTGAGAAAAACCACGTACCAAGTACATAAATTCATTCAAATCAGAGTGGATATTATCTAAGGCAGCAATCAATTTCATAGATGATAAGTCTGCTTCTCCACGCTCAAATTTGCTCAGCATGGAATAAGTAAACTCTCCTCCCGTCGCCTCCTGTAGAGATACATTCCGACTCTTTCTCAATTCTTTAAAAACTTCTCCCAGATTTTGCATATTGACTCCCCACAATTCTTAACTCTCTAACTCATAAAAGCGACGATTGATAGCAACCAGTACAGAGCATTTTAAGTCTTGACTATAACGACAACTCCTATGAATGATGTACAGATTGCCTAGTTCTTTTTATTTATGGCTCAATTTCTTAGTCAAGAAATCTCCCAAGAATTGGATTGTAAAGATAATCAAAATGATAATGATGGTTGCCAAGATGGTCACATCGTGATTGTAGCGGTTAAATCCATAAGCAATGGCTACGTTACCGATACCACCAGCTCCAACCGCACCAGCCATAGCTGTTTCTCCAACAAGAGAAATCAAGGTCACAGTCGTCACACGGATCAAATCTGGAAGACCTTCTGATAGGTAAACACCTACGATATCCCAGAATGTCGCTCCGCTAGCTTGAGCCGCCTCAATGACACCGCCATCCAGCTCAGCCAAGACAACCTGCACCTGACGGGCAAAGAAGGCAAAGACCGCAAAAGATAGGGGTACAATAGCCGCATTTGGCCCGATACTTGTCCCTACGATTAGGTGTGAGAAGGGTGACAAGACTGCCAAGAGAATGATAAATGGCACCGCACGGAAAATAGAGGTAATCTTATCCAAAATCCAGAAAACGACCTTATTTTCCAAGACACCACCTGGCGCTGTCAAGACAAGGAAGAGACCTGCAACTAGCCCCAAGAACCCTCCGATAATGAAGGAAAGAACTGTCATATAGAGGGTTAGGTAGATGGCTGTTCCCCAGCCTGCTTGACCAGCCCAGCCCATTTTATAGACATTTGGCAAATAGGTTTGAATCAATGATTCCATCTTACTGTCCTCCCTTCAATACTTTTAGTTGTACACCTGCTTGACGAATGGCTTCTTGGGCACCTGCCAACGCTGCTTTTTCACCTGACAAGACCACAACCAATTCTCCAACAGGAGTACCATCGAGGATTTCAATATTTCCATAGAGGATATTAGCCGTTACTTGATAATGCTTGTACAATTCATTCAAAAGTGGCTCGTCTGTTGAAGCACCTGCATACTTGAGTTGCACTAAAAGACTGTTTTCAGACAAATGTTGTACGATTTCTTGCTTCTCAATTTTGACCATAGCTTCATCAATTCCTGTGGCTGTTGAGATAAAGTCTTGAGTCAAAGGCTGTTTAGGATCTGAGAAGATTTCAAGGACGCTGCCCTCTTCAATCAAATGCCCATCCTGCATGACTGCCACACGATTGGCAATGTCTTTGACAATCTGCATTTCATGCGTAATCAAGACAACCGTCAAGCCTAATTTTTGGTTCAAATCTTGCAACAAGGCCAAAATCTGCTTGGTTGTCTTAGGATCAAGGGCAGAAGTTGACTCATCTGAAATCAAGATTTTTGGATTATTTGCCAAGGCACGCGCAATGGCCACACGCTGTTTTTGCCCTCCAGATAGTTGTGAAGGGTAGTTTTCAGCACGGTCTGCCAAGCCAACCAAGTCCAATAACTTGGCTACTTTAGCCTTCTTTTCTTCCTTGCTGAGTCCAGAGTGTTTAAGGGCAAAGGCTACATTCTCCTCTGCTGTCTTTTGGCTCATCAGGTTAAAATGCTGGAAAATCATTCCAATATCTTGACGTTTACGACGCAACTGCTCGGCCGTCAAGGTCACCTTGCCATCAAAAATCACATCGTCATCAATGGTAATTTTCCCTGCAGATGGCTTTTGCAAGAGATTAATCACCCGTACAAGGGTTGATTTCCCTGCTCCAGAATATCCAACGATTCCGTAGATATCCCCTTCTTGGATGTGAATGGTCACATCCTTGACCGCTGTGATGGTTCTCTTCTTTTGGTGAAAAGTCACATCGATCTGATCTAACTTGATAATATCTCTACTCATAGCTTCTAATCAGCTCCTCTACTAATTCAATATGGGTGTAATAATCGGCGATTCGCACATTTTCATCCCCACCGTGGTCTCGACTATTAGCATTTCCTAGACCGAAGGCCACCATTGGTACCTCTAGGGCGTCAAATACCGTATGCATAGGCCCTGTTCCAGCTGTAGTTGGCAAGACTGAAACGCCCTGTGGATAGAATTTCTTGGCCAACTCAATCACATTGAGAATGGCTGGCGCGCTCATATCGCTTCGATAACTCATCTCTCCCAAGGTATAGTATAATTCTACCTTATCAAAACCATTTTTGTCTAGCTGTTTCCGAATTTTTTCCAGAACATCATGCGGTTCTAGACCAGGAACCAAACGAACCTCTAGCTTAGCACTGGCTTCTGCTGGCAAAATCGTTTTAACCCCTTGTCCTTGATAACCTGACTGAATCCCTTCGATATTGAGAGCAGGTTCAAAAAAGAAACGTTTTAGAAAGGCTGCGCGGTCCTCTTGTAAGAGAGGCAATTCCAAACCATAAATCTGGCTGATTTCCCCTGGATTTCGTTGGGCATAGGTATCCACTAAGGCCAATTCACGTTCATTTGGCTCTTGAACTTCTTCGTACAAACCTTCAACCAAGATACGGCCATCTGCGGCACGAAGAGACTGTAGGGCTTGAAGGAGATACCAAGGAGCTGATTCCACAACTCCTCCATAACTAGAGTGGATATCCACATCCGCACTTTTTACCTTGGCATCAAAGGTCACAATCCCCTTATTTCCACCAGAAATTTCTAACTGCTCCAAGGCATTCTTGGTCCCTTGTTCCCAGACCAACAAATCTGCACCACGGAGTTTATCCGCATGCTTTTCTAGATACTTATCTAGGTCTGTTGAAGCCGATTCCTCCGCTCCCTCCATGATAAAACTGATATTGACAGGCAAATCATCATGGTGCTGCATGTATTTTCTCAAAGCACTCAAACGAGCTGTGATATGACCCTTGTCGTCATCAACCCCACGCCCATACATGAAGCCATTGCGCACTGAAAGAGTAAAGGGATCCTCTGTCCAGATCTGATCCCCATCCGCTGGCACAGTGTCATAGTGGTTATAGAAAATCAGAGTCTTAGCATCTGGACGCGAACTCTTGAAATGCGCCATGACAAAGGGAGCCGTATAAGTCTCATCAATCTCCACTTCAGCCCCAACACGTTTGAAAATCTCACCCAGATAGTTAGCAACTTCTTTGAGCCCCACCTGTTGGGCAAAGACCGACTTCTTAGAAATCAAGGTACGCAAAACCTCAAAATAATGCTGGGCCACATGATCCTTTTCAAATTTTTCAATCTGTTCTTGTTCGCTAGGAAAAACCATATTCTCTCTACCTTTCTATGAACCTATAGTCTTCTTTACAATCCATGCTCTATACAAAAGCAAGAGGTGGAATTTTCTCTCCCACCTCCCTGTTTCTTATTACCAAACTGGTTGATCCAAACCGTCTGATGTTTCTTCGATAACTTTTTTCACGTCATCTGTGTGGTAAGCTGCGATCACTTTCTTGATAGCATCAGCCTTAGGTGATGTTTCCCAATCTTTTTTCGCAACGATGATGTTGTACCATTGTTTTGAGTTTTCATCAGCTTGTTCTTTGAAAAGTGCTTTCTTGTAGTCCAATTTTGCTTCTGTAACGAAGGTATTGTTTACAACGGCAGCGTCAACTGATGACAATGAACGAGCTGTTTGGCTAGCGTCCAATTCAGTGATTTTCAAGTTCTTTGGATTTTCTTTGATGTTGGCAACTGTTGCAAGAGCAGTTCCAGAAACATCCAATTTAATCAAGCCAGCTGATTGAAGCAAGTAAAGTGCACGACTTTCGTTTGTAGCGTCGTTTGGTACAGCGATTTCTCCGTTTGCTGGGATGTCTTCTACTTTAGTGTACTTGTTGTCACTTCCATTCAAACCTGAGTAAAGACGGATTGGAGAGATGTAAGTATCTGCAATCGCTACAAGGTCTTTTCCGTTTTCTTTGTTCCAGTTGTTCAAGAAGTTATAGTGTTGGAAAGCGTTCAAATCTACTTCGCCATCAGCAGTTGCCTTGTTTGGTTGTGAGTAGTCTGTGAACTCTGTAAATTCCAAAGTAATACCGTCTTTTTTAACTAATTCTTGAACTTTATCCCAACGAGCTTCTTCAGAACCGCTACGGTTAACAGTTGCGATTTTGATAGTTGTTGCATTGTCTGCTTTCTTTTCTGAGTTTCCGCAAGCTGCAAGAGCCAAACCTGCGACTGTAGCAAGGGCTGCTACACCAAGCCATTTTTTAATTTTCATGATTCTTTCTCCTTAAAAATAATACCGTACTAGTATCTCACAATTTGTTTGATTTCACAAATTGTTATTAGATAATCAGATATATAGTTTAAAACTATATACTTAAAAATTGAGAAATCACCCACCTGATTCAGAATGGATGATTTCAAAAAATTATTTAATATCAGCTTCTGCTGGTAGGTAAGTGTCTCCAAAGAATTGTTTAGACAACTTTTCAAGAGTTCCATCTTTGTAGAGTTCTTGGATACGTTTGTCTACAAATGTTTTCAACTCATCTTGACCTTTGGCAAGAAGTGGGTAAACGTAAGGTTGTTGGTCGCTTGGAAGTTCGATAACTTTCAAGTTGTCCAAACCTTGGTTCTTGATGACTGTTTCAACACCGATTTTATCAAAAATTTTATAGTCAAATTGTCCATCACTCAAACGTCCCATAATTTGTTGGAAATCTGCCTTAGTATAGTTCAGGATAGTTGGGTTATCTGCGTGTTGTTTGTTATATTCTTCCAACTGTTTAGCTGATGTAGTAGCTTGAACAATCTCTGTCGATTTTCCACCGATATCAGCGAGAGACTTGATACTAGAGTCATCTTTCTTCACTACAAGGACATTAGGGTTTTGGGCAATTGGTGCGGCATATAGGTATTTCTCCGCACGTTCTTTAGTGTAGCTAAGATTGTTGACAGCCATATTGTAACGGTCAGCGTCAAGACCAGCAAAGACACCTGACCATTCTGTCTTTTCAAACTTGACATCATATTTGTCAGAATCTTTAAAGATAGCGCGAACGACTTCAATCTCGTAACCAGTCAATTCACCATTTTCTTCATAGATAAATGGTTTTGGTGAGCCATTGGTTGCAACGATAATTTCTTTCTTGCTAGCTGCTTCTCCTTCTTTCTTAGCACCACCTGAACAAGCTGCTAAAACACCTGCAGCAACAAGGCCTAAGGCAGCAAGAGATGAGTATTTAACGATTTTTTTCATGTCATTTCCTCCAAAATAGAATACCTTATAATCTTAACAGAAAAAGAGCATTTCCGCCATTATATGATATCTATCTCTGTGATAGGTTTTCTTTATGGCTAATTTATACTCAATGAAAATCAAAGAGCAAACTAGGAAGCTAGCCACAAGCTGTACTTGAGTACGGTAAGGCGACGCTGACGTGGTTTGAATTTGATTTTCGAAGAGTATTAAAAGACCAAACGCAAGACTGCAGTTAAGACCACTCCAAAGAGAACTGTTCCAACTAGATTGCGGTAGCGAAAGGCTACCCAAGCCGTTGGAAAGACTGCTAAGAAGTCCAGCCATTTGATTTGAGGAAGACTCCCAACCTTGCCTGTCACTACGCTTGAAAGAATCAAGGCAAAGATAATAGAAACAGGCAAGAATTTCAAAAAACGCTCAACGATTGCAGGCAAGCCCTTATACTTGACCAAGATGAAGGGAATCATACGGGGAATCCAAGTCACCAAGCCAGAGAAAATAACTGCTAATAAAAGATACTTACTGACCATCTAAAACCACCCCCATTGTACAACCTAGCAAGGTCGCAAACAGAACAGCTAGCGACTGAGACACCACTGTTAAGAGTAAAAAGAAGGACACCGCAACAACTGCTAGGATAATGAGCAGATTGCGGACAGGAATCCGTCTTTGCATAATCTGGAATTGCGAAGCAAAAATTCCAATGAACATCCCAACCAGGGCAAAATCCAAGCCAAAGATTTCTGGATTTGGCAGCAGACCACCCAGAGCCGTTCCGACAACTGTTCCCACAAACCAAGCCACATAGCTGTTGAGATTGTTTCCGTGCATCCACATCGGATTGACCTTGTCTGTATGGGCTAACTCGCCCATCAAAACGCCATAAGTCTCATCCGTCAAGAGACTAGACATACCGATATTTTGCCAGAGACTGGTATGACGGAAATAGGTTGACGCATGCAAACTCAACAAAAAGAGACGCAAATTAATCAAAAAGACCGTCATAGCAATAGCTGCCACAGGTGCTTGAACCGCAATCAGTGCCAACATGGCAAACTGGGCACTCCCAGCATAAACAAAGAGGCTCATCAAGCCCATCTCAACAGGTGTCACATAGGGCGCACCAATAATCCCACAGGCCAAGCCAATACTGACATAACCAAGGGCCGTTGGCATGGCCGCCTGCGCCCCCTCCCAAAATCCTTTTTCTTTCATCTTTCTCCTCATATTGTCTTAATAATACTCAATGAAAATCAAAGAGCAAACTAGAAAGCTGGCCACAGGTTGCTCAAAACATTGTTTTGAGGTTGCAGATAGAAGCTGACGCAGTTTGAAGAGATTTTCGAAGAGTATAAGTAGGCTGAAAAGGCTCCAGCCATAGCATGGACTATTATAACACATTCAGGAAAGAGAAAAAAGTCTGCTGATTGTAATCAGACAGACTCCATTTTATTCTTATTTAATCTTGAAGAATTGAACAATTGCCACAATACCTTGATAAATAAAGACAAAGGCAATGGTGTAACTAATATAGAGACCGGTCATCAATGGGTGTCCCATCATGATTAAACCTGCTACGATTCCTAAAATCCCCATCCAAACTAGAGGGGTACCTACCGATTTATCCGTCTTACGAACCTTGAAACCAACGATAGTTTTTGTAATACCATTTGTCAAGGCCCATAAAGAAATGATAAATGGTACAAATGTTACCATTTCAATAAAGCTACCTGAGAACAAGGTAAGAGCGAGGATGAGGGTAACAATTCCTCCAAATAAATTCCAGCCATGCTTTTCTTCTGATTTGAAGTATTGTACAATCTCAGAAATCCCTTGAACTGCAAATACAAGTGCAAACCAGAAAGTCATGGAAGCCAAGCTAATAAGAGGATGTGCAAACATATTAAAACCTACAAAAACTGCAAAAATACCCGCAATTAGTAACAACCATTTCCAAATTTTCGACATTATTTTTCTCCTTTTTTAGAGGAATCTTCCTCTAGTATTCCATAAATCATCATATCCAAAACCTGTGATAATTGATGTTCATATCCTGAAACCAAGTCAGGCAAACTGCTATCTGACGAAACAGTTAAATAATAGGAACGAAACATATCCTGAATCAATCGCAGATAGTCCATAGCTCGTTTCTCATCAATATGCTCTTTCAGTTTGGATTCTGATATAAGTTTTTGACAAACTTGTTCATTCAAGTCCAAAAAGATAGCTTTTGGATTCTGATATAAGTTTTTGACAAACTTGTTCATTCAAGTCCAAAAAGATAGCTTTCTGTGGTGCAATGTCTGCTTCCAATTCTTCTGGTGTCGCAATCATTGCCTCAAAGAAAATGTGGCTATGTTCTGGGTATTGCTGATAAAATTGGTGACGTCTTTCCATATAATCAGCTAAGGAGGGCACTTGACCTTCCACCCCCAGAAACACTGCCAAAGCTTTCTCAAAACTCTCCTAAAAACAAGTTAGATAGAGGTCTGATTTCCCTGAAAAATTATGATACAAAACTCCTTTGGAAATACCATCCACTTTACAAAGTTCATTGATGACAAAACCTTGATAGCCTTTTGTAGCAAATTCAAACAAAGCAGCGGTAATGATTTTCTCTCTTCGTAGTCTTGTTTTTTCTTCTTTTCTCATGTATTTATCTCTACATTTTTTGATTATAAACCGATTGGTCTGAAATGTCAAGCAACTTTCTCAAAAATTTAACAGTCTGCTGATTGTAGCCATCATAAACAGACTGGAATCCAGTCTCAAACATATAATATACACATTCTTCGCTAAATGTTTTCACGGATATTCAAGAGTATGATAAAGGCAGCTAGAAGAAATAGCAATAAAACAAAGCTAACTGCCAGAGTTCCAAAGCTAGTAGCAATGGTTACCAAAGCTATTGTAAATAAGCTAGGTAAAACAACTGTAATGGCACCGATAGAGGATTGAACTGCTCCCATTGACTCCTCAGGTATTTGTTTAAAAATGAGTTCCTGTAATCGAGGAGAGAGGATACCTGCGAAAAAGGCATCCAAGGCACTAAAGATAAGAATCCAGTCAAAACGAACTGCCACAAAGCCAACTAAAAGGAGTAATTGGATAATAAGCGAGGCATATAGGGCTAGTTTTATGGAGATTGTATTCTTCAGATAGCCACTCACAAGGCTTCCGACAATAAGGGCTGACAATTCAAGGGTGGATAACAAGGCAAGAGATTGACCTGTTTGTAAATTCAAAAAGGGCTGATTCCTCAAAAACAGAGTAGAAACAGGAACTGTAACATTTATCACTGCTTGACTAATAGAGATAATAAACAAAACCAAGAGCACCTTATTCATATTCCATATCAATTTTGATGATTGGAGCAGATGCTGGCAAAAGGATTTTACAGAGAGTCCTTCTTGATAGCTAATCGTTTTTTCTACTTTCAAGAGGTCTGTTTTTATGAAAAGAATACCTAAAAATGCGATTAAAAAGGTCAGAGCATTCAGTAAGGAAATAGACTGGATAGATAGAATACCTAGTAAGACTCCTCCTAGAATATTACTGATTGTTTTCACTAAACTAACAGTTGACTGTTTAAATCCAATAGCTTCTGCCAGATGGTCTTGCCCAATAATTCTAATGAAAATCGGAGTGAGCATGGCGCCTGAAAAATAACTCAATGTGTCAGATAAGAGGTTAATCAGACAAATAAATGCTACTAATAACAAGGAAAAGGACTGCCCTGAAAGTGATAAAGAAACGATAGAGTAAAGCAAAAATTTTGCAAAACTAATCATTGTATATTTTAGGACACGATGATGTTGAAAATCCGCCAAAACTCCCAGAAAGATTTGCAGAACTTGAGGAAGGGTTTCTGAAATCGTGATAAGTAAAATCGCCAAAGGGGCAAAAGACGCATCTGCCACATAATTCAAAAAAGCCAGATAAAAAATCGTATCCCCAACCGTTGAAATCCACTGGTTGATGGTTAATTGCCTAAAATTTCTATTTTGAAGAAATACTTTCATCACAACTCCTTTTTAAATTCAAATGGGAAGCTTTCCCCAAGGATAGACTGCGATACTACTAACAACCAAAATTACAGTAACATCAAAATCTGACCAATGCCATTGTAGACTATATGCAGCCCAATAGGCCAATAAATAGACTTTGTCACTCTAAACAAGACTGCAAATATGAGACCACCACCCATATATACAAAAAAGTCTGTTAAGACCCAACCATGGCCACTAATGTGTAAGATTCCAAATAATATAGCTGAGCCAAGCACATCTAGTCCCCACTTCTTTCCTTTTTCCAGAGCTGTCATCACTAATCCACGATAAATCATCTCTTCAAAAATGGGACCTGCAATCACAGGATAGAAAAAATACATCAAAAATGCTGTAGCTCCTGTAAAAGTAGGAACATCCAGTTGATAAGAAATTGCATTTTTGGTAGGCGGAAAAAGAAAAAAGGTGACGAAATTCCAAACAACAAAAGCAAGAAGAGCTAGGAAGGAATAGAAAAGATAGGAACCTTTAAATTTTCTACTGTTAATTTTCTGCCATTTCCCTGACCAAACCATAACAATAAAAGCAAGCAGAACCACAAGAAAATTTAACAGCATATCCGACAAATAATAGGCAAAGTCGGATAAACCAGCAGCAAGATCGCTATGTAAAAGCAAACGAATGAAGAACTGGTCAGCAACAACTAGTAGAATAGCTATAATAAAGTAGTAGCGTGAGATTATCTTTTTCATTCTATTTTCTCCTATACTATAAAATAAAAAAAGCCCTAACCCAAACAAAAGCAAGGGCTTTAAATATCAACGACGACGATTAACAGTGGAAGAATCATGGTTAAAATTTTTCTCCCAGAAATTAGTGATTGACCAAGGTGTCCCGAACCCTCCCCATGCACCGCTTGGGATATTGCCAACATACACAAGATCTCCACCGTAAATCTTCTCCAACTCAGCTTCTGTCAATTCCATCGTTTCTGCAAATTGTAAATTTAACATCTTTTATACTCCTTCAATCGTTTTCTTCTTGTAAACCACTTCTGCGACCTAGGATTTGCTTCAAATGTTTTACAAGGACAGTATAACATGGAAATTGGCTTATTTTAGAAAATCGCATATTTGACATTTTTTCTTATAGAAATTTCACATTCGCGATTTTGGTAGATTTGATTATCTCCCCGGTATAATAAAGTTATTACTAATGAGGAGGGATATAATGATGAATAAAAGAAAAATCCAACTGATACTCCTGCTTATTTCGGAGTGGGTTATCGTCTTCCCCTTTCTAATTAATTGATAAGTTCTTTGTATTGCTGAAAACGCAATTCGAAGAGGGCTATCAATTGTGGATTTTCTAATATTTGCAGAGATTGGATAAAGTGTTCAATCTCTTTTTGATTGCTTCCTTTAGTTTGAAGAAAAATACTCATTTTCTTTAAAAATTGCCACGATACTTTCTCAAAAACATCATACGGACGCAGCATACTCTCCAACTCGGCTTCAAAGATTGGGATGTATGAGAAAAGTTTTCGCTCCATGAGTTCTGATAAGATATTTAAGAGTCCTTGCTTCATATACAGTCTATTATGTACCAACTCTTTAAATTCCTTGGATTTTTCAAGCAAAGAGGTTGATAAAAAAATCAGATCTTGATTGCTCAAGAAGGGCATGGTATCACAAAAGAGATAGAGTTCAAACCAGGTCCAAGACTCAATAGCATAGAGATAAGTAGTCAAAAACTCCCTATCCTCCTCTGTTAGCAGATAGCTCTTATTTAAGGAATGAATAGCATTTTTAATCACAATGGCATTCAAACAACGATAGGTCTCTGCCATCTGTTCTTGCTTGATTTCCTCCAACAGTTGCTCTAAGCCAGCTATATCTTGGTGGGCAAAGCGATCCACAACCTTTCTACCAATCTGCATATGTAGGGATTCTTGATAATTGTTTAGCTTATGACCAAACTCATCAAAATTCATATTGATCCCTTGGATGGCTAGGATCAACTTATCCGCAGATAGCATAGACTGCCCTAGCTCAAACTTTGACAACTGAGAGGCTGTTAGTCCAGCACAAGCCACATCTGACTGCTTGAGCTTTCTCGCCAAGCGTAATTCCTTGTAAAATTCTCCCAACTCCATTCTCTCAATCATCTCACCACCTCCTATTGTTTAGATATTATATCATCATTTTTATAGTTTTGTCAAAATATTCTGACATTTAAGAGAGCAAAAAAGCCAGCCCTAAGCTGACTCTTTATTCCATGGTATCAAAAGCGAGGCTTGGTTTGGCATTGAGGTCCAAGCTTGCAAAATTTTCTTTGTTCCACTCGCTGACGCTGGCATAGGCAATCATGCCTGCATTGTCTCCACAGAGACGCAGAGGTGGAATGATGACCTTGACATCTGTAATTTCAGTTGCTAGGCGTTCTCTGAGACCTTTATTGGCTGCCACGCCACCTGCCACAACTAGAGTTTTAACAGGATATTTCTCCAAAGCCTTCTTGGTTTTTGCCATAAGAATATCCAAGACAGCTGCTTGGAAGGAAGCACACAAGTCCTCTGTAGATAGGCTTTCTCCCTTTTGTTCGGCATTGTGGTGAAGATTGATAAAGGCAGACTTCAAACCTGAGAATGAAAACTCTAGATTATCTTCCTTAATCATGGCACGAGGAAAATCATAAATATCCTGCCCCTGATGAGCTAACTCATCAATCTCACGACCTGCAGGATAGGTCAAGCCCATGACACGGCCGACCTTATCATAAGCCTCACCAACCGCGTCATCTCTCGTTTCTCCAACAATCTTGTAATCACCAGCCTCCGAAACATAAACCAACTCTGTGTGTCCACCGCTGACCAAGAGGGCTAGTAAGGGAAACTCCAAAGGCTCCACGCTCTGAGCTGCCATGAGGTGACCAGCCATGTGGTTAACAGGGATAAGTGGAAGTCCATGTGCCCAAGCAAAGGCCTTAGCAGCTGACAAGCCAACTAGCAAGGCTCCAACCAAGCCCGGTCCATAGGTAACCGCCACAGCTGTTACATCGTCTTCGGTAATCCCTGCTTCTGCTAGTGCCTCCTCGATACAGGCTGTAATGACCTCGACATGGTGACGACTGGCTACTTCAGGCACTACGCCCCCAAAACGTTTGTGACTCTCAATTTGACTAGCAATGACATTGGACAAGAGCTCATCGTCGTTTTTCAAGACGGCAACACTGGTCTCATCACAGGATGTCTCAAATGCTAAAATATATCTATCCTTCATCTATTTCTCTCTTCATGATGATGGCGTCCTCGACTGGATCATGGTAGTAGGCCTTTCGCTCAGCGATGACCGCCATCTTTTCTTTCTTGTAAAATGCTTGCGCTCGATGATTTGACCTTCTGACTTCGAGGAAAATCTCCTTGTCTGTCGGCAATGTTGCAAACAAGGCTGACGCAATTCCCTGACCCTGATAAGCTCCTTTGACAGCGATTTGCAGGACTTCTGCCTCAAAGATATTTTCCTGCACAGCTAGAAAGCCAATCACTTCTGCCCCATCATAAGCCAGAGCATACCAAGTCTGGCCTTGGGACAGATCTGCTTGGATTTGTTCCAGCGTCCAAGGACTGACTGGGTAAACATCAGCCATGACTGCGTAGATGGCTTGAGTCAAGTCAGGTTGCTGTTTGATTCGTTTGATTTCTATCATAGGCGTTTAATGTAAGACTCGCCAGACTCGGTGTGGTTCTTGAGCCAGTTTTCCTCAGCCTCAACACGCTTGAGGTAATTCGGCACAAAGTCATGCAAGGAGTCTGCTTCCTTGTCCCAAGCCAAAAGAGCAAGATTGGCTGCATTAGGCAAGGTTTCTTTGTAATTAGTCCTTGGCAAGTGTTCTTGAATCTGCTCAACAAAGGGGCCAACTTCTCCGACAAAGGTTACCTGACTAGCACCCTTGATTAACTCAATCACTCGCTCAAAAGGCAGGTGCGCTTCTGGCATGACAGGTTTCGCATTTTCATAAAATCCTGCATAAACATTGTTGCGACGCGCATCCATCAAAGGGACGAACAAGCCTTCTTGTTGGTAGGGCACCAGAGCCAAGAGACTCGACATACCAACTAACTCAATGTTCAGGGTATGAGCCAAAGTCTTGGCAGTGGCTACCGCAATTCGCAAACCTGTGTAGCTACCTGGCCCTTCCGCCACCACGATTCGGTCCAAGTCCTTGGGTGTCCAATCTAAACTTTCCATCAAAAAATCGATGGCAGGCATAAGGGTAATACTGTGATTTTTCTTAATATTAATCGTCGTCTCGGCAAGAACCTGCTTGTCCTCTAAAATGGCGAGAGAAAGAGCCTTGCTGGACGTATCAAAAGCTAATACTTTCATAACACATTCCTATCTTTTTGTCTGCTTACTATTATACTACAAAAGCTGGCACATGGGAATTTTCTTTATCCCCAAACAAAAATGCCCCAGCATGAGCAGGGCATCTAAGCATTTAATCCAAAGTAAAATACAAACCAAACGACATAGGTTACAAGGAGGAGAAAAAGCGAGTAGAGGGTCACAAAGGTAATTTTCCATAAGAACTTGGTTTGTCGTCGTTCCAGTTTGGCAAATAGAAGATTCCCAGCGTAAACGCAAGCAACAAACACAATAAAAGCCACCAAGCGAGCTCCGATAGCAAAAGCAAATAAGTTATACATAGGGCAACCTCCTTGACTTAAAACTATATGGAATTATGACAAGCAATAAATTTCACTTCCATTATCAAGATAACATATTTTCTTTATTTTTGCAAACGCTTACCTTTGAGTGCTTATGTGACTTTCTCGTTTCCGTCTTTTACTAATTTTTCATTTTGTGGTATAATTGAAATAATTGTAACGAATCAAGGTCAATCTAGACACAAAATGAAATGAAATCAAGCAAATCTATGCTAAAAGTTTGGAATAAGCTGACCTGTAAATAGAAAGGAACTATATGATTTACAAAGTTTTTTATCAAGAAACAAAAGAACGTAGCCCACGCCGTGAAACTACACGCGCACTTTACCTAGACATCAATGCCAGCTCAGAACTTGAGGGCCGCATCGCTGCTCGCCAACTTGTCGAAGAAAATCGCCCAGAGTACAATATCGAGTATATCGAACTCTTGTCTGACAAATTGCTAGATTACGAAAAAGAAACTGGCGCCTTCGAAATCACGGAGTTCTAATATGGCCTATACTCTTAAACCTGAAGAAGTCGGCGTTTTTGCCATCGGTGGTCTGGGAGAAATCGGGAAAAACACTTACGGGATTGAATACCAAGACGAGATTATCATCGTCGATGCTGGGATTAAATTCCCAGAAGATGACTTGCTTGGTATCGACTATGTCATTCCTGATTATTCTTACATCGTAGACAATATCGACCGCGTCAAGGCTGTTTTGATTACACACGGACACGAGGACCACATCGGTGGGATTCCATTCCTACTCAAGCAAGCAAATGTCCCTATCTATGCTGGACCACTTGCCTTAGCTTTGATCCGTGGAAAACTCGAAGAACATGGCCTCTTACGCAACGCTAAACTTTACGAAATCAACCATAACACAGAGTTGACCTTTAAAAATCTCAAGGCAACTTTCTTTAGAACGACACACTCTATTCCAGAACCTTTGGGGATTGTCATTCATACTCCTCAAGGAAAAATTGTCTGTACGGGTGACTTCAAGTTTGACTTAACACCAGTTGGTGAACCAGCAGATTTGCACCGTATGGCTGCGCTTGGTGAAGAAGGTGTACTCTGTCTCCTGTCTGACTCGACAAATGCAGAAATTCCAACCTTTACCAACTCTGAAAAAGTCGTTGGCCAGTCCATCATGAAGATTATCCAAGGCATTGAAGGACGTATCATCTTTGCATCCTTTGCCTCAAATATCTTCCGTCTCCAACAAGCAACAGAAGCCGCTGTTAAGACTGGACGCAAGATTGCGGTCTTTGGTCGTTCTATGGAAAAGGCCATTGTCAACGGAATCGACCTTGGCTACATCAAAGCTCCTAAGGGAACCTTTATCGAGCCAAATGAAATAAAAGACTACCCTGCAGGCGAGATTCTTATCCTCTGTACAGGTAGTCAAGGCGAGCCGATGGCAGCCCTCTCTCGTATCGCCAACGGAACCCACCGTCAGGTGCAACTCCAACCAGGTGATACGGTTATCTTCTCTTCTAGCCCAATCCCTGGAAACACTACTAGCGTCAACAAGCTGATTAACATCATTTCAGAAGCTGGTGTCGAAGTTATCCACGGTAAAGTGAACAATATCCATACATCTGGACACGGTGGTCAGCAAGAGCAAAAACTCATGCTCCGCTTGATTAAGCCAAAATACTTCATGCCTGTCCACGGTGAATACCGCATGCAAAAGGTCCACGCTGGACTAGCAGTAGATACTGGTGTTGAGAAGGACAATATCTTTATCATGAGCAATGGTGATGTGCTTGCCCTTACTGCTGACTCAGCTCGTATCGCAGGTCATTTCAACGCCCAAGATATCTATGTCGATGGAAATCGTATCGGTGAAATCGGCGCAGCTGTCCTCAAAGATCGTCGTGATCTATCTGAAGACGGTGTCGTTCTGGCAGTCGCAACTGTTGACTTCAAATCGCAGATGATTCTGTCTGGCCCAGACATCCTCAGCCGAGGCTTTGTCTACATGAGAGAGTCTGGCGACTTGATTCGCCAAAGCCAGCGCATCCTCTTCAATGCAATTCGTATCGCACTGAAAAATAAGGATGCTAGCGTGCAATCAGTCAATGGTGCCATTGTCAACGCTATTCGCCCCTTCCTTTATGAAAATACAGAACGTGAACCGATTATCATCCCTATGATCCTCACACCAGATGAAGAATAACACTCTTCGAAAATCAAATTCAAACCACGTCAGCTTCGCCTTGCCGTACTCAAGTACAGCCTTCGGCTAACTTCCTAGTTTGCTCTTTGATTTTCATTGAGTACAAGTCAACAAAACAGCTCCGTCTTCGGAGCTGTTTTTCTCTATGCTTTCTTTTGAGATTAAAACTCAATAAAAATCGAAATCAGACTAGAAGGCTAGGCGAAAGCATAACTTGAGTTAGGTGAGCCGAAGCCGACGACGTATCATTTTGATTTTTGAAGAGTTTTAGAAATACTACGATTTTTACCTTCAAGATACACCATCAAAATAGAAATATCTGCTGGGTTTACTCCCGAAATACGGCTGGCTTGGCCGATGGTTTCTGGATTGATGAGTTTGAACTTCTGACGGGCTTCGGTTGCGATAGAATCAATGTCATCCCAGTCAATATTGGCTGGAATACGTTTTTCTTCCATGCGTTTCATCTTAGCAACCTGGTCCATGGCTTTGGAAATATAGCCTTCGTACTTGATTTCTGTTTCAATCAATTCGATAATCTTGTCATCCAAGTCCTCTGCAGCTGGTCCGATGAAAGCCACCACATCTTGATAAGAAACTTCTGGACGGCGAAGGAATTCCTTGGCTGTCACTGCATCTGTCAACGGCTTGAAACCCATCTCCTCAACCTTGGCATTGGTTTCCTTGACTGGCTTGAGTTTGATGCTGTCTAGGCGCTTCATCTCATTGTCAAATTGATTTTTCTTGATTGCAAAGCGAGCCCAACGTTCATCATCCACAAGGCCAATCTCACGTCCCATCTCAGTCAAACGCATATCAGCATTGTCATGACGGAGAATGAGACGGTATTCAGCACGACTGGTCAAGAGACGGTAGGGTTCAATGGTTCCCTTGGTCACCAAGTCATCAATCATGACCCCGATATAACCGTCACTGCGCTTCAAAATCAACTCAGGCTTGCCTTGGACTTTCAAAGCCGCATTGATACCCGCGATAATCCCTTGGCCTGCTGCCTCTTCATAACCTGACGTCCCATTTGTCTGACCAGCAGTGAAAAGTCCTGAGATTTTCTTGGTTTCCAGTGTCGCACGCAACTGATGAGGCAAGACCATATCATACTCAATGGCATAACCTGTTCGCATCATCTCTGCATTTTCCAAACCTTTGATAGAATGAACCAGTTCACGTTGCACATCTTCAGGCAAACTGGTTGAAAGACCTTGGACATAGACTTCCTCTGTATTGCGTCCTTCTGGCTCAAGGAATAGTTGGTGGCGTTCCTTGTCCGCAAAGCGCACAATCTTGTCCTCAATCGATGGGCAGTAACGAGGCCCCACTCCCTTGACCACACCTGTAAACATAGGCGCACGGTGGAGGTTATTTTGGATAATTTCATGACTGGTAACATTGGTATAGGTCAACCAGCATGGCACTTGATCTTTGACATAATCCTCATCACGTGAAGTGTATGAGAAGTGATTAGGCGCTTCGTCCCCTGGCTGAATCTCTGTCACATCGTAGTTGATAGAAGAAGCCTTGACACGTGGAGGCGTTCCTGTCTTGAAACGACCAATTTCGAGTCCTAATTCCTTAAGGTTATCAGCAAGGTTAATAGAAGCCAAGCTGTGGTTAGGACCTGATGAATACTTAAGGTCTCCAATGATAATTTCCCCACGGAGAGCAGTCCCTGTGGTCACGATAACAGCCTTGGCAGCATATTCTTGATGGGTCGCTGTACGAACACCGACAACCTTGCCATCTTCAACCAAAATCTCATCAATCATGGTCTGACGAAGAGTCAGATTTTCTTGATTTTCAACTGTCTTGCGCATCTCCTTAGAGTAAAGCTCCTTGTCAGCCTGCGCACGAAGGGCACGAACGGCAGGACCCTTACCTGTGTTGAGCATCTTCATCTGGATGTAAGTCTTGTCAATGGTTTTAGCCATCTCGCCACCGAGGGCATCAACTTCACGCACAACAATCCCTTTGGCAGAACCACCGATAGAGGGGTTACAAGGCATGAAAGCCAGCATTTCAATGTTGATAGTCGCAAGCAAGACCTTACAGCCCATACGGCTAGCAGCTAGGGATGCTTCTACCCCAGCGTGTCCCGCACCGATTACAATAATATCGTATTCTTCAGTAAAATTATATGTCATTTCTTAACCTTTCAAAAATTTCTCGTAAATAAGGAACTAACTTCTCCTCCTCTAGAGCTTGAGCCATAGTAACCCATTTAAAGTGCGTATGCTCTTCAGGATCTAATCTGATAATTGGCTTCTCCCCAACCCACTCTGCTTTATAAACTAAGCGAGTAAAGACAGTATCCTTAGAGGTATCCAGTTGACTATCTTCGTGAAGAAGTTTGAGCAAACTGCTATCTAGCCTAACTCCCGCTTCTTCAATACATTCTCTAAGAGCTCCATCTCGCGGAATTTCACCCTTTTCAACCCCGCCACCAGGAATATCCCAGTAAGTTGGATAAACATTGGGTTGTCCTCTTTTAATTTCCGAACGCTGAATGAGCAAATAATCATCACCACTATGAACAAGTACATGGGCAATAAGCTTAACCATTATTTTCTCTCCTATTCCTCAAGATGGATGTGTCTTAGTTGGCCGTCCCAATCTGGCAGGGCTGTTTTCAAAAAGGCTGGAACTAGATTGATACCCTTAAGCTGATCCAAATCAATCCACTCACAAGGCTGCCTTTTCTCATCTTCCTGCATGGTCAATGGGGCATCCTCAAGCAAGTCCACCAGATAATGAAACTCGATGTTGTGCCAATAGACACCATCTTCTTCAAAACGATTTTCAACAACAAAAGCTAGTTGCCCAGCTTGAGCTTCGACACCCAGTTCTTCCCTCACTTCACGGACTACCGCGTCTTCCGTGCTTTCATTGACTTGAATCGCACCGCCAATAGTGTAATACTTGCCCTTGTCTTTGGTAACTAGGAGCTTGCGATTTTGGAGAATCAAGGCTGTCGCTCGAACGCCAAAAACCGTATTTCCCACTTTTGTCCGAAAGTCTTGTTGAGTCATTTTTGTCCTTTCCCTTAAACGACACAAAAACAGTCAAAACTCCAAAGAAGTGCAGGACAAAAAAGCCTGCAACATCCATGAGCTTTGACCATCATTTCTATTGCTTTTATTATTGTAGCAAATTGAGAAAATTTGTCAATCTAAATGTACTGACAAACTTGTCCATCGCGGTAAGCATTGTCAATCAAACCACCACCTAGACACTCTTCGCCATCGTAAAAGACAACTGCCTGTCCTGGTGTAATCGCGCGTTGCGGTTCCGCAAAGATGACCTCTGCCTTGTCTCCTTTGACATGGACAGTAACCTTCGAATCAGGTTGACGATAGCGGAATTTAGCCGTACATTCGAGCGTAAACTCCTCTGGCATGTCACGAGTAAAGTGGACTTGACTAGCCTCTAGGCTGGTTGACATGAGCGAATCATGGTAGAATCCTTGTCCTACATAGAGAATATTCTTGCTCAGGTCTTTTCCGACAACGAACCAAGGTGCATTGTCACCACCGTTTTGCCCACCGATACCGAGACCGCCACGCTGACCAATCGTATAGTACATAAGTCCTGCATGCTCACCCATATCGCGACCATCCACAGTCATCATGCGACCAGGCTGAGCTGGCAGGTAGTTGCTGAGGAAATTTTTAAAGTTCTTTTCTCCGATAAAGCAAATCCCTGTCGAGTCTTTCTTCTTAGCAGTCGCAAGTCCTGCTTCTTCTGCGAGTCTGCGAACTTCAGGCTTTTCCAAATGTCCCAATGGGAACATGGTTTTTTGCAGTTGTTCTTGCGAAAGTTGGCTGAGGAAATAGGTCTGGTCCTTGCCATTGTCCACGCCACGAAGCATGTGAACGATCCCATCCTCATCACGCGCCACTCGGGCATAATGGCCAGTCGCTACATAGTCTGCCCCCAAGGTCATGGCATAGTCCAAAAAGGCCTTAAACTTGATTTCCTTGTTGCACATAACATCTGGATTTGGCGTGCGCCCTGCACGGTATTCCGCTAGGAAATACTCAAAAACACGGTCCCAATACTCTTTTTCAAAGTTGACAGAGTAGTAAGGAATGCCAATCTGGTCTGCCACCGCAGCCACATCCTTGTAATCTTCGGTCGCCGTACAAACGCCGTTTTCATCTGTGTCATCCCAGTTCTTCATGAAGATACCGATCACATCGTAGCCCTGCTCCTTGAGCAAAAGAGCCGTCACCGACGAATCAACACCACCACTCATCCCCACAACAACACGTGTTTTAGAGTTATCACTCATGGTAAGTCTCCCATCTATTCGTTTATTCACGATTGAAGGTCGTGTGTGCTTCACGATTGAAGGTCGCTTGAGCAGTATTCATTATAACATGCTTGGTTAGAGAAGACAAGAAAGAGGCTGTCAATCGACCAACCTCTTTCATAAAATAATCAATCCTTCAACAAAATCCATTGTTGAAATGCTGTTCTAAACCATTGATAGCTCAGATTTCCCAGAATAGAGCTGTCCTAACTATCGAACAGATTAAATCCATACATATCCACGCAATTCTATGTTTAGAATTGTCATAAAATAAATGTTTTAGGGATATTCTAAGTCTTTGACTGCTTAAAATTTTACGTTCTGAAGGATTTTAAAGCTAGAATAGCATAAAAATCATGAAAACTGAACTATTCGAAGCTTCAGAGTCATACGATTTCCATAGGAAGTATCTTTTTAGTACGTGTGGTTAGGAGGTAATTTTAGGGAATCTCCCAAAAACAACCGATTTCCTATTTTTATCAATCAAAAATGTTGATAAATGAGTGTTTTAAAATTAAATTTTAAAGGTATCCTTAAATTTAAAGATTTTTGATAAGATTTCTGTATTTTTCACAATTCAATGATTCGATGACATTGTTGGGCTACATAAGCATCGTGGGTCACAATAATGACTGTTTTCCCCTCTCGATTCATCTCTAAGAGAAACTTCAAGACCAAATCTCTATTTTCAGGGTCCAGCGAACCTGTCGGCTCATCGGCTAAAATCAGCTGGCTGGGTTTTAAGATGGCTCTAGCAACTGCAATTCGTTGTTGTTCGCCACCAGACAACTCGGAGACCTTTTGATGCAAAGTAGCTGACAAACCTACTCTCTCTAAAATCTCTTCCAATTTTTTGAGCTTGTCTTTCTTGGACAATTTCACATATTTCAGCGCAAGCATGAGATTGTACTCGACCGTTTCATCATCAATCAGGGCAAAATTTTGAAATAGATAAGAGATGTGTTCACGGATTATTATTTGCGACTTGGCAGAATTGACCGCTAGATTTGTCTGACCAAAAATCTCATACCGTCCGCTGTAATCACTATCTATCAAACCTAATAAATTTAACAAGGTCGACTTACCACTACCACTCTTGCCAACAATGGCTACCAAATCCCCCTGATCAATCCTGAGAGACAAGTGATCCAAAATCACTTTTCTCCCAATGGTTTTGGTAATATTTTCCAACTCAATCATAAGATGCCCCCTTTCAATAACTCTACTAAACTTCTTTTCTCCATCCTAGAAGCCAAGACTAACACAAATAGTATATCCAGACATGTAAAACCTGCAAAAAGTAGGAGTGGCAGGAGCGCATGGGCAAAGAAAATCAAGACCAGAAGAGGGAGACTATAGCCCAGCAAGAGCAGAACTAAGAGAGCGCGGTAGCGATCGACCAGTTTCCACCCCATAAACTTCTTGGTAATGATATCCCTACGCTTCAACAAGAAAGTTGTTACTAGTAAGAAGTAGGAAATCATCATGCTAAGGAGACCAAACAAAGCAAAGAGTATATTAAGATTTCGAACTGCATCTCGATAAGAATCTACTTTCTCTTGTTGAATGGCTTGAATCGATGAAAATTTTAAATAATTCCCATCTGATAATTTCTCAACTAACTCCGTAATCACTTTTTGATTTTGTTCTGTATTTTCAACTTTCATCGGGTTATTTAAACCTGTCGTTGACAAACGAGTCTTTTCTTCCCACATCATGTCTTGATCATTTACTAGACTAATGATTGGATTGTGGAGATTTTCCTTTCGCTCATTGTTATAAGGGAAGAAAGACCAATCTCTTTCATAGTAGGCAATTTCTACATCCATATCTTCTATTGTTTGCTTTTGCTGATCTTCATACCTCATAGAAAGATAGGCGATGGATTTTCCCAAGAACTGATTCTTGCCTTCTTGTCCTTTATCACTGGCTGGCAACAAGATCACCTTTTTAGTGCCGATATCAGGTAGCTTAAAGCCCTGACTTTCTAAAAATTGACGGTTTGCATAGTAAACATCTACCTTATCAGGCAGTTGGTACTGCTGTACTTGTTCAGCTTTGATGACTGGTTTGATAGGAAGACTCGCACTTCGCACATAATTTACTTGTATTTTTGCTAGCAAATCTTGATAAAATTGGTAGAAATAATCTGTAGATTTCCCTGAACCTGCTAGCTCTTCCTGCCACAGGTTATCATTAAGTTTGAAGGTTTCTAAGGTCAGGTAATTCCCTTGGCTTACCCACTGTTGCTGATAAGCAAGTTCTTTGTTTTCTTGTTCTAGACTTCTGCCTACCCCAATCAGTAAAACCGTCAATAAAATAGTTGTCCCTATTTTCATCACATAATTGAAGATGAGACCAAGTTTGATAGATGAAAAACCTTTCAACATGGAGCTGACTGTCATTTTCTGAATCATTAGGTAGGTCAGCCAACTGATGAACAAATACAACTGTAAAAGCAGAAATTGGGATAAGAGTAAACTTGGGAACAAAAGTTTTGGTCTGTAGTCCAGCACTAAAAATAGTCCCAAGTCAATGATAAGACTTCCACCCAAGAGAAGATAAAAATTAGTTTTTACAAAACCAGCTAAAATCGCCCCGCTTTGAAAACCAAGTAACTTTTGAACCCCCACTCGTTTCATCTCCATCATCGGCTGA
Source organism: Streptococcus sp. CL5.50 (assembly GCF_049738015.1). Classification (NCBI taxonomy): domain Bacteria; kingdom Bacillati; phylum Bacillota; class Bacilli; order Lactobacillales; family Streptococcaceae; genus Streptococcus; species Streptococcus sp. CL5.50. The sequence goes on from NZ_JBKOTR010000001.1 coordinate 183,267, forward strand.
TAAACTGTTACTAACACAAGAAGTAAAATAGCCAAGACAAAAACAATGGCAGATAAAAGCAAATCTCGATTTATGACTTCCACTGCACTTTTATAGGTAGGCTCTAGCAAGGTAGCCTGGTCTATCTTGAAAAAATCGCTCCATTTCTGTACAATCCTATCCTTATCCATCTCTTGTGTAGAAGTTATCGTATAGCGACCATTTAAACTACGAGATGTATCCTTGATATAGGTTTGAAAAGTTATAAGCTGAATAGGCTTGGCTTTTAGAAAGGTCGGTATCGTACCAAGTTTATTAGAAATTTCTTTATTACTGTAGACTCCTTCACCATCTGTGGTAAAATCAAGAGAAGAAATCCCAAACTCTTGGTAGGGGAAGGTATCTTTATCAAAAACACCAGACTTGATTACCTCATCACCACTGTCTGTTTTGATGATGGAGACTTTGTACTCCTTTGATACATCCTCAAAAAATCGAAGAACAGACGCTGCAGGTTCGTTAATATCTTTCAAATACAAATCCAAAGAATCTACAGTCTTTCCCATTTCCCGAATCCGAACCGCTTCACGTGTGTAGTTTACATTAAAAACAAAAAAAGTGGTACACAGCAACAGCAGAAACATACAAAGATGACTGATTTTTTTCATAAAAGTACCTCCACTAAAGTTTTCCCTCTCCTAATAGGAGAGGGAAAATTTCACTTAAAATCCATAGAAATATTCTAATCCTGTTGGCGGAATTTTATTAAGGGAAGCTTGAGCCCAAACCTCGGGATCTTCACGATCCTTAGAGATTCTACCTCCATGCTTGACAGTTGCTGTATGAGATCGAGTAGAATGTAAATAATCAGAATATCCAAAAGTTCCTGTCCAACCTACTCCATAGTTCCATTGACCACCCTCAACCCATACTGCTAAAGCATTTGTAGTAGCAAGTATACCACATACCATTAAAGATGCAACACCAATTTTAACTAATTTTCTCATGATTTATTTCTCCTATTATCGAGAGCTGTTCCGTAAAAACAGCTATCGTAATTTATCAACAAGTATCGTAGTCCATTGGACTCACCTTCCTTCTATCTCATTCTTTAACAACGAACTTATTTTTAACCGGGAGAATAGTACGCTCCTGTATCAATACCTTGAGTAACTAGAGTAGTACTAATAAAACTTCGACTATTACTCAGTAGAATTAGCACAATAAGCAATATAGATAGCGCTTTCAAATATTCGAATTTTAATTTTCCCATCTTGCCACCTTCTTTCACCTATATTATAAATCAACATATATAAACTGTCAAGCAATTAAAGTAAAAAATCATATATTTTTTTAAAAAAGAATTATAGTTATGTTTTGTGTATGAAGAGGATGGTCAAAAACTCAATTTCAGGATAAAATGAAGTAAATATCCCCATAATAAAACGCATAGTATCAGTTTTTTCAAAACCTGATATTATGCGTTTCTTTATTTTAAAGACTTTTTTCCCAGCCTTATACATTCTCTGACTTCTTATCCATTAGATATTGTTCTACCTTGAGTGCCATGACTTCATTATTTTCAATTAGATAAAGCACCTTAGCTTTCATATAATAGTCCTTAGCAACAGAGATATCAAGATTTTCTGTTACATTTCCCAACAAACAATATAAATCTGCTAACCTAAAGCTACTATGATATTTGTTACAAAATTCAATTATCTCCAATAATAGCGCTCTGGACTTATCCATCTCCTCCTGTTTCCAAAGGTGGTAACAATAATTGTATTTTATTTTGATATACAACTCAATTTGTTCACGCACACTGGTATCGATTTTTGAAAGGGCTACGGAAACCTGATCATATAGTTGCTCAAATTTCTCCTTATCCTCATCATAGCCTAAGAAAATCAGCAGGGTATTCAAAATATATAAGTAGTCCACTTTATCAATACTAATCCTACTGAGGATGTCCTCTATTTTTGAAATAGCTAGTTTTAATTGATGTTCACATTGATAGGTTAGAATAGCATCTATCCAGTCCAGATAAATCTTTTCATCAAAAGATAAAGAAGTCTGCTGCTTTCTTTCTCCCTCAAAAGCATATTTCAAAGAGGCGTAATCTTGATTTTCCAATAATGTTTTAGACAATCTCTTGAAAGCAGACAAGCCTAGAAACTCTTTCGAAATTTCTCCTGAAAAGAAATAGTCCATATTTAAGCCCATTTTTTCAGATAATTTATATAACAAATCTGCTCCTGGCATATATTTGCCTTGTTCCATGCGACTTATCTGAGTTTGTTGGCAAATTCCTTCTGCCAATTCTTTTTGCGACCAACCCAGCTCTTTTCGCTTATTTTTTAATCTTGTTGCTAATAATGCATGCATGCTATCCACCACTATTTATATTCTATAAAAACATTATACTACTTTTTTGATAAGATTATATCAAATTGGCTACAAAGAGTGAACAGATTTCCCTACATGTAAGCAAAAAGAGGCTGGGAAAAACTAGCTTCCAAATAAAATCACATAGTGATTTCAGTCTTGAGTACAATCAAGCTGAAAGAAACACTGTGTGGTTTTTGAATGTTTAGAGGTTAGTTTTTTGAGCAAGCGTCTATCAAAATGTCCGTTTATCTGTCAATAACCCGAGAAAATCTTGTCGTTTCAAGTCGGAGAAGTGTTTGGTAGAAAGACTTCCTTTTTGAAGTCCATCATCTCTAACCTGCAAATAATAGCTATGTTGGCTTGTTTTAATTGTCAAAAAATCGCCAAATATAAAAACTCTTTTCCAGTTGCGAATCTCAAATTCTTTCATCTCTGATTTTGGAATGCGGATAAGTCCTTGCCGCAAATCACGATGGTGCTCACTTGTGAAAGTCATCCCATTCCCAAGATTTCTTATCAGTAGTTCATCTGGAGTCACCATCACCAGCGCTATTTTAGTTAAGAAAATTTCAACTGTTGGTGGTAAAATCGCCAAATTAAACCAGGGATGTAGGTAGCGATAGGCTAAGAAATAATGAGGCTCCTCACCCAATCCTAGTTGTTTATATAATGTCTTAACCTCACTGTCTAATCTCGCTTCAAAAGACACATCCGAATGCTCTTCTTCCTTCTTCTGATTAAAATAACGCATCCAGACTAGAAAACCTATAAAGACTATAATAAATATTCCTGATAAGAGATATTTTACATTGTAGTTCATCACTTAACCTCCTGATTCACGACTCCGCCTAAAGCAGAGGCCTATCTATTTTGAAAATAGTTCCATAACAACTTTAAATAAGACTGGTGTCATTAAAATGAGGATGATTCCTATCACAAATATCATGACTACTCTAAAAAGCTCCTTATTTTTAAACATTTTTCCACCCCTTTTCTAGCTACATCATAGTACTATTAAGCCCATTTTAAAATTACACCAATCTTATTTTAGTTTTATTTTCTACTTTTTATATTACTATGATACAATATTTTTAATAGGATTTTATTATTTGTTAACTTTTTTCACGAAAAGGAGTCAATCATGCGTTATGATTTAGGGAAAGTATATTGAAAGACCTATAATAAAGTTAGCCAGCTACCATTACTAAAAGTTAGATGTCTTAACTAATTTACCGTTTTTCAATTCAAGAACAATATCAGATAATACTTCAATATCCTCTTTATTGTGAGATGTGACCAACATAGTAATATGATTCTTTCGAGCATAACTCTTAATTATTTTTCTAAGTTCTTCTACACCTTCATAGTCCATACTATTAAATGGTTCATCTAGGAGTAAAATCTTAGGATTTTCCATCAATGCTTGGGCAATCCCTAATCTTTGTAGCATGCCTAATGAATAATTTTTTACTTTTACATCTTTATCCTGATATAAACCTACCTTATTCAATACTTCCTCAATCTCTTTCTTAGTAATTTTATTTTTGATTGCAGCTAATTGCTCTAAATTCTCTAATGCAGTTAGACTAGGCAAAAATCCCGGATGTTCAATAAGTAACCCTACATCAAGTGGCATAGAACCATTTTCCCCAACAATTACACTCCCAACTGTAATCTTACCAGTAGTAGGTTTCATTAATCCTGAAAGCATTTTAAATAATACACTTTTACCGCATCCATTGGTTCCTACAATTCCATATATTTTACCTGATTCAAAAACATAACTAACATCATCTATAACATACTTTTTCCCAAATATTTTTGAAAGATGATCTACTTTTATACAATTCATACGTTTCAACTCCTTACTCATTTTGATACTGCTTACTTCCTTTAGGTAATGTAACATCTTTATTTTCAAATATTTTAAAATTTAATAGAAGCAACATTGCATCAACAAATACCAATATCCCACATCTACCAATGAAATTTATACCGTAACCATATACTGAACCAGAAATAGAAAACAATGAAAATGGTCTCAGATGTTCTCCTAAAAAGCCCAATGTTGAACCTGCCATTATAACCAAAGTGCCCGTATAGATAACAAATACTAACGATTGTGATATTCTAAACTGTGTTAAAAGTGCATGGAGCAGGGAAAAGAAATATAGCAACAATCCTTGTAAAATTATTATCTTTCCTATCTCATAAATTACGATATTCGTTTCAAAATTTCCAAATAAATACGTTTCTGAAAATTTTTTTGTGGCTGTTGAAATGCCAATGCCAAAGTTAGAATCTCCTATTCCTACTATAGTGGAAAATATACAAATACTAACCACATAATAAATCACACTTTTCAAAATTTTAAAATGCTTATTTCTATAAAAATCATTTCTACTTGAATACCTACTTAGTACAAAAAATATATTTTGTTCAACTGGGCTTTTTAGCATCATTATGAAAGCTAATAAAAACGGAAATGCGAAATATCCAGTATAGGAATCATTAAACATAATAAGGATCAGCTCACCAAAATGAAAATTCCCAAATTTATATTTCAATACTATCAGCTGACTAAAATTTGCTAATATAGCAAAAGCCACTAATAAATATATAAAACCTATATAAAAATCTTCTTTATTTTTTAATTCTTTAAATTTCTTCATCAGTTTCTATATCCCTTTTAAATTTTTTATACGACATCCAATATGATATTACTACTATAAGGATTAAGTATACAAAAACAAATATTACGCTTATTCCTTTTACTCTTGAAACATCAAAAATTGCCATTGGTTCAATTTTAGTAAGATCTAGAAACATAGCAAACAATGATCCTATTGTTGTTAAAATAAATGGGGATAACCATGCAACAAATTTGCTCTTAATAAAATATGACATCGCCAATCCAACACTACTATATGCAACGCCAACAAAGGAACAATGTAAAATGATTATTCCTACATAAAATAACGGAGATGTCCTCGCTGCTGATTCATAAATAGAAACTTTTGTTATTGCATAATAAGCATCCATATTTATACTTCTATTAAAAAATAAAATTGACATTATCAAGAATAATAACATTCCAAAAATAAATGTTGTAAATGATATGAATCCATTGATTATAAAAATAGAATTAAAATACTGTCTATATCCCATCCTTGATACAATATATTTCATTGTTCCACTTTTTCTATTTTCGATATGCTGTGACGCAAAAGGAATTGTTGCAATAAGAGGTGCCAAAACTATTAACAACGACCTATCACCATTATAACCTTGTAAAAATGCCACAATATAATCATGATTAAAAAAATACTCCGTCCCCTCTTCAATAAATGCACTTACAGAAAATATCATAGAAGTTAAAATAATTAATATTGCTAAAAAGAATTGCTTATTTTTCATCCCTTTTAAAAAAATACTGACCTTGTAATCCATACTTCTCTCCTATAAAACAAATGGGATGAGCGAACATTCTCACCCCCAAATATACAAACCTATATTCTAGCTCTTAATACTCATCAGAACTCCATGAACCGCTGGTTTGAACTTTAACATATGTTGCGAACCCTGTCCATCCACCCAATCTAAGATTAGATCCTTCTGCATCTTTACTTTTTATATTACTATGATACAATATTTTTAATAGGATTTTATTCTTTGTTAACTTTTTTCACGAAAAGGAGTCAATCATGCGTTATGATTTTGGAAAGGTCTATAAAGAAATACGAGAGTCAAAAGGATTGACCCAAGAAGAGGTCTGTGGAAATGTTCTTTCAAGAACTAGCCTATCAAAGATTGAAAGTGGTAAGGCAACTCCTAAATATGAAAATATGGATTTTCTTCTCCGGCAAATGAATATGAGTTTTGAAGAGTTTGACTACATCTGCCATCTCTATCAGCCGAGCCAACGGACAGAAATCATGCAAACTTATCTCAATATGAATTCCATCATTGGTGGCAGTGGTCTAGTTCATTTTTTTGAAACATGCCAAAACTATCTCAAGACCCATCACGACCTGCCTATAGAAGAAATCAGGGATATGCTTGAAGTTGTCATTCATATTCGTCAACATGGTACAGAGCAACTGTCAGACCAAGTGAAACAAACTGTCAAAAAACTTTGGGAAAAAATTGAAAAACAAGATACATGGTATGAAAGCGACCTAAAAATCCTCAATACCATCCTTTTCAGCTTTCCTATTGAACACCTCCATCTCATCACTGAAAAAATCTTGCAACGCTTAGAAGTCTATAAAAACTATCAACATTTACATGACTTGCGAATGACAATCCTACTCAATCTTTCCACCATTTACTTATACCATCAAGACAAAAACATGTGTCAACAAATCTGCTACACTTTATTGGAGGATGCCAAGAACAAGAAAAGCTACGATATGCTTGCTATCTGCTATGTCCGTATTGGGATTTGTAGGAATGATGCTAAATTTATCCAAAAAGGGTTCTCCCTTCTGGAGCTGACCGAGGAAACTTCTATGCTGGCCTACCTCAAAAAAGAAGTGGAGACCTATTATCAACCTAAAGAAATATAAAAAAGTCGAGGGATTTCCTCGACCTTTTCATATTATTCTGTTCGTTATTTCTTAATACCAGCCGTTGTTAAGCCAGAAGTTTTTAGCGGCTGACCATGAACCGTAACGTCCTGTAACGTAAGCATCTGCTACACGCTCTTGGTTTTCAGCTGAGTAGTCACCGTTCAAGTATGAATCTGTCAATTGGTAACGTCCAATGTATTGACCGTTTGTAGCTGTATAGCTACCACCTGATTCTTTTTGTGCAATCCATTCTTTAGCTTCTGCTTCAGATCCGCTTACAGTTGCAGCTGGTGCTGAAGTTTCTGCTGTAGCAACAGTTTCTTCTGCTGCAGGTGCGCTTGCCACTGGAGCTTCTTCTGCTACTTCTGTAGTTTCTGCTACTGGAGCTGAAACAGTTTCATCTTGAGCAGCTGGTGCTGCATAAGTAGTTGGCGCTGGTGTTGCAGCAGGCGCTACAGGGCCATCAATAACCAACTCTTGACCAACATAAATCAAATGAACGTTGTCGATGTGGTTGTTTTCTGCCAATTTCTCAACAGTTGTGTTGTGAGTTTCAGCGATTTCTGAAAGTGTATCACCTTCTTTAACAGTGTAAGTTGATGATTCTTGAGCAGATACAAATGATGGAGCAAATACTGCAAACAAGGCAGCTACTCCTGCAAGAGTTGTTTTAATCTTTTTAGTTGTTGATTTCATATTTGAAAATTCTCCTTCTTTCTATAGTTCTATCATACCCTTTAAATATTACCGTTTCTTGACACTTTTATGTAGAAATATTACAAAATTATTTTTTATTTCCCTAAATAAGCTATTTTTTGTTACAAAAGATGCTTTTTTATGCTATTTGTAGTGTAAAAAGGTTTTCATCCACAATTAAAGCCAAGACCTTCATTCTTTGATATAATAGAGATAAGAATTTTTATAAGGGGAAACTGATGAAATCACTTCGTTTTCAATCTGTCTTTGATATCATCGGACCAGTTATGATTGGCCCATCTAGTAGCCATACAGCTGGTGCTGTTCGTATTGGGAAGATTGTCTCTTCCATTTTTGATGATACTCCGACAGAAGTCGAATTCCAACTATTTAACTCATTTGCCAAGACCTATCGTGGTCACGGAACAGACCTAGCCCTTGTTGCAGGTATTTTGGGCATGGATACAGATGATCCTGAAATCCCAAACAGCCTGGAAATTGCCCACAAGCGTGGCATCAAGATTGTCTGGACCATTCAGAAAGACAGCAATGCCCCTCACCCAAACACCACTAAAATTACCGTTAAAAATGCTCATAAGACCATTAGCGTGACTGGTATTTCTATCGGGGGAGGAAATATTCAGGTAACCGAACTCAATGGCTTTGCCGTCTCTCTCAATATGAATACACCGACTATCATCATTGTTCATCAAGATATTCCAGGTATGATTGCCCTCGTAACAGAGGCCCTTTCCCGCTATGATATCAATATCGCCCAGATGAATGTTACTCGTGAAAAAGCTGGTGAAAAAGCTATTATGATTATCGAAGTTGACAGTCGCAACTGTGATGAGGCTATCGAAGAAATTCGAAAAATCCCTCATCTCCACAATGTCAATTTCTTTAAATAGGAGGAAGCATGTTTTATTCTATCAAAGAATTGGTCGAGCAGGCAGAACTGGACTTTCAAGGAAATGTCGCAGAACTCATGATTACAACAGAGTTTGAATTGACCGGTCGCGAACGTGAAGAAGTCTTCCTTCTCATGGAACGCAATCTGGAAGTCATGAAAGCCTCTGTCCAACTTGGCCTCAATGAAAATAAATCTCGTAGTGGCCTGACAGGTGGAGATGCTGCCAAATTGGACCACTACATCAAAAACGGAAAAACCTTGTCAGATTACACGATTCTCTCGGCTGCCCGAAATGCCATCGCAGTCAATGAACACAATGCTAAAATGGGCTTGGTATGTGCCACTCCGACAGCAGGAAGTGCCGGCTGTCTGCCCTCGGTTCTCACTGCTGCTATTGAAAAATTAGACCTCAGCCACGAGCAACAGCTGGATTTCCTCTTTGCTGCAGGTGCCTTTGGACTAGTCATCGCAAACAACGCTTCTATCTCAGGTGCTGAGGGTGGCTGTCAAGCCGAAGTCGGCTCTGCCTCTGCTATGAGTGCTGCCGCCTTGACTCTGGCTGCTGGTGGGACACCTTATCAAGCCAGTCAGGCCATTGCCTTTGTTATTAAAAATATGCTGGGCCTCATTTGTGACCCTGTTGCCGGCTTGGTTGAAGTTCCCTGTGTTAAACGTAATGCCATGGGAGCTAGCTTTGCCTTCATCGCAGCAGACATGGCCTTGGCAGGTATCGAATCTAAAATTCCTGTGGATGAAGTTATCGATGCCATGTACCAAGTAGGAGCAAGCATGCCAACTGCCTTTCGTGAAACAGCTGAAGGTGGACTCGCTGCCACCCCTACTGGTCGTCGCCTCCAAAAAGAAATTTTCGGAGAATAAGCTTATCAAATAGGAGAAACCATGACCTCTATCACAGCTATCTTTTTCGATCTAGATGGAACCCTCGTTGACAGTTCTATCGGGATTCACAATGCCTTTACCCATACCTTTAAAGAGCTAGGGGTGCCTAGCCCTGATGCCAAAACCATTCTTAGTTTTATGGGACCGCCCCTCGAAAGTAGTTTTGCGACCTGCCTTCCCAAAGACCAAATTTCTGAGGCTGTCCAGATATACCGTTCTTACTATAAGGCAAAAGGCATCCATGAAGCTCAACTCTTTCCTCAGGTCGTAGACTTGCTTGAGAAGTTATCGAGCAATTACCCTCTTTATATCACCACTACAAAGAATACTCCAACCGCTCAAGACATGACTAAAAACTTGGGAATCTATCATTTCTTTGATGGCATTTATGGTTCAAGCCCTGAAGCACCCCATAAGGCAGATGTCATTCGCCAAACCTTGCAGACACATCAACTAGCCCCAGAACAAGCTATCATCATCGGAGATACCAAGTTTGATATGCTGGGTGCTCAAGAAACAGGCATTCAGAAATTAGCCGTCACTTGGGGATTTGGGGAGCAAGCAGATTTGCTAAACTATCAGCCTGATTATATCGCTCACAAACCCATAGAAGTTTTGGCCTATTTTCAATAACATAGACTGGGCGACAACCCCATTTCAGAAGAAAATGGAGCAAGTTTCTACATAACAAAACGCATATTACCAAGATTCTTCAGAACTGATAATATGCGTTTTTCTGTTTTTATTCAACGTGGGTGGTTTGATTGGCAAAGGCGATAATGGCTTGCTTCAATTCATCTCCACTGAGAGTTCGGAACTCTTCAATTTTTTGGTCGATAGCTTCTAGAGGCATGACATTAACCTTACCAACGAAAATCTTATCCATAACCTGATTATCAACAAGTTCTGTTGATACCAAGAGTTCTTCGTAAAGTTTTTCGCCTGGGCGGATTCCAACTTCAACAATTGGAATTTCGCTTTCGGTGTGTCCACTTAGAAGGACCATTTTCTTGGCCAAGTCATAAATCTTGACTGGTTTGCCCATATCAAGGATAAAGACTTCCCCATCCTTGGCATAAGCACCAGCGTGAATAACCAAACGGCTAGCTTCTGGAATGGTCATAAAGTAACGGGTCATGCGGAAATCTGTGACCGTTACAGGCCCGCCTTCAGCAATTTGACGTTCAAAGACTGGAATGACACTACCACGGCTACCAAGAACATTCCCAAAACGAACTGCACAGTAGGTTGATTGGCTACGTTGGTTAAAGCCAGTGACAATCAACTCAGCCACGCGCTTGGTTGCTCCCATAACATTTGGTGGATTAACCGCCTTATCTGTCGAAATCATAACCATCTTAGGTACTTTGGCTTCATCAACAGCCTTAGCAACATTGTAAGTTCCACGAATATTATTTTTGAAGGCTTCTTTTGGATTGCGCTCCATCATAGGAACGTGCTTGTGAGCAGCCGCATGATAAACAATAGCTGGCTTGTACTGTTCAAAGACTTGCAAGAGACGGTCATAGTCTTGAATATCGGCAATAACCGGTACATAATCAATCCCTTGGAACTTGCGAATCAATTCATGATAAACAAGGTAGATTGAGTTTTCCCCATGACCGAGCAAGACGATGCGTTCAGGATTGAAGCGACTAACTTGGCGACAGATTTCAGAACCGATTGAGCCACCAGCACCTGTAACCAAGATTGTCTTACCTGTCAGTTCTGCGCCCAGACGCGATTCATCAAGACGAATTTCCTGACGTCCCAAAAGGTCCGTAATATCAATTTTTTGGAAGCCAGTACCTGCTTGGTGAAGTCCTTGAACAACCGTTTCAACCTTAGGCATCTTGTAACATTTGACTCCCAGCTTATTACACATCTGCAAGATACGTTCATATTCTGACGGGTCAAGCGACGGAATCGCAACGATAACACGCTCGATTTGATGGCGTTTGGCTAATTCAGGCAGATCATCATATGAACCCAAAACAGGGATTCCACCAAGTTTTTGGCCCTTTTTCTTAGAATCCTTGTCCAAAATACCGACAAGTTCTAATTCACTAGTTGGATGTTGGTAACTATCCATAAAGAGGGCTCCACCATCACCGGCACCAATCAAGAAGGTCCGACGGTGTTCTCCATCACCACTTCCCTTTTTGCGTTTAGAGTAGATTAACTGCCAAGTAATCCGTGGCAATAAAATCAAGAAAGTACTCAACAAGATAAAGAGAATGATGAAACGGATTGAAAAAAGTGGCAAGAAAGCATAGCAGATACTATATGACAAGATACTGCTAGCAGTCACACCAAAAAAGATTTTCATGAAATCCGTAATCTTGCTGTAACGACTAATACTAGCGTTCAGCCCCCAAAATCCAATCATCAATTGATAGAACAGGAAAGCCAAACTCGTATAGATGATGTAGTCAACAGGTGCTGGATTAATCAATCCGTAGAATAAAATATAAGATACAATGATGGAAACCACCATACTCAAAATATCAAATATTCCCCAGAAAACCTGTTTTTGTTGTTTATTTAAAATTTCCACCAGATCAATCACATAATCTGTGAGTTTTTTATTCATAGAAATTTACTCCTCCTTAAAAGAGCTGAATAGTTATATTGTTATTATAACACTTTTTCTCTAGTTTACGATTTGCTACAATCTTTTACTTGCTTTTTCGTAACAGTTTCATAAAAATAAACTGTCGGACAAATCCAGGACAAAGGGCAACAATCATCTGAATGGCAACACTCTTGGCGTACTCCAGGTAAGAAATTTGCCCTCTCTTCAGCATGCGCTGACGAGCTTGACGATAGAGTTTGAGGTAACGCAGTCCCCCACGACGCTCAAACATTCCTGCTCCAACACGAACCTTACACAAGATTTGATCCAGATTTCCAGTCTTGGCTCCTGCAGCAATCATGTTGAGCCAGAGGAGGTCATCCTCCATATAAAGGCCATCCTCATAGTTGCCTGCCTTGAGAACCATGTCCTTCTTGAACATGACAGTCATGTGGTTAAAGGCACTTCTCATCCTTTGATAAGCCACAATCTCTGCATGCTGGGTTGGAACACGACGGTAAGAAACAATCTCATCAGGATTGTCAATAAATTCTGCAATATGTCCACCTAATAGGTCGAGCTTGTCCTTCTCCATTAGCTGAACCTGTTTCTCAAAACGGTCTGGAACTGCTATATCATCCGTATCCATACGGGCAATAATATCATACTGACACTGCAAAACACCCTGTCGAAGAGCCAGACCCAAACCTTGATTCTGCTCAAGAGGATAGCGTTTCACTGGAATTTCAGACTGGGCTTCCACTTGGTTTAATACCTGATAGAGCTCAGGTGTCAAAGGCCCATCCTCAACCAGAACCAATTCGCTCGGTTTCAGAGTCTGATTTTGAACACTCTCAATAGCATCCTTTAAAAATGTCGGATTTTCCTTGATATAGACCGACATCAATACGCTGATTTTTTGCTTTTCAGACACAGTTTTTCTCCAATGTATAGATTTCCTTCCACTATTTTATCATAATTTTCAAGACTTTCCCATTTTTATCTTGAAAGCCCAAAACCTTACTTGACATTATAGGGAAAAAGCCTTAAAATAAGCTGTTATTAAAATCAGCTAGAAGAGGTATTATATGAAAAAGCAATCACTCTTTTTTGTTCCAGGTATTATCCTGATTGGTGTTTCCTTGCGGACTCCTTTTACTGTTTTACCCATTATTTTGGGAGATATTTCGCAAGGGTTGGGAGTAGAAGTTAGTTCGCTTGGTGTCTTGACCAGCCTTCCCCTCCTCATGTTTACCCTCTTCTCACTCTTTTCTACCCGACTGGCTCAAAAAATCGGCTTGGAGCATCTCTTCACCTACAGCCTTTTCTTCTTGACCATCGGTTCTCTCATTCGACTAATCAATCTGCCCCTGCTCTATCTAGGAACCTTGATGGTTGGGGCAAGTATCGCAGTCATCAATGTGCTGCTTCCTAGTCTCATCCAAGCCAATCAACCAAAGAAGATTGGTTTTCTGACCACCTTATATGTAACCTCTATGGGGATTGCGACGGCTCTGGCTTCCTATCTAGCCGTGCCTATTACACAAGCCAGTTCTTGGAAAGGACTTATCATCCTCCTCACCCTGCTCTGTCTAGCAACTTTTTTGGTCTGGCTCCCAAATCACCGCTATAATCACAGACTAGCTCCACAAACCAAACAAAAAAGCAAAGCAAAGGTCATGCGTAATAAACAGGTCTGGGCAGTGATTGTCTTTGCAGGTTTTCAATCCTTACTCTTTTACACCGCTATGACCTGGCTACCTACCATGGCCATCCATGCAGGCCTATCCAGTCACGAAGCTGGCTTGCTGACCTCTATCTTCTCCCTGATTAGCATTCCTTTTTCAATGACCATCCCAAGCCTGACAACCAGTTTATCTACTCGTAACCGTCAGCTCATGCTCACTCTGGTTTCACTAGCTGGTGTGGTCGGTATTTCCATGCTCTTTTTCCCAATCGGTAATTTCTTTTACTGGCTTGCCATCCATCTCCTCATCGGAACCGCAACCAGTGCCCTCTTCCCTTATCTCATGGTCAATTTTTCACTCAAGACAAGCGCTCCTGAAAAGACGGCCCAATTGTCCGGTCTATCTCAAACAGGAGGCTATATCCTAGCAGCCTTTGGACCAACCCTCTTTGGTTACAGTTTTGACCTTTTCCACTCTTGGGTACCAGCTGTAGCTGCCCTCTTACTCGTCGATATCCTGATGACTGTGGCCCTCTTTACAGTGGACAGAGCTGATAAAATCCTCTAAACTTCTAGTTTTGGCTAGAAGTTTTTTATATATAAAAATTTTACACATTTCTCTTGACAGGGCTTTCATTTAGATGTACAATGTATGTGTAGAAAAATTATATATAAAAATCTTACACATTAGAAAAGGAGGTTCCCCATGTACTTTCCAACATCCTCTGCCTTGATTGAATTTCTCATCTTGGCTGTACTGGAGCAGGATGATTCTTATGGTTATGAGATTAGCCAAACCATTAAGCTGATCGCTAATATCAAAGAATCTACACTCTATCCCATTCTCAAAAAATTGGAGGGCAATAGCTTTCTGACAACCTATTCTAGAGAGTTCCAAGGTCGCATGCGCAAATACTACTCCTTGACAAATGGTGGTATAGAACAGCTCGTGACCCTAAAAGATGAATGGGCACTTTATACAGACACCATCAATGGCATCATAGAAGGGAGTATCCGCCATGACAAGAACTGAATACCTGACTCAGCTAGAACTTTATCTCAAAAAACTGCCTCAGGCTGACCAAATTGAAGCCATGGACTATTTCAGAGAACTCTTTGACGATGCTGGAGTCGAGGGAGAAGAAGAACTCATCGCTAGCTTGGGAACTCCTAAGGAAGCAGCCCACGAAGTTCTATCAAATCTTCTAGATAAAAAAATCAATGAAGCGCCTGCTCAAAAGAATAACCGACAAATTTTGCATATCGCCTTGTTAGCTTTGCTTGCAGCACCCATCGGTATTCCTCTGGGAATCGCCATCCTCGTGTCCCTGTTCGCAATCCTTGTTGCTGCTTTGACTGTCATTCTGGCTTTCTTTGCAGTTTCCATACTTGGTATCATCGGCGGATTCCTATTTTTAGTTGAAAGTTTTACTGTCCTAGCCCAAGCTAAATCAGCCTTTATCTTGATTTTCGGTTCTGGTTTACTAGCTATCGGTGCTTCTTCGCTGGTTTTATTAGGTATTTCCTATGTAGCTCGCTTCTTCGGTCTACTCATTGTTCGCCTGGTGCAATTTGTTCTTAAAAAAGGAAAGAGAGGTGACCAGCATGCGTAAATGGACAAAAGGATTTCTCATTTTTGGTGTTGTGACTACCGTTATCGGCTTTGTCCTGCTCTTTGTAGGCATCCAATCTGACGGAATTAAGAGCCTACTTGCCATGTCCAAAGAACCTGTCTATGATAGCCGTACGGAAGAGCTAACCTTTGGCAAGGAAGTCGAAAACCTAGAAATTACTCTCCACCAACACGCGCTGACCATCACAGACTCTTTCGATGATCAAATCCACATTTCTTACCATCCATCTATTTCTGCTAACCATGATCTTATCACAAATCAAAACGATAAAACGCTGAGCCTCACTGATAAGAAACTGTCTGAAAGTCCATTTCTCTCTTCTGGAATTGGCGGGATTCTCCATATCGCAAGTAGCTACTCTCGTCGTTTTGAAGAAGTTATTCTCCAACTTCCAAAAGGGAGAACTCTAAAAGGAATCAACGTGTCAGCCAATCGTGGACAAACTAGTATCACTAATGCTAGTCTTGAAAATGCGACCATCAATACCAATAATGGCTATCTCCTCCGAATTGAAGGAAGTCGTATCAAAAACAGTAAACTCACAACCCCTAATATCATTAATATCTTTGATACAGACCTTACAGATAGTCAGCTAGAGTCAACAGAGAATCACTTCCACGCTGAAAAAATCCAAGTACATGGTAAGGTGGAATTGGTAGCAAAAACAAACCTAAATCTGCTACTTTCCAAAGAAGAAAAACAAAGAATCAACTTAGATCTTTCAACAAAACATGGTTCTATTCTTCATTTTTTAAGAGAAGGAAGGCGTTCGTTTAAAAACGAAGAAAACAAAGATGAACGATTAAGCAATCCTTATAAGACAGAAAAAGCAGATGCAAAAGATCAACTCATCGCCAGAGCAGACCAGGATATCTATCTACTCAAATCAGAGGAACACGAGTCTTCTTCTAGAAATCGTTGACAAAAGCGCTTACATTTGCTACTATGAAAGCATATTTATCTAACTAAAAAGGAGGTTCTACCATGAAACAAGAATGGTTTGAAAGTAATGATTTTGTAAAAGCAACAAGCAAGAACAAACCTGAAGAGCAAACTCAAGAGGTTGCAGACAAGGCTGAAGAAACGATAGCCAATCTCGATACACCAATTGAAAAAAATACTCAAGTAGAGGAGGACGTCTCTCAAGCCGAAGTCGAACTGGAAAGCCAGCAAGAAGAGACAATTGAAACGCCTGAAGACAGTGAAGCGAGAACAGAAATAGAAGAAAAGAAAGCATTAGATTCTACTGAAGAAGAGCAAGATTTTTCTAAAGAAACAGAAAAAGTCACTAAAGCTGAAGAGAACCAAGAAGCACTTCCTCAGCAAAAACCAACCACGAAAGAGCCCCTTCTTCTCAGTCAATCCTTAGAAAGTCCCTATATCCCCGACCAAGCTCCAAAATCTACGGATAAATGGAAAGAGCAAGTGCTTGATTTTTGGTCTTGGCTAGTGGAGGCTCTCAAATCTCCTACAAGCAAGCTTGAAACAAGTAGCACACACAGTTACACAGCCTTTCTCTTGCTCATTCTGTTTTCTGCATCTTCCTTTTTCTTTAGTATCTACCACATCAAACATGCTTACTATGGACATATAGCAACTATGCATAATCACTTCCCTGAACAATTTGCTTCATTGAATCTCTTTTCGATTATCTCTATCCTAGTAGCAACAACACTCTTCTTCTTTTCATTCCTCTTGGGTAGTTTCGTCGTGAGACGATTTATCTACCAAGAAAAGGACTGGACGCTAGAAAAGGTTCTCCAACAATATAGTCAACTCTTGGCAATTCCAATCTTCCTCACTGCTATTGCTAGTTTCTTTGCCTTCTTTGATAGCCTGCGATTTACAGCCCTCTTGTGTGTGATTAGCATTGGAATCATTCTGCTTGCTAGTCTCCATATCATTACAAGGCCAAGTCAAGCAAGTGAAACCGACTCCTTCTATCAATTATTCTTGTCTGTCCTTGTGAACGGAGTCATTATCCTCCTCTTCTTTGTAGCTGAAGTGGCACTGATTGGAGATTATCTTCGTATCTTAGCCTTTCTTTAAGATTCAATCCTGTCATCCATGGCAGGATTTTTCTATACCAAAAAGCAAGTCGATTGACCTGCTTCTGATTTACTCTTCTTGTGCTAATGCTTTAAAATCTTTGTCCTAGGATGGGTTTTATTCCTAGAGTTCAGTAGTATGATAACGTTGCTATGAAGTTCGTTATTCCAAATATTATGCAAACTAGTTATATGTAAAATTAAGATTAGAAACCACCAATCTCCATTTATTAACTTTTAATGAAATTCGTCCATATTAATAACTTTACCTGCTCTAGCAATAACATCCTTATCATGAGTCACGACAATAACAATCTTTTCCTCGTTCACTAATTTCTCAACCTCATTTAGAAATAATTCAGTTGAGTTTCTGTCCAAATTTCCTGTAGGCTCATCAAATAGATAGATGTCCTTTTCTTGCGATAAACTCCTCATGAGTAGAATTTTTTGTTTCTGACCTTGCGAAATATTGGTGGCTTTCCCATCAATCTGATGACTTAGAGCTATATTGAGATTCAGACTATCAAGATTATTTGATTCATAGTTTTCCTTATTAAATAGAGTGAAATTAATATTTTTTGAAACACTTCCAGGGAATACATGAAATTCAGATGAATACACGCTTAAATAATCTAAAATATTAGTCTCCTCTAAAGTAGAAAAACTTTCCATTCCATTCAGTACAATATCACCCTCTGTTGGAGAAGATAATCCCTGAATAATATTCAAAAGAGATGATTTCCCAGTTCCATTCCCGCCTGTAATAACGGTTAATTCACCACTATTGAACTCAAAATTTAATTTAGTAAACACCAATCTTTCATCCCATTTTTTACATAAATTCCGGCATGACAATTGTTCAATTTTAGATACTGGAATGGTAGCAAGATTACTTTCCATCCCTACTTCCTCTAGTCCAATAAACTCAAAGGAATATTGACTTTTTTTCAATGCTACCCAAGATGTAATTAAAGAATTTAAAATGCTGGATAACAGTAATAAAATCAAAATACTATTTGTATACTCCGATATATGTGCGTAATCTCTAATAATATTTACAGTAGCAAGCAAAAATGAACCAGTTAAACCAATAAATATCTGCGTAGAAGCTAATAATCTATTGGTAATATGTGTACTATCTAGTTTCGTTCCCAATAGTTCATTGAGTCTTTCATCAAATTCTTTGATGAAGTCGCTAGATTTTTGGAAACTTATAATATCTTGCAAACCATAAATTGTATTTTCTACCAGAGAACTAAAGTTAGAACTATTAGCAATAAATTCTCGCTGATTTTTTACAACTTTTCGTATTTCAAAATTGACATATAAACCAAGAATAGCTATAGATACGCATGTAACTGCGAAAATAATAATATTCAATTTTAATAGCAATAACAGTAGCAAACAAAACACTAAAAGCTGTACCTTTAAGTAAAATTTTTGCATAATACCTGTTGCTGATAACAATAAATTCCAAAAATAACTACTCACATACTCATAATTTTTAGTTAAAGAAAAATCATTTAATTGGTTCTTATAAAAAGAGGACAGAATATCATTTAAAAAATTATTCTCAATCTTTCCTTTTAATCTCGTTTCTAATATAGAGAACTGCCAATACAAATATGAAGCTAATATTATTGAAGCTAGGGTAAATAGTTGAATACTAAACTGAATGTTAAGTAGACCAGACATTGTTATTTGTAGTAAAAAAGCAA
Source organism: Streptococcus sp. CL5.50 (assembly GCF_049738015.1). NCBI lineage: Bacteria > Bacillati > Bacillota > Bacilli > Lactobacillales > Streptococcaceae > Streptococcus > Streptococcus sp. CL5.50. The sequence goes on from NZ_JBKOTR010000001.1 coordinate 202,379, forward strand.
TAGCAATAGGTAAACTAATTTTAGCTAATCCCAAGAAAAAGATTGCCAATTTTCTCTTCCAACCAAGTGAAGCTAGAAATCTATGATATAACTTATCTGCATAGCTTATCGTAACAATATCTTTTCTATCTTCTGAATTAACATTCTCATTCTTTTGAGGAATTAAAACAATTCCTACACTCTGACTAAAAAGTTCTAATCTTGAAATTTTCTCAATTTCCTCATTTGCAGGATCAGAAACAATCAATGAACTACTGTCTCCATCCAACACGACGATATAATGAGGCAAGCTAGCTCTTTCTACTACTAGTAAATAAGGAAATGATACGTTGTTTAACAAACTAGGAGTCTCAATTTGATAAGAATCCGCATCAATACCATAGCTTTTTAGTATATCTTCTATATCAAACAAAGACAGTCCTTGGTGGTTATTGTTATCAAATTGTAGACTATCTAAATGTTCTAATTTTGGGAAATAGTAAGAAATGATTGTCTTTACACAAGCCATTCCACAATCCAGCAAAGTTGCTTGTTTATAGTGACTAACCATTATTTTCTCCTTTTTCAACACTTATCTTACTATAACCATCAACTTCAATGACGCTATTCGAAGTTTGATTTGTCGTAGGAACCTTTAAAACTTCTCCTGTATTATTTGTATGCAAAGTATAGATTCCATCAAAATCTTTAGGAACTGTAATAGATACATCGCCAACAAGAGTATCTACAAAAATTTTTTCGAAAGTTGCATTTTTCCCTAAGGAAATGGTTACATATAACTTGTCTTTCCCTTGTGAACTCAAAGCCAAATTAAAGCCATGTTGTGAAAATGGAATATATAGACTATCTGAACTCATTTTAACGTTTTTAGTTATGTTATTCACTGATTCTTCGGAAACTTTTCCTTCTATTTGAACACTTGTTTCATCTGATTCACTCTTGACAACTTTAACATCAATTGCTTGCTTTGAACCATAAAACTCTAACGTTTTAATACTTTTAGAAGAAAGAGCCCACGATTGTTTTACACTGATTGTCGTCTCTCCTCGTTTTAAGGTTAATAAAATTCCAGCCACTACAAACAGTAACAACAGCCCAATTACAATTCCTATTTTTTTCATCATTAGTACTCCTACTTAAATTCTTTTTTACTGAATACAACAAACGCAAGTACAATCACTGCTATACTTACCAATATAGGATAGCCTACATTCGTAAGGGTAAATTGACTTACTCCAGGGGAAGTTTTCAAATTTAAAGTCATTAATAAATAGTCTCTCACACTCTCACCAGAGTTTGGAAGGACATAAACCAATAGGTTATCAAACAGTAAAATATAGAGTATATAAATCATACATGATTCATAAACCTTATCAAATATTTGAAAAATTAATAATGAGATACTGATAATAACCAAATAGTATGGTAGTTGATGTAAAAATGTCGAAACAATCAACACCAAGTCTCCCTCCAAATAGACGAGGGCTGTTAAACTATAAAAAATAGTTACATATAGGAAAGACAAACAAAAGGCTCCCAAAGTTTTATATAAAAATAACTTCCAACGTTGTTTTTCTTTTGTGAGGAGAATGTTAATCGTACGGAAACTATAATCTTCCCCCCAGAAAAATAAATTAGTAGAGATAAAAAGCAAAGGAATAAAACCACTCACATTTGAAATCAATACTCGAAATGCTGGTTCATCTTCATTCGATGACTTAAAAAATAAGGAGAATAACAAAATCAATAATCCTATCAACAAACTAGGAAGTACTCCTCTTTTTTCCCAGTAAAATTTATACATATCTGCTTTAAGAGAATTCATGACTCTCCTCCTTTCTTAAATCATCAGATAATATTATGCAAATAGTAGTCCTCAAAGCGTTCTTTCTTAATATAAATATCCTGTATCACTAGATTTGACACGACACTATATTCCAAGATAGCCATTAATTTTTCCTTTTCTGGCACAACCAGATAGTCATCCTGCTCAAAATGAACAATGCCCTCTTCTTTTAAAAACGTTTTTAGAATCTGATTATTACTCGTCTTAAGGAAGAGCTTTTCTGACAAATCATTTGCTAGCTCTTTTGAACTCATCACATTTAGAATCTTTCCTTTTTTCATGATGATATACTTATCTGTTATAAATTCCAATTCTGACAGAATATGGCTCGAGATTAAAAAAGTAACTCCTAACTGATCCCGTAAATTCAAAATCATTTTTCTTAAATCTGAAATCCCTTGAGGATCTAAACCATTCACTGGTTCATCTAAGATAATAAGCTCTGGATTATCCAAAAGCGCAATTGCTATCGATAGTCTTTGCTTCATTCCAAGGGAATAGTTTTTTACTTTTCGATCCCATGACGGTTCCGGCAAGTGAACCAATTCCAACATTTTTGTGATATCTGTCTTTAAACCAAATCTTGTTTTATAATATTGCAGGTGTTGACGTCCAGTCAAGTTTGGATAGAGGGCAGGTGATTCGATAATACTACCAATCTTATGCTGCGAAACACTCTCAATTTCTCCCTTATCAGCTTGAATTAGTCCTAGAAGAATTCTCATTAAGGTTGTCTTTCCTGCACCATTTTCACCGATAAGACCACATATTTCCCCTTGCTCAATATCAAAGGAAATATTATGTAAAACCTGTTCTTTCCCATATGTTTTATCAATATTTTTAAGACTTAAAATCACACGATTCATAGTTTCTCTCCGTTCATTATATTAAAAAGTCTCTGACAAGGAATGAACCCTGCCAGAGATTTTTAGATTACGTTAACTCCAGCAGAAGAACCCAATACCTGTGAGCATTCCATAAATACCGAGTGGTGAAACAGCACAAAATTGACCTGCCACAATGTGTTTTTTATGTTTATTACTTAGTTTTTTCATTACTTAACCCTCCTTTTAATCCCAACAAAATATACCTACTCCATATCGAAGACCTATAATACAAAAGCGACCTGCTACAATGTGCTGTTTATTTTTGTTACTTAGTTTTTTCACTACTTCATCCTCCTATTTAATCCCAACAAAATATGCCTACTCCATATCGAAGACCTATAATACAAAAGCGACCTGCTACAATGTGTCTTTTGACACGTCCAGTTAGTTTTCTCATCAGAAAACCCTCCTTTTAAAAAATTTTTTATAATAACCAAATGAGATTCTCATTTCAGTCATTTATTAACTGTTTTAAATCTTTAGACAAGATTTCTTCGCTTCCTTGTTCTACATAAATTTGTTTCACTATCCCATCTTTATCCACTATAAATATTGTTGGAATAGCTTTTACATCAAAAAACTTAAAAGCTTGTAAATCTTGATCTATATAAACTGGAAAGGTAAAACCCTGATTCCTTAAAAATTGATGAGAGGTTTCAAGTGTTTCACGTTCCCCATCAACTATATCCACCATAAAGAAATCAACTTTATCTTGGTATTTATCATAAAGGCGCTGAATGATTGGGAGCTCTTTTTGGCAATCAGGACACCAACTAGCCCAGAATACCACAACCTTTGGTCTAAACTTATAATCTGATAGTTGAACCTGTGCTCCCTCATTAGAGGTTAACAATGCATTCTTGAATGTTGTATTTTTAGTTTTTGAAATATATTGGTTTATTTCCTCCTCTTTTTTTAAGAGGAGCTCTTGCGCTGTTTCTTCTTGATGATGAGATTCCTGGTTTTGATAGTAAAATCCTGCTAAAAATAAAGATGCTATCACAAGAAGAACCATTGTCTCTACAACATGTTTTTTTGACATCATGGATTGTCCTCCACTTCTGAAATTCTAAAACTTTCGATAATAGATAATTCTTCTGGTAAGATTAAAACTCGCTCTTCGCCTGCATCTAAAATAGCTAAACGGAATGGTTCCTTATTCAACTCTATTTGTACCAACTTTTGCTCCGTCGTGTTATTTCGAAACAGCAAACTGTGGCGAGTTTGTGTAAACGTCTCTAGCGAGATACTAAAATCTTCCATTTCTATCTCCTATCCAGAAAACCAAAAACTAAGACTTAAGAATACTTCAAATCCAAACATGCTTCTTTCCTCCTTATCTCTTGTTCTTTATGATCATAGTATAGCGCTTTCAAAAATAAAAAAACATGACAAAAATGTCATGTTAGCTCTCCATTTCCTCAAAAGTTTTTAAATCTTTTTCTTTTTCTCCCAATATACGCGCTTCTAATACTTGGTCTCCAAATGCTTGAGCACAAATAATAGCTCTATCGTATAAGCGGATGGCTTTTTCCTTATCCCGTTTATGAAATAAGGTACACATAGCTTCAAGCATATCAACAATTGGCTTGTTTTGAAAATCCTGCGATAAAATCATCAGCCTGTTCATCGCCTTAACATAAGGCTCAAAAGTGGAGTAAGATTTTTCCATCCATTGAACAGCTAAAGAATCAAGCACTGTTCTCTTTAACATATAAGCTGTCTCTAAATCGGATGAATTTGTTTCTCTTATAAGTTTTTTAGAAAGCATCCAAAACAGTTCATGATGATACCCAATCGGTCTTGCTAAACACGAAACAAAGTACAATTTTATCAGAAGCAAATCATTCACCGAATAGTTTTTCCTTATCTTTACTTGTTCAAAATATTCATCCAGCAAAGCATCGCCAAAACCTGCATCTTCACTTACAAAGACATCAAAACTAGCTTGTAAGGCACTAACTGCAATCTGCTCATCCTCAGGTAGACTGTCATAATAGTGTTCGTAAACTCTTTCAAACAACTCTTCCTTAACTTGGATTCTATCATCATCTCCATAAGTTTGAAACTTAATGAGTTTATCCTTTAATATCAAGTACTCGGAGGGTAAAATCATATGATCCATATCTACTATATGTGAAATTGAACAGCCTAGTTTGTAAGCTATATACTCTACCTTGGATAAACTCGGGGAAGACTGGCCTGATTCAATCCGTGCTAATTGGCGCACCGTTATCTCAGTTTCATCATCACAAAGAGTTTCACGAGTGATATGTTTCATCTCTCGCAACATTCGGATTCTTTTACCTACTTCCTTCTTGATATCCATCTTAAAATCTCCTGATAATTAGTTACCGAATAATATTATATTTTTTATATTATGCTGTTTTTTATTGAACTAAGCAATTCTTAAAATTTTATATTACAAAACTTAACAAGACTAAACCATATTTCGCACGCTAAATAGCAATTGACCTGCTTCTGCTTTACTTTTCTTGTGCTAATGCTTTAAAATCTTTGTCTAAGATGGGTTGCACTTCTAATTGATTGGCATCTAGTTGGTGGTAAGATGCTGATGGTAGTGACTCTAGGAATTTTGCATAGTCTAAGCGGACAATGGCTTCATAGTCTTCTGGTTTAGAGCCGTCTCCTGTGATTTGAACCAAGTCAATCTCCCACTGCACTTCCTTATCCACCAATTGCTCAATATAGGCAGTAGGAACAAATGGTTCTCTCGGTAATACTGTCTTGACTCCTTGAGCCAGATGGTAAACACCGTGCACTTGGCCTTCTCCATCCTGATAGAAGGAAACTCTTGCAAAGTAGGCATCTGTCTCTTGAACCGCACGTACACGCGCTTCAAACTGAGCCAAGCCATTTTCCTCTAAAAAGCTTTTCAAGTCCTCATGACCAAAGAAAACAGGATTAAAAATTCCTTGGCAAATCGTAAAACGGGCTGCAGCGTCTGTCAGATGGGCTTGAATACTTGCTTGGAAATAAGCTTCAAAATCAAAACCATCTAGTCCTTCAATCTCAGTTCCTGTATAAGCAAGCAGAGCATCTAAAAATGATTTGATAATCTGCCAGTCTGTCTTCGTGAGTAGGTCAGGAAGATCGATACGGTAAGCCTTTTGACTATCAGCATAACTGACCTTAAAAAGAAATTGTGATTGCCCCACTATCGCACACTCGATATACTCAAGACGATTAAGAGGCTGACGGAGATAGATAGCATCATAGCTATGCGACTCCAAACCATCCACCAAGGCCAAGATAGACTTGGCAGTCAAAATTTCCTGTTCTCCTAAAATGCTCTGTTTATTTGGAATAAAAAATGTTTTCGTCATAACTGAACTCCTTTGAAATCGTTTACATATAGTATACCTTATTTTTCTGAAAGATACAAAAACAAACTTTATACTCTTCGAAAATCAAATTCAAACCGCGTCAGCTTCGCCTTGCCGTACTCAAGTACAGCCTGCGGCTAGCTTCCTAGTTTGCTCTTTGATTTTCATTGAGTATTAATTTTTGAGTAAAAAGCATAGAAAAACAGCCCCTAAGGACTGTTTAATCTTATACAGTAGCTGCTTGATCCAAGCTTTCACCGATAGCGGCTAGGCGCTCGATCACTTCAGCTTGTGTCAATTCATTTTCTGAAACATAGCGGTTACGTGGGTGAACACGGCACTCGTGTGAGCATCCACGAAGGTACTTGTCTTCATTTTCTTCTGATGTCAAGATACGACGGTTACAGAATGGATTTCCACAGTTGACATAACGTTCACATGGTGTTCCATCAAACCAGTCTTTCCCTACGATGGTTGGGTTGACATGGTTTACATCTACGGCAATACGCTCGTCAAAGACGTACATTTTCCCATCCCAAAGCTCACCTTGAACTTCGGGGTCTTTACCGTAAGTTGCAATTCCTCCGTGCAATTGGCCAACATCTTTGTAGCCTTCACGGACCATCCAACCTGAGAATTTCTCACAGCGAACGCCACCTGTACAGTAAACCACGACACGCTTGTCCATGAATTTTTCCTTGTTGTCACGGACCCATTGTGGCAACTCACGGAAGTTGCGGATATCTGGGCGGATAGCCCCACGGAAGTGTCCTAGGTCGTACTCATAATCGTTACGTGTGTCAAGGACAACGGTATCTTCGTCAAGAAGAGCTTCTTTGAACTCTTTTGGAGACAAGTAAGCACCTGTTGTTTCAAGTGGGTTGATGTCGTTGTCAAAGTCGTTGTCTTCCAAACCAAGGTGGACAATCTCTTTCTTGTAGCGAACAAACATCTTCTTGAAGGCTTGTTCACTTTCTTCGTCAATCTTGAACCAGAGGTCTTCCATACCTGGGAGGCTGTGAACGTAGTCCATGTATTTTTGAGTTGTTTCATAATCACCTGAAACTGTTCCGTTAATTCCCTCGTCAGCGACTAGGATACGACCTTTAAGGCCAATTGATTTACAGAAAGCCAAGTGGTCTGCAGCAAATTGCTCTGCATTTTCAATTGGAGTGTAAAGGTAGTAAAGTAAGACACGAATATCTTTTGCCATAAGATTTGTTCTCTTTTCTATTCTTAAATTTTCAGAATTTTTCATCTAACTATACTAGTATACCTGCTTGAGAAAGCGAATGCAATTTATTTGACTGGAAATTGTAGAAGATGGCCTGTCCCTGCACTTCATCAGTAACCATAGCGAATTGCAGATAGTTCTCTCAATTTTTTGATCTGCTCAGCTTGATTTTCTGACAAACTTAGCTTGTTATCAATCAATACGCGCGCAAGGTCAACATTCATTTGACTCAAAATAAATGGAGTAGAGGTCCCATCGTCCTCTAATCGTCTTTTATAACTCACTAACAGATTTTTCAAGGGAGTCAGTTGAGGCGTATCCTTTATATCTTCCAAGAGATGATTTATGATCGTCATGGCTTCACAACGCCTTTCACTGCCTCCGGCAAACCATTTTAATGTTGTCATTCTTATTTTCCTCCTGAAACTCACTTATAAATTAAAAAACTATCATTCCTAACTCTCATACCAATATTTTACCCAAATACCCTGTGTAAAAAAGTCAGAAAAAATGGTAATGTTGCGAAAATATTATTAATCACATGCACCGCATAGGATGGATAAATGCTCTTGGTATAGCGGGTCAAACTAGCAAAGATGATGCCAGATGTTGCAAAGACGAAGATATCTAACAAACTAGGCAGGCTTGAAAAATGAGGAAGAGCAAATAAAATTGACGGAAGAAGCAAATCAAGGCCAAATCTCGAATGCTTAAAAAAGGCGTGTTGCAGTAATCCTCTATAGATTAGCTCTTCCATAAGTGGAGTCAGAAAGAACAAAGTTATATAGATACCTAGCTCAGCAAAGTTGGTCCCACTATAACCGATCAATACAGCCCAACCTTCAGCAGTTGACTGAACATGTTTAGCTGTCTGAACGTTAAAAGAGATCTGGAGCACTACCACTAGTACTGTCAAAATCGAATACCAAAGCCATTTTTTTCTTGGAATGTGAAAGAGATAACCATGACCTGTCTTAACCAGAATCCAAATCATGACTCCGCTAAATAGCAAACTCAAGAGATTTTGAATCCAGACGAAATTGCCAATCTGGGAAGAAAATTGCCAATAATTTTGAACAATAAGCGTCAGCTGAGAAAGACCAAATACGAAAAATAAGTAAGACAAGACTGCACTTATTTTGAATAGAAGTTGATACTTCTTCATATGAACTCTCCTTTGTAAACTCGATACATCTCTAATATAAGCTATATTTTCCTAAATCCTTACTCCAAATCCTAAATGGTACTTGAGATTTCCTGAATGGTTAAATAGTGATAAAACAACATAGATATCTATGCTCTCGTTTCAAAAAATCACTGCCTCCCCAAGATAAGCCTGAGGAAAACAGTGATTCAGTTTTTAGGAATTAGGAATGAATACACGAAATCAATTGATCTTATGATTTTTTGTTTTTCAAGAATTCATCGTATTGTTTTTGCATTTCGTTCAATACTTTTTCGTAAGCACCTTCAGATTTCAATTTTTCCATCAATTCTGGAATAGCTTTATCTGGGTCTACAGTACCAGTGTTGATAGCTGTATCGAATTGTTGCATTGTGTTAGAGATTGCTGAGATTTCAGATTTCACATTGTCAGTGCTAAAGATGAATCCAAGTGCTGGAGATTCTTTAGCTTCAGCCAATTGTTTCTTAGAATCTTCGATTTGTTGGTCTGTAACGTTTTCGTTGATGTAAAGAATCCAGTTGTTACCAGTGTTCCATCCACCCATGTGAGTGTTTCCTTTGTAGCCATCAAGGACTTTAACACGGTTTTCTTTACCTGGAATTTTTTCCCAGTTCTTGCCTTCTGGACCATAAACAAGACCATTCAAGAGTTCTGGGTTAGTGTTCAAGAGGTTCAACACTTCCATTGATTTTTCTTTGTTCTTAGAGTTGTTTGAGATGACAAAGTTAGCAACTTGTGTTGTTTGGTTTTTCTTGATGAAGTTAGTGATTGGTTTGATTTGGATATCTTTGTTCGCAACACGTGAAAGCAAGCTGTTACCGTAGTCAGCTGGTCCTACTGTTTCTTCACGAACGAACCAAGTATCTTGTTGAAGGTCAAATGAAGTATCGCTTGTTGCTACGTCTTTTGGAATGTATCCAGCTTCATAGAATTTGTGAAGAGTCTTCAAGTGTTCTTTAAAGCGAGGCACTTCGTAACGGTTTACGATCTTAGTAGTGTCCCCTTCAAGGTCGATAACGAATGGAAGTCCGTTTGGAACTGGGTAGTCAAAGTTATCAGATGGGATGAAGTTCTTAGTAACCGCAAATGGCACTACATCTGGAGCTTTTTCTTTGATTTGTTTCAAGACTGGTTCAAGTGTTTCATATGAAGTGACACCTGAAATATCGATACCGTATTTAGCAAGAAGAGTTCCGTTGAAAGCGAAGTTTTGAGATGATGCAACGTTGGCTGCAACTGGAACTGCGTAAATTTTACCGTTAATGCTGTTACCTTTGATGTAAGCTGGGTCAAGTGCTTTATAAAGCTCTGCCCCTTCTTTCTTATACAAGTCAGTCAAGTCAGCATAGGCACCTTTTTGAGCATTTACAACATAGTTAGATGCAAAGGCGATATCGTAGTTTTCACCAGATGATGTGATAACTGACATTTTCTTATCATAGTCACCCCATCCAAGATATTGGATATCCAATTTAGCACCAACTTTTTCACCGATGATTTTGTTGGCATTTTCTAGCAATTCATCTAAGTTATCTGGTTTGTCACCGATTTGGTACATTTTGATAACAGTTTTTTCACCTGAAGCTGAGTCAGCAGCTTTCTTGTTACCTGAAAGGTTTCCACAAGCAGCGAGACCAGCAGCCAAAGCGACTACACTAGCAGATGCAAAAGCATATTTTTTCCAGTTTTTCATGATAAAAACTCCTTTTTTTATTTTTAAACTTATAAACAATGTAATGATCTTATACTCAATGAAAATCAAAGAGCAAACTAGGAAACTAGTCGCAGGCTGTACTTGAGTACGGCAAGACGACGTTGACGCCGTTTGAAGAGATTTTCGAAGAGTATTAACTTCACACAAGGGAAGTTTGGAAATGAGAAATGATTTTTCTCGACAAGTACTATTCTTTCACACCACCGATAGTCAAACCTTTTACAAAGTAGCGTTGGAAGAATGGATACAGAATCGCGATTGGAAGGGTTGCGACCACAACCATGGCCATACGACCTGTTTCTTTTGGAAGAGCAACTCCCAGTTGACCAGATAGGCCGACTGCTTTGGCGATGTAGTCCATATTTTGCTGGATTTGCATGAGCAAATATTGCAATGGATACAAGTTGTCACTCTTGATGTAAAGAAGGGCGTTGAACCAGTCATTCCAGAAACCAAGAGCTGTCAAAAGCGTGATGGTTGCGATACCTGGTAATGACAATGGCAAACAGATTTGGAAGAAGATCCGGGCCTCACTAGCACCATCGATACGAGCGGATTCAAGAATGGCTTCTGGAATGGTCTTCTTGAAGAAGGAACGCATCAAGATGATGTTGAATGGTGAGAGAAGCATTGGAACAATCAAGGCCCAAACTGTATCACCGAGTTGAAGCAAACGAGTTACCACGATATAGCCTGGTACCAAACCAGCGTTGAACAACATACTAAGAAGGGCAAAGATCGTAAAGAATCTGCGATACTTAAAGGTTGTCCGTGAAATGGCGTAGGCATAAGTTGTTGTGATAAAAACGTTTGTGATAGTTCCCACCACTGTTACAAAGACTGAGATGAAGAGGGCTTGGAGGATTTTATCCTTAAACTGTGCCAAGAACTCAAAACCGTCTAATCCAAATTGGGATGGGAAGAAGCTATATCCATTTTGGAGGATACTCTTTTCATCTGTCACAGAGATAACAATAACAAATATGAAGGGTAGGATACACGAGAGGGCGATCAAACCAGAAATGGTACTAAAGAAGATATCTGCTTTCTTACTGAAGGAGTGAATGCCGACATTATCAATTTTTTCTTTTTTAATTTTCTTTTCTGCCATATTCTCCTCCTTTCTAGAACAAGGCTGAGTTTGGATCAACTCGTCTTGCAAGTAAGTTTGATAGGATAACCAGAATCAAGCCGACTACTGATTGGTAGAGACCTGCTGCTGAAGCCATCCCGATATCCGCTGTCTGAGTCAAACCATTATAAACATATACGTCCAAGACGTTGGTTACGTTATAAAGCTGACCAGCATTGTGGGGAATTTGGTAGAAAAGACCAAAGTCTGCACGGAAGATATTTCCGACTGCAAGGATGGTCAATACGGTTACCAATGGTGTCAACTGCGGAATAGTTACATTGCGAATTCGTTGCCATTTGCTAGCCCCGTCTACTGTTGCTGCTTCGTAGTAGGTTGGATCAATTCCCATGATTGTCGCATAGTACATGACACTGCTATATCCAAAGCCTTTCCAAATACCTAGGAAAAGTAGAAGATATGGCCAGATACCCAAGTCAGCGTAGAAGTTGATTTCCTTCATTCCGATAGACTCTAGGAAATGGTTGAACACACCTTTATCAATGTTTAGGAAGGCATCTGTAAAGAAACTGATGATAACCCAAGACAAGAAGTAAGGGAACAACATGGAAGTTTGGAAGATCTTAACCATTCTCTTAGAACGGAGTTCACTGAGGATGATGGCAATCCCTACAGATACAATCAAACCGATAAAGATAAAGCCGAGATTATAGAGGACAGTATTTCGTGTGATAATAAAGGCGTCTTTTGAACTAAACAAGAATCTGAAATTATCGAGTCCGACCCATTTACTATTCACGATACTATCTATAAATCCATTACTGGTCATGTGGTAGTCTTTAAAGGCAACCACGTTCCCAAATACTGGAATGTAGAAGAATAGAATCAACCAGAGTGCCCCTGGTAAAACCATCAAGAGAAAGATCCAGTTGTCTCTCAAGGTTTTTGAAAACTTATTCATAATTTCCTCCCTTTTTATTTTGATATCTATCTAAAAATTCCTTTTTAGACTTTTGATAACGATTACATTATTAGTATACTCCTATTTGAAGGTTAGGTTAAACTACTAATTATAGAAAAAACTCCACAAATTATTTTATGTGGAGTACTTGTTTAAGAGAGGGATGTTTCACGAGAAACACTCTGCTCAAGGTAAGGTGTTCTTGTTTTAGATCGTATAAATCGTTGAAGCTGTCGCAATAGTATGCCACTGGTTGGCTGTTGTGGCTGCGAAGTCCTTGTCTGCGTAAAAGTCAGTAAATGGCAGGATTTCCACTTCTAACTCGTCGATGCGGTCAAGCTGGCCAGCCAGATAAGCCTCGATACGGCTTTCTGCTCGCTTAATGCGTTGCAAGAGTCCGCCCATACGGATATCGACCGTATCCAAGCCAAAGACCTTATTTTCCTTCAACCATTGATGACTAAAGAGGGTATGGAAGTGCTCAATTTGGCTTCTGAGTTCTGGTAATTCTTGTCTGGCGATTTCTTGCAGGCTTTCTTTATCACCTTCTTGGTAAGCCTGACGAATGCGCCGTCCCACATCGACTTTGCTACTTAAAATCTGATTCAACTGGTCCTGAGTTTCAAAGAGGTAGGCATAATTTCCTGCTTTTTCTTTAATATCAGCAAGCGTCTCAGCAGCCTGAGCGAAGTGCGGTTTGTCCTGTTCAGGTGTCATGTGTCGGTCAAGAATCGGACAGAGAATATCCTGATAAAAGACATAGCGGTTGGGATTGATGCCACTGAGATTGCCTGGTAGGTCTGGTAAAAGGTTGGCTAGGTCAATCTGCATAAAGTCCTCAACCGATAGACCAGTATTAGTCTTGAAGTTAGCAGACAAACGGTCTAGGTCATTGCGGTAGCTGAGTTCTGCCCAGATTTGCAAGCTTGGTAAGATAGAGAACTGAGCTGTTTCCCCACCATTATCCCCCCAACCTGTCACGATAACTTCTTTGATATCATTGGCACGACAGGCCTTGTTCGCTTCAAGAGCGATAAGACGGCTGAAATGGTTGTTGGGTGTGAAACCAATCCACTTCCAAGCACCACCTGCAAAGGCAAGGTCATGACTAATCTTATGATGGTTGTGGAAGTTGCGATTGTATTTTTCCTCGCTATCCTGATAATAGTCCCAGTAAACCAAGGTCACTCGGTCTTTGAGACGGTCTAGGTAGACACGAGTTTCTTCTGGAATTTCCACATCACGGTCGTACTGGCCATCTGCTGACATAAGTTTAAAGAACATATCGCTCCACATCTGGCAGTGGAAACCATATTTGTCTGCAATATCCAGCACGCGCTCCAAGTGTTGGCACATGAGGAGACTACGATCCACAACACCGTTGAGAATCAAGTAGCGTCCCAAACCAACCAAGTGGGCTTCGTCCATCCCGATATTGACCTTGCGAGTTTGTAGTTTAGATAGAGTAGCAAACATGCCATCAATCAGGTCATAAACCTTTTCTTCGCCGATAAGGAGGATATCCTCCACATCACGGAGTTCCTGCACTTCTTTGACACCCCATTTAACGAAGGCTGACAAGTGGGCCAAGGTCTGGATGCAAGGAACAAAGGCCATGTCAAACTGCTGGGCATAGGCTTCGATTTCCTGCAACTCCTCAACCGAGTAGGCTCCACGAAAATAGCCAAAGTAAGGCTGCCCTTCAATCTGGTAGGTATCTTCCATGTAAAGCTCAAAGGTTGAGTAGCCCATGAGAGCCAAGACCTCAATCATCTGCTTGGCAGAAGCGACATTCAAAACTGCATTGCGGGAACAGTCTGCCATGTAGGCTAAATCTTCATAATCCGCCTGCTCCTCAATCGCTACTTTATCACCTTCTACTAGAGCTGTTGCCAACAAGGACAAGGCACGATAAAGTTGGTGAGGTTTGCGGTAAGTTAGTTGATAGTGGCCACCCTCACCCTTGATAGAGATAGAAGCTTGGTCAGACTGAGCAACAGATACTTCCACATCTGGTAAAGAAATATGCTTTGTCAGCAAGTCGATTGCCTGAGTTTGTTTGGAATTAAGTCCTGTAAATCTTACCATTGGTTTTCCTCCTGTAGCCAGTTGACAAGGGCACCGTAAAGATTAGCATCTGCATGATAGGTACAGGCTTGGATAACTGGTGCGACCGTGTATTCTTCGTAGGTCTCGACAAAGTCATCAACAGCCTTCTTGACACCTTGGATGAAATCTGGATTTTGACTGATAGAGCCTCCCAGACTAATGACATTTGGGTCGATGAGATACTGAATATTGAGCAAGCCTTGCGCCAGATTACGATTCATGCGCTCAATGGCTTCTTGACAAAGGGCATTTCCTGCTTCGGCCTCTTGGTAAATCTTGCGACCGTCCCAGTCAGTCTGACCAGATTTTTCAATCACGTATCGCACCATATTCCCAGTTGATGCTAGTTGCGACCAGTTGTTGAGCTTTTCAGCAGGGGCAAGGGTGGTCATGTAGCCAAATTCTCCACCCAGACCGTGGCGACCTCGATGAAGTCTACCATTGATAATCATAGCTCCGCCAATCCCTGTCCCAATCACGACACAGGCTGCATTTTCAAGTTCTGGATGAGCCAGTAATTCACTGAGTCCAACGCAGTTAGCATCATTTTCCAGATGGATAGGAATCTGATAAGAGCTAAGCGCCTCATACCAAGAAAATCCGTGAATGTAGGGTACTGCACTGAAGCCATCAATCACACCTGTCTCTTGATTGACCGCGCCTGGAACGCTCATAGCAATCCCGCTATAATCCTGCTCTGACAAACGCTGGTCTAACCAAGCTAGTAAGTCCTCCAAGTTTTCAGGCGTTGGAATGCTTGTCTTATTCAGTATTTTACCATCAGGAGTCAGACTGGCAAACTTAATCCCAGTCCCTCCGATATCAATCGTTGCAATAGTCATTGTTTTTACCATAAAAAGGGGCGAATCAGCAGTTAGTTCTTACCTTTTCGCCCCTCCTTTCTATCTTGTAGTATTAGTTATCAAACATTTTCAAAATCTTAGATTTCTTCTTTTTGGATGAATTCTGTACGAATCTCTTGTGGTGAAATGAGGCCTCTATGAACGGGGTATGGTCGTTCAAGTAGGTCAAGGAAGAGATGTTGACTTTCCGGTACACGCACATTTTCACTACACATATTGTAGTAACGAAGCACATAGCCTTCTCCATTTTCAGCTACCTTAAAGGCTGTTGGACAGATTTGCGGTATGCTGAGAACAAAATGGTTCAAGAGGCTACCAGTCGCAGCCACGCTTCCTTCTTGTTTAGCAATCTGAAGGCTAGTAAATGGTGTCTGCAAGGCTTTAGCACGACGATAGGCTGAGAAGCGTTCTTGAGCTTGGTGGCATTCAAGCGCAAACTCGACTTCAAACTCACGCAAGCATTGAGCTTCTGGTGTTGGGAAGTAACCCCAGTCACCTAGCTCACCTGATGCACGCAAAATAGTCACTGCAATAGTGTCGTCTCCAAGGATTTCGTATTCATTCAATCCCTTATTGGCTACCGTCACTCCTTTTTCATCGTCATACAGACTGACAAAGGCTTGTTGGTGTTGAGGATTTTCAGGATTTTCCCATGAAGCTGCTGGTTTGTTTGGTCGTGTCACCACCTCATAGATGCTTTCAGAATCATTGCTTGGACGCGTGTTATGAGTCTTGACCAAGAGACGGATACGGTGGTCTTTGGCAGTGTTAGTAAAGCGAGTCTTGCAACGGATTTGTGGATTGTCAACGAAGACAGTCAACTCAGTTTCCAGAGGAATAGTTATCAACTCTTCAGAGCGTCCAGCTTCACGCTTCATAAACTCGATGATACCTTTTTGCTCTTCTTCTAGCTTTTCATCGGCACTGACAGGCACGGTCAATTCATGTTTGAGCAAAATCTTAGCGTAGCGAGCTGTGTTTTCCAAGACCTCGTAGCCCTTAAGCTCTGCATAGATTGGCTCTGTTCCTTTTGGTTGGAAATAGATATACTCGTTTCCGATATCCCCACGGTCCTCAAAGCGGATAAAGTCTTCATAGGCTTCGTGAGTTGTCTTGTCATAAACTGTGATATTGTCATCTACTCTCACCGTTACGAATGGTGTATCAATCACTCCGTTTTGGTAAATACCGTCGCGGTGTTCTTGTTCTCCTTCCAGTAATTGGAAGGTTGTCCAAGAAAGTGGCGCTAGGTGAACTGGAATGGTCACGCGCACTTGTCGAGCGATACGAGCTTGTCGGAACTTGTCTTTTGGTAAATCGTACTCAAAATTAGCCCCGAGGTCTTCGATTTTAGCTTCTACAGGACGACCATCCAAGTCCTCCACACGGTAGCTTGGCAAGGTTAAGGCAGCCATCTTCTTGTAACCTTCTGTTGGGTGCAATTCCTTAAAATCACAAGTCGCCACATCAATCACTGTGCTGACAGTATCAACCTTATCATGCAAACCTGTGTTAATGACAGTAAAGAGATAATCGCTTTGAGCCTTAGCTGTAGCGATTTTACCCTTCCATTCGTTAAGAAGATTGCTCTTAACAAAGTTTCCGACTTGATTGACCTTGGCAAAACGTGTCTCCATCTCACGGTGAACTTCGTCCACGCTACAGCCACAGATACTATCATGCGGCGCATTTTGCAAAAGTGTTTTCCAAGCATAGGTCAACTGATCCTTGTGATTGTGGCCCCCAGTGATAATCGTCAAGGGTTCTACAACTTGCTCTAGGAGGTTGCTATTTTCTTGGAAGGCTTGTTTGAGATAAATGCGAGATGAAGAAGTGTTGGCAAGTGTGTACCAGCCGTCTGTTTCCTGACTGGTCAACTCACCTGTAACCGTTGATAATTGCTCTGGTAGGGCACTTTCCACGGCTTGGACATATTCATCAAAAGAACTATGAACAAAGGTTACATCTGGGAAGAGTTCATTTGCCACACGAATGGCTTCACTCAAATTTTTCTGGACAGGCTGATGGTCACAGCCGTTCATCATCAACCACTGGTTGGTCGAAGCATAGTCACGCACGTCTGCCAGTTTTTGTTTCCAGAAGGTCAAGGCCTCGTCTTTATCAACTGGGATTTCATTCCCGTTACTGTACCAGTTGGCAAAGAGAATCCCGAGGACACGACTTCCGTCCGCACCCTGCCAGTACATTTCTGAAAACTGGGAAGTAAACTGCTCATCTTCGAGAACTTGGTTGTCAAATCCAATCGGTTTCACACCACGACCAAAGGCTGCCACGTGAATGCCTGATTTTTGAAGGATTTGAGGAGCTTGCCCCATATTTCCAAAGGTATCTGGGAAGTAACCAATCTGAGTAGATTTGCCCCATTTTGCAGCCTCCTGCTGACCGATAAGAGTGTTGCGGACATTGGCTTCACTTGAAATCAAGTAGTCATCTTGCAAGATGTAAAAAGGACCAATTTTAAGTTTGCCTTCGTCGATGTATCGTTGGACTTTGTCGCGATTTTCAGGGCGAATCTCCAAGTAGTCATCAAGGACAATGGTTTGACCATCCAAGTGGAAGCTCTTGAACTCAGGGTCATTTTCAAAGAGATCAAAGAGATTGTCAAATAATTCCACCAACTGCATACGGTGGCTTTCAAAAGGCAAGTACCACTCACGATCCCAGTGACTATGTGAGATAATATGTACGACAACATTTTCCATGAAGTAAAACCTCATTCTAAATTTAAATTTTTATTGTTAACGTTTTAAATGTAAATTTGTGATTCTTTCCAAGAATCAGTTGCGCTAAAGCGTGTTCCTTAGCGGATATCCAAGTAATCCAAGACCAATTCACAGAACATCATGTTGGCCCAAGAGAACCATTCACGAGAGTAGAGAGTTGGGTCATCTACGTGGAAGCTTTCATGCATAGCACCTGTACCACCATCGCAAGCAACCAGCTGATCCAGCAAGAATTTCTTCTCTGCCTTATCTCTTGTTGTCAAACCTTGGATAGACAGAGCGATTGGCCAGATATAGCGATAGAAGGTATGAGAACTTCCGAGACCGCTAGCGTATTCTCCTTGGTAGAAGTAGGGATTTTCAGGGCTCAGAATGGTACGACGAGTTGCTTGATAAACTTCATCATCGACCGAACAGTAGCCCAGATAAGGTGCAGCCAGCAGACTTGGTACGTTTGGATCATCCATGATGCTAGCATTTCCCAAACCGTCTACTTCAAAGGCATAAATCTTTTCGCCCTTGCTGTTGCTTGTGTAGGCGTAGTTTTCAATTCCTTCTTGGATTTCAGACTGGAGGCGCTTGGCGTCTGTGGTAACACTCTGGCTATCAGCTAGGTCCAGTTCTGCAAAGATTTCTTGGACATACCCCAAGACTACTACAGCAAACATATTTGACGGAATCAAGTAGCTATACTGGCAACAGTCATCACTCGGGCGAAAAGCTGACCAAGTCATGCCTGTCACTGCAAAATCAGGGCCAAATCCATCATTTACCAAGGTGTCTTCCTTACGGTCCGTATCTCGGACAAAACGATAAGGAGAGTTCTTGTGGTCTTGTTCCACTGTCCACAGATGGAGAATTTCCTTAGTCGCTGCGACAAAAGTCTCATCAAACTGGCTAGTCTCGCCAGTCTCTTTCCAGAGGAGATAAGCCAACTGCAAAGGATAGCAAAGCGAGTCCACCTCGTACTTGCGTTCCCAAATCCAGCCATTAAGGTCTGTATGGTCGGTCTCGTGGTGCCCCTTCCAGTTTTCCTCAATATTAAAGGAATTGGCATAAGGATCCTTGAGTACCAAGGTCATCTGACGCTTGACCAAACCTGCAATGGTCTGACGCAGGAGGGCATCTCTTTTAGCCACATGAAGGTAGGGTCTGAGTTGAGCTGTTGAATCCCGAAGCCACATAGCAGGAATATCACCAGTGAGTACAAAGGTTGAACCATCTTCTAGGATTGCAACCGTATTGTCCAAGGTGTCTGTATAGCAACGCTCGAAAACATCCACCCACTCTGGATGGTCCTTAGCCCGCTCTGCCACTTCATCTAGCCATTCTCGAACAATTTCTTTTGAATAAATCATCGTGCAGTATCCTCTTTCAAACAAGTTTCATTTTCAGTATATAGCTTTTGAGACAGAAAATACATACACAAATGATAGTCATTTTTCTACAAAATAGTTATCTTTAAAACTCCTTTTCTAAAGGCTATCTTTTTCTGATATAATGTAGAAAAACAGCTAAAGGAAAGACTATGAAACCACTACTTGAAACCATCGATACCCGATTTGGAACTGCCAGCAAACATGCCTTTTCTCGAGGAAATACCCTGCCATACACAGGAGTGCCTTTTGGGATGAATTACTTTGTACCCCAGACCAGTGACGAGGAGGGCTCTTGGTTTTTTGATCCGCATCTGCCTATCTTTCAGGGGATTCGATTAACCCACCAGCCCAGCCCTTGGATTGGCGACTACTCTTGGCTCCTTCTGACACCTGTCACAGGCCAACTGGGTGGAGACAGCCTCTTCCATCGCCAGTCTTCCTATGATATGGATAAGGCCTCTTTCCAACCTCATTATCTGAAAATTTTCTCCCTGCGCTATCAGATTGAAAGCCAGCTTACACCGACTTGCTACGGTGCTTCTATTCGTTTGGAACAAAAGCAAGGCAAAGCCCTCTCCCTCTATCTTCACGCAGCAGATGAACTGACAGTGGAGCAAGTAGATGAGCGGACTCTTACCATACGACAAGAAGGTAAAACTGAAACCAACAAAAATCCACTGATACTGTTCACATCCCTGAAAATGAATACGGATATCCTTGCTATCAGCCAAGAAGGCGAAGACTGGCTAATTGACTTAGCAAGTAGCCATGCTGAAATTCAGCTAGCGACTTCTTTCATCTCTCACTCTCAGGCTCTGCTTAATCTACCTCAAAAAGATTTTGATAACTGTAAAGCAAATGCACAAGCGGACTGGGAAAATCTCCTCCATCGTTTTGATATCATGGAAACAGGAGAGGCTGACCGAACCTTCTTTGATCACTGCCTTTACAGACTCTTCCTCTTCCCACAGACTTTTTATGAGGTTGATGAATCAGGGCAAGCCATCCATATGGATCTGGCTACTGGAACTGTCAAGCCTGGTGTCCTCTTCAGCAACAATGGTTTCTGGGATACCTTCCGCACCACCTTCCCCCTCTTTGCTCTTATCATACCAGAACACTACCACCGCTTCTTAGAAGGATTTCTCAATAACTACCGCGATACTGGTTTCCTTCCAAAATGGCTGGCTCCAGATGAACGTGGCATGATGCCAGGTACCCTGCTAGATGGCATTATCGCAGATAGCGCCTGCAAGGACATGGCCCCCGACCTAGAAGAAGAACTCCTCCAAGCCATGCTTGAAACAGCCACCAAGTCCGACCCTCTCGGCATCAATGGTCGTCACGGATTAGCCCAATACCAAGAACTAGGCTACCTCTCTACCGACCACCACGAAAGCGTCAGCCACACCCTAGACTATGCCTATAGTGACTTTTGTATCTCTAGCTGTGCTGAAAAACTAGGGAAAATAGAAATCGCTGAAACCTACAAGGCCGCATCACAAAATTACCGCCATCTATTTGACGCTGAGACAGGTTACATGCGAGCGCGTGATGGTCAAGGCAACTTCCGTCCTGATTTCTCTCCTTATAGTTGGGGACGTGATTATGCCGAATGTTCAGCCATCCAAGCAACTTTAGGCGTCCTCCACGATATCCCAGGCTTGATCCAGCTTATGGGTGGAAAAGAAGCCTTTAGCAACTATCTTTTAAAAGCCTGTCAGGAGGCTCCCCTCTTTGAGACAACAGGCTATGGCTACGAGATTCACGAAATGAGCGAGATGGCTACTGCTCCTTTTGGACAACTCGCCATTTCCAACCAGCCAAGCTTCCACATTCCTTATCTCTTCCGTTACTGCGATTACCCTGACTACACTGCTCTTCTCATCAAGACGCTCCGTCAGAAAGCTTTTCACCCAAGTTGGGAAGCCTATCCTGGCGATGAAGACAATGGCAGTCTCTCAGCCTGGTACATCTGGTCAACTCTCGGTTTTTATCCGACCTGTCCAGGAAAACCAAGCTATGACCTCGGAATCCCTCTCTTTGACCACCTCCGAGTCTACCTTGCCAAAGAAGATAAATGGCTAGATATTCATGCTGAGCAAAACCACAGCCATTTTAACTTTGTAAAAGAATGCCGACTGGACACAACTCTAGTATCAACTATTCAACACCAAGATCTCCTAAAAGCTGAACAACTAACCTTCACCCTCAGCTGGTTACCAAGTCACTAGCTAGTAGACAAAAGAACCTTTGTATCGTGCAAAGGTTCTTTTATTTTATGAAACTTGTACTTGAGCTTGATCAACCAGCTGTCCATCAACAGTCAGATTCAGATAGAAATCCAAGGTCTTGTCGGCAGCAAAATACAGGGTTGGTATGGTCAGGTCTTTTTTGCTTTCCCCAGCTTGGAATTGAAGGACTTGAATTTCGTCCTGATAGGCGACACCATGGACACCTGTCCCCGGTTGGATCGAAATCTTAGTCTCTAAAGGAGTACTACTTTCGCTACGTTCAATCCTAAAATGAAGAGTCTCTCCCTTTGTCACAGCTAGACTTTTTTCTACAAATGCTAGCCCCTGAACAACTACTTTTTGTGATAACCTCGGAGTTTTATAGAGTGAAATCTTGGTCAATACAGGCTTAGATTGCGCCTCGGTAATCATCACGCGCACCTTCTGTGCCTCTACTAGCGGACCTCGCAGGAGACGCTTATGACCAACTGTAAAGCCTGTACCAAATTCTTGCCAGACGCCATCCATCTCTACTTGCACATGAAAAGCAGCGATTCGTTGCCCTAGCTTCAAATCTTCTCTTAACTCAATTACATCAAAAGTTTTAGGAGAACCTAAGTCGAGTTCTAACTGGATGGGCAAGCCTACATCACTTGCCCAAGAGCTGGTCTCAAGACCATCTGTCAGATGGTGACAAGCGAAGTCTGCGGAAAGAGCTGGACCAAATACCTCAGCTCCCAGAGCCAAATCTTCTTTATAGAGCTCATTGCGATAGGCAGCAAATTCATAAAGTCGTTCAATATCCTTTGCATCAAATAGCCCATCTTGATTCGGCGGAATATTAAGCAAGAGTGGAGTTCCCCGACCCACCGAGTGAAAATAAATCTCTACCAACTCCTCAAGAGACTTAGGATCCTGGTCCTCATGGTAAAACCAACCTGGCCGGATGGAAACATCTGCCTCACCGATTGAAAAAATAGTGCCTGAAGAATCTCCATGCTGAAGATAATCCAGCGCTGCTTCTGTTCCTAGTTTGTCAGGATTCACCTTTTGCCACAGGGGATCACCTGCATACCCTCGTTCATTGCCAATCCAGCGTATACTGGTGCCTTCTGTTGAAAAAATTAAGCAATCGCCCTGCAGGTCACGAATGGTTTCAAACCATTTTTCAAATTCATAATTGACCTTTTGAGCGCCCTCTCCTCTGGCACCATCCATCCAGACCTCAGCAAATTTCCCTCCATTTCCATAGGCAGGATTTGATAAGATCTCCTTCAGCTGAGCCAGATAATAGGCATTATAGTCCGCTTCTCGGTCCACATGATAGAGAGGACTGTGGGCATCCCACGGTGACAGGTAGACCCCCATATCCATATCAAACTCTGTGGCAGCTTGTGATACTTCAAGGAGCAAATCCCCCTCTCCACTCCTCCAAGGACTGGCCTTGACCGAATAATCTGTGTGAACTGTCGGATAGAGGACAAAACCATCGTGGTGTTTGACCACCAAAATCAACTTTTTAAAGCCCGTTTCTTTGAGTACACGAACCCACTCACGCGCGTCTAACCTTGTCGGGTTAAATCGTTCAGGATTCTCCTGACCTGTCCCCCATTCCTGGTCATAAAAGGTATTGGGCCCAAAATGGATAAAGGCTGCTAGTTCATCCTCTAAATAAGCTAGCTGGGCCTGACTAGGCAAGGGGCCATGCGGTTTTATTTCTCTTACCATATTACTTCCTATCTACATTTTTCTTTACTTTTTTTGCATACACTTGCAATTCTGTTAACGCTAGTGGATTTACCAAGTTTTCAAATCGAAGACGAAGGGCATAGGTTTCCACCTTGTCAAATTCAAAACGAAGCTCCTCATCCTTATCACTTGAAACTTTTCTAATAGCTGATACAGGTCGCCAATTCTCCTCTTGTTTGAGCAGGGAATCCTTATCTAAATGATTTGGAGTCCGAGGCAAGGCAGGCTCATTTCCTACATAATAATCGATATGGGTAGGATCCACCGCCACGTATTCTTGATTTTCGACATAATACAAGGTCACGTTATCCACAAATCGCGGTTTTAAAATCCCTGCATCTCCAAACAGAATACCGACGCTAGCTTGCTCTGACTTGGCAATCCAAGTATTGGCTATCGATTTCTTCCGAGCAATGACCTTGTCATTGAGGTAGGAGGCTGGGTGATTCGGCTCTGAGTGGGAAGTAAAGACCAGAGGCAGATTGGACCCTGTCCATTGATTGGAAATGACTTCTCCATCTACACTGGCATCTGTCACATGAATGGTGACTGTTGCTGGCAACTCACAGCCCGCTACCCGCCCTGTGAGAACGCATTCTCCTACCTGAGCATAGATTTGAGGCTTGAGTTCGTCCCAAGTAACCTTGGCCGTATCTCGTCTGCCATCTGATAAGACTAGCTTGACTCGGTCTGGTAAGTGTGGGGCTTCCTTGACAAGCGTCCAAACCCTTTCAGGCTCAATAGCGCAAATCCCTTGGACACAAACCTGAGCAGAAGCCTTTAAATCCAGACCCTCTAGCTGACCAGATACCGTAAACTCATGAAAGCTTGCCAAATCTTCTTCCGAGATTGCTTCCCAAACAACCTTGACTCGTTTTGCACCCCCGAACTCATAGTCCGCCAAAACTGAAGATGGAAGCTGTGGATAAGTTCCCTTAGCTGTATACAAGCGAAGTGGTCGTACAGAAAGTGCCTGCCCTAGTGAGGTATTTTCTGCGACCTGCAAGTGCATTTGATTGGTCTTCCCTTGATAAAAGGCGCGAATAGCCAAGTCCCCTGCAGACAAGCAATGAAGTACTCCCTGCTTGATAATGGCGTGAGCACTACCACTCGTTTCCCAAATCACTTCACTATTCCCCACCTTGTTCACAGGGTTATCCACAGTTTGTGGATAAAGTCCAATGGCTGGGGAATCCCCTTCTTGTAATCCTGCCTGCTTGTCCACTCGAATCTCAAATAAGCTCTGATTTTTCACTGGCTGGCAAGCCAAAGCCTCTCCCACTAAGAGATCAAAACTTGCTGGCTCTAGTCCTCTGCCACTAGCCTTTACTCTCACTTGACCTACCTGCTCCAAGCTCTGAACCAAAAGTACACCTCTGCCATGAAAGGCTTTCCTCTTAAAACGACCATTTTTCTGAGCCTGATAACGTTCACGACTGGACTGCCTGCCATTATCAACACCCACAATGCGAGCAGGGCCCTCAATTTTAAAATGAAGCTGATTGGAAGCACTCGGCACCCAATTTCCATCCTTGTCCAATACATCAAAATAAAGATAAAGGAGGTCTTGCCCATCTGACTCCAGTTGTGTTTTCTCGGCATGTAACCTGATTTTGGCTGGCTTACCTGCAGTCACCACCCTATCTTCTGCCACAATCTGACCTTGACGGTCATAGGCCACAGCATGCAATTCTCCTGGTTGATAAGCCAAACTCCATTCGAGATAAAGTTGTTCAGAACTTGCTCCCTCTTGGTATTTTCTGCCATCTGAAGTCCATTTTTCCTGAAAAGTCTTCCTACCTTGAGATTTTCCATTGAGAAATAGCTCTACAGAACGGGCATTTGAATACACCCGGACAGGGATATTCCCATACTTATCCACAACTTGTTGATAACTCTTGTGGATTTCCCAATTCCAGTGGGGCAGTATATGAACCATGGGATGCTGATCTAGGTCCAACCACTGACTTTGATAGAGATAATAGTCATTTTTAGGAATCCCTGCCGTATCCACGATCCCAAAATAGGAACTCTTTACAGGCGTGTCATTTTGATTGTGCCAAGGAGTCGGCTCACCGATATAGTCCACTCCTGTCCAGATAAACTGACCCGCATAGTCTAACCGATTTCTATCTGCTGTCCAAGAAGCCGTCGCCGTCTTCCCCCAAGGAACTCGATCATTGCCATAGTCTGACTGTTCAAAATTACGAACGCGGCGATTATCCCCAACCCATTCCTTATCTGGACGAAAATAGCTGTCACGCGTCCGTGTCGCTGATGAGGTTTCAGACCCGTAAAGTCGCCACTTGGGATGTCTTTTGCGAATCCCATCAATGTTGTCTTCCGAGTAATTCAAACCCACCACATCCAGCAAATCAGCAATCTTTTCATGACCTCCAGAACCATCTCCAAAGCGGAATTGATCCATTCCCATGGTCACAAAACGGCTATCATCAATCTCCTTGACCCTTTCTAGCAAGCGTTTGATCGTCTTCAATGAATGAGCATCGCCATTTGCTTCACTAACTTCATTTCCCAAGGACCACATAAAGATGGCTGGATTGTTCTTGCCACGCTTAATCATAGTGCGCAAATCATAATCTGACCAGAAATCGCCTGCTTTCGCTTCTGGATGAGTCGCTTCTTCCTCAAAAAAGCGACCATAGTCATATTCTTTCTTGCCTCCATACCAGGTATCAAAGGCTTCTTCTTGGATGAGTAAGCCCATTTTGGCAGCCACATCTAGCAAGATACTACTGGCTGGATTATGGGTAATTCGAATCGCATTGACGCCCATTTCCTTCATCTGGCGCAAGCGTCTCTCAGCAGCTGACCTATTTTCCACAGCTCCCAGCGCTCCATAGTCATGGTGGAGACAAACCCCATGAATCTTCAACCAGCGACCATTTAGAAAGAAGCCCTTATCCGCTTGCCAATCCATATAGCGGTAACCAAAGGTCTCCTCTTCTTCATCAACCAAAATGCCATTTTTGTAGATGCGAGTCTTCAACTGATAGAGATGAGGATGGTTAATATCCCAAAGCAAGGGTTGGAAAATTGATATGGCTTGTTGGAAATGGTGTTTGTCCCCAGACTCAATCACTAAAGAGTCTGTCGCCTGCCAGTCAGACAGTTGTTGTCCATCATACCAGATACTCTGCTCCAAATACACCGACACGGACTGAGGCCCATCATTTGAAACCTTGCTTTCAAGCTGGGTTTCCACCCATCCATCTCTTTGTTCTTTAAGCTTGGGACTTCCTATCCTAATCCCATATAAATCCAGATGCACCGAATCTGTAATCAATAATTTTACTTCTCGATAAATACCGCTACCAGAGTACCAACGACTGCTAGGTTGCTGATTTTCCACAAAGACTGCAAGCTGGTTGGCCGTCCCATCATTTCTTAGATAAGGCGTGATATCATAAGAAAAGGGCGTATAGCCACTGGGATAATAGCCCAGCACTTGCCCGTTGATATAGACTTGGGCATTCATGTAAACTCCATCAAACAACAAACGCACCGATACAAGACTGGCATCTTCTTCCAAGTAAAACTGCGTCCGGTACCAAGCCTGACCCCCATTTAACTGACCACCCTCATTTTGCGCTGGCGAATACTGGTCAAAATCATTGTAAATACTCCAGTCATGTGGCACTTGAATAGCCTGCCAATTTTCTCCATGAAAATCCGGCGCCAAGGCCTCTTCTTTCCCCACCTCTTGGCTAAAAAACCAGTGATTTCGCAAAACTTCTTCTCTTCTCATACAGGCATTCCTCTTTAAACAACTCGATTTACTTGACTATAGCACAAAACAAAAGCGCTTTCAAGACTTCCTCCATCACTCCCTAAATCCTCAGAAAAGATTCTATAATTTGTGGAGGAGGATTTAGTTCTCAAAGATACAAGGGTGATACAAAAAGAGCCTGACTCCAGGCTCTTTAGTCTATTATTTCTTCTCAGCACGGAGGGCTGACAAGATTTGTGTACGGATATCATCAACACCATTTGGAGTATTTGGTAAAAAGATAGTTTGGTTTCCTTTAGAGGCAAAGGTATTCAAGGTATCCAAATACTGGTTGGTCAAAAGAATGGACATGATTTGCTCTTCTGTCATACCAACATTGGCTTCCTTGAGTTCTGTGATAGACTCTGCCAATCCATCCACAATCGCCTTACGTTGTTGGGCAATCCCCACACCATGGAGGCGGTCTTTTTCTGCTTCGGCTTCAGCTGCAGTGACGATTTTAATCTTGTCGGCTTCCGCTAATTCTTGCGCTGCGACCCGCTTACGTTGCGCCGCATTGATTTCATTCATGGATTGCTTGACTTCTGCATCTGGTTCGACCTTAGTAATCAAGGTTTTCACGATAATGTACCCGTAAGTAGTCATTTCTTCTGCTACCTGGTGTTGGACTTCAAGGGCAATCTCATCTTTTTTCTCAAACAATTCATCCAAGGTTAATTTTGGAACAGAAGAGCGAAGAGCGTCTTCGATATAAGATTTAATCTGAGATTCTGGACGCATGAGTTTATAGTAGGCATCTGTCACGCTCTGCTCGTTGACACGGTACTGAGTCGCTACATTCATCATAACGAACACATTGTCCTTGGTCTTGGTCTCAACCACAATATCGCTTTGCAACAAGCGCAACTGAATCCGCGCTGCAATCGAGTCAATCCCAAAAGGCAAGCGAATATGAATACCGCTATTGGCAACCTTTTGGTATTTCCCAAAGCGTTCAATAATCGCCACCGACTGCTGACGAACCACATAAACTGTACTCAGTGTGACTATCACCAATAGGAGCACACAAACCACCACAAAAATCATCAAAAATGTTGCCATTATCGTGACCTCCATCATTATTTTTTTCTGTATTATAGCACATTTAAAGAAGGATGTGCAGTTTTTACTGCAATTTTTCCTGAAATGTCAATAATTAGAGGTGAATTGTCACATTGTCGTCAAATCTCTTGCTAAAACAACTCTTTATAAAAGGCAATCGTTTCTTCTAAGGTTGGCATGAATGGATTTCCTGGTGCGCAGGCATCAATCAAGGCATTCTTAGAAAGGTATTCAAAGTCGAAATCTTTTTCTTCAATACCAAGTTCAGTCAATTTCTTAGGAATGCCTACTATCTCAGAAAGCTTCTCAATCTCAGCAATTGCGTAATCGGCACACTCTTCATCTGATTTACCTTCTACATGAAGTCCCAAGGCCTTGGCAACATTACGGAAAGCTTCTGGTACACGTTTAGCATTTTCACGTTCTATAACTGGTAACAACATGGCACAGCAAACACCGTGTGGCAAATTATATACTGCGCCGAGCTGGTGAGCCATTGAGTGAACATAGCCCAGACCTGCATTGTTAAAACTCATACCACCAAGGAAGATGGCATTGACCATACCTTCACGCGCTTCAATATCGTGTCCATTTGCTACAGCGCGAGGAAGATATTCCTTGATAAGCTCAATTGCTCCGATAGATAATTTCTTGGTCACATCATAAGCACCAGGTGTTACCAAAGCTTCAACAGCATGGGTTAGAGCATCCATACCTGTAGCTGCAGTCAAAGCTTGAGGTTTTGAAATCATCAATTCAGGGTCATTAACAGAGATAAGAGCAAGGCTATTCTTGTCAACCATTACCATCTTAACCTTGCGTTCTTCATCGGTAATCACATAGTTAATGGTAATTTCTGCAGAAGTTCCTGCTGTTGTATTGATAGCCACAACTGGCAAGCCTTTTTTAGCAGACTTATGAAGCCCTTCATAATCCTGTGGTTTTCCACCATTTGTAGCCATGATAGAGATACAACTAGCTGCATCCTGTGGAGAACCCCCACCAAGACTGATGATAAAATCACATCCATGTTCTTCCAAAGCAGCTACCCCATCTGTGACATTCTTACAAGTAGGGTTTGGCTCTACATCGCTAAAGATGACATATTCGATTCCTTCTGCATCTAGCGGTTTTAAAACCTTAGGCAAAATGTCACTTCCTTCGATAAACTTGTCTGTCACCAAAAGTGCCTTTTTATAGCCAAGTTCCTTGATATAAGGACCCACTTCATTTACAACACCTTTTCCAATAAGGTTGACTGCCGGAACATAAAATGTAGCCATATAATTTTCCTCCTGCGCCTTCGCGCTATATATTTAACATCATTATATTACTTTTTGTATTCGTTTTCAATTATTTGTGAATTGTTTAACAAATAATTTTAAAAGGAGTGAAATTTGATTATTATTTATAAGATCCTTTCCCAATATGATACTCTGCTCCTTGAAACAAAATTGCATCTACCAAAGATAACAGCTATAGGCTATCCGCCGACACATGAAATGGGCTACACATCAGCCCCTATTTCAAAAAACCGACTAGCTCCTATGAACTAGTCGATTTCTCATCAATGCGCCAACATTTCTTGGGCAATTTCTTGGCCAGATAGGTTATCTGGGTAGTAGGTTGGCCAGTTATCCATTTCTTCAAAGAGGGCTTCTTGGCTTGTGCCTCCAAAGAAGATATGGAAGTGTTCTGCCTTAACTGGGGCGATATTGTGGTCACTAAACTGAACATACTTGAATTGTCCAGCATCCGCATCTGTCGCTTCAAAGAGGAAGCGCACGCCACGATTTCCTTTCTTATAAGTCAAGATTTTCTTACCAACATACTTGTAGGTGAATTTCTTACTTTGTCCACCTTGAACAAATTCCATAGTGTTATCAGTGATATTAATCTTAGTCACATCTGTCTGATAGCCTTTTGTATAGTAGGCCTTGTACTCAGCCTGAGTCATCTTACCTGTCAACTTAGCCTTGTAATCAAACACTTGATCAAAAGTACCATCTTCAAGGAAAGGATAAACTGATTGCCAGTTACCTGCATAGTCACTCAAGGTGCGATCCTTGACATCTGCATCCTCAAAGTAACCATTTTGGACTGTCTTGGTATCCTCTGCCTTTTCAGGCTCGATTGCTGGGCCTTCTTGGTCCGTTGTTTGTTTCAAAGCCTTGAGGTTTTTCTCCATCACGGAAATGTAGTTTTCTCCAGCCTTGGTGTCCTCTTCTGTCAGACTTTCTAAAGGATTAAGGACATCAGTTTTGACACCTGCCTCTTTTGAAAGTGTGTTAGCAAGGGCCTGTGAGGCATTTTCTTCAAAGTAGATATAGGCAATTTTATTTTTCTTGACATACTCTGTCAATTCTGCCAAGCGAGCTGCTGATGGCTCTGCATCTGGAGAAAGGCCTGAGATTGCAACTTGTTTGAGTCCATAGTCCAAGGCGAGATAGTTAAAGGCTGCGTGTTGAGTCACAAAGCTCTTTTGTTTGGCTTGAGACAATCCTTCTGCATACGCCTTATCCAAGGCTTGTAATTTTTCGATATAGGCAGCAGCATTCTTCTCAAAGGTCTCTTTTTTATCAGGATAATCTGCTGATAAACTGTCACGGATGTGCTCTACTAGTTTAATGGCACGAACTGGTGATAACCAAACATGGGGATCGAACTCATGGTGATGGCCTTCTTCTCCATGGTCATGGTCTCCCTCTTCTTCCTCACCACCTGGCAAGAGCAACATATCGCCTGTCGCCTTGATGGTTTTCACCTTTTTCTTATCCAAAGTATCTAGTAATTTAGGAACCCATGTTTCCATGTTTTCATTTTCATAAACGAAGGTATCTGCGTCTTGGATTTTGGCAACTGCCTTGGCAGACGGTTCATATTCATGGGGTTCTGTACCAGCACCGATGAGAAGCTCTACATTAGCCGTATCTCCTGCGACTTGCTTGGTAAATTCATAGACAGGGTAAAAGGTTGTCACAATATTTAGTTTGCCATCTGCCTGCTTTTGATTGGAACAAGCCACTAAAAACAAGGCACATAGACTGGCGAGTAATAAGCTAATTTTTTTCATGTTCATCTCCTATTTGATAAAACGTCTTACTAAACTGATTAGCAAGAAAACAGTTACAAAAATAATGGTAATACTTGCACTTGCAGGTGTTTCTGCATAGTAGGAAATGTAAAGTCCTGCTACCATTCCCAAAAATCCAATAGCACTGGCAAGCAGCATAACCGATTTAAAGTTTTTCCCCAGACGCAGGGCAATACTAGCTGGTAAGACCATAATGGTCGATACCAGAAGAGCTCCCGCAGCTGGAATCATAAGGGCAATGGCCACCCCCGTCACCATGTTAAAAAGAATGGACATGGTACGAACTGGCAAGCCATCCACAAAGGCCGTATCCTCATCAAAGGTCAAAATATACATCGGACGAAGGAAGAGGAAGGTCAAAATCAAAACAACCGCCGCAATGACAAAGAGGGAAATAACCTGCTCTTCGCTGATAGTCACGATCGAACCAAAAAGATATTGGTCCAAACTCATAGAACTCGAGCTTTTACCCTTGCTCATGACAATCAGAGAAACAGCCAGTCCTGTCGACATGAGGATAGCTGTCCCGATTTCCATAAAGTTCTTGTAAACCGTACGGAGATACTCCAGGAAGACTGCCGCAATCAAGACAATGGCAATAGTAGAAATAGTCGGAGAAATCCCCAGAACCAGACCAAAGGCTACACCCGAAAGCGAGACGTGGCTGAGGGTATCACTCATCAAACTCTGACGACGCAAGATAAGGAAGGTTCCCAATACCGGCGAGAAAAGACTCATAGCAATAACAGCCAGAAAGGCGCGTTGCATAAAGTCGTAAGATAATAAACTAAGCATGGCCCACCTCCTGGTCATTCTCATGAACGTTGAAACAACGCCATGGTGAGTCTTGGTTACGGACTAGATGGATATTGCGGTCCGCATAGTCCTTAACTTCTTCAGGGTCATGGGTAATCATCAAAACAGCCTTGCCATGATGATGGGCGCTGTGGTGCATGAGTTCGTAAAATTCATTTTTACTTCCTGCATCCATCCCCGTTGTCGGCTCATCTAGGATAAATACATCTGGGTCAGAAGCAAACATACGCGCGATCACCGCTCGCTGCTTTTGTCCTCCAGATAGAGACCCCAAGCGTTTGTCTCGGTGTTCCCACATACCAACTGAGTCTAAACTGGCCTTGATATGCTCCTCATCATGAGCATTCAAACGACGGAACCAGCCTTTTCGCGGATAGCGACCTGACTTGACAAACTCATAAACCGTACTTGGAAAACCTGCGTTAAAACTGGCAATCTGTTGAGGAAGATAGGCTATTCTCAATTTCTTACCCTGCGTATTTGTCGTTGAAATAGTCACCTTTCCAATGCGTGGCTGAAGGATTCCAAGACTGGCCTTAATCAGTGTCGTCTTAGCTGCCCCATTCTCCCCTGTCAAGGTAACAAATTCCCCACTATCAACACTATAATTGATATGTTCAAGAACGGGCTCCTTATCATAATAGAAGGATAAATCCTCTACCGTAATATATCTCATTATTTGATTTCTCCTACTAAAGCAGTCAAAAACCGCTGAATAACTTTTTGTTCATTTGGAGTAAACTGAGTCGCCACTTGTTCATAGGTTAAAAGTGTATGCTCATGGTGATGATGGTGCTCCTCAGCGATTGGACGAGCCAAATCAGTCAACTGATAAAAAATCACACGCGCATCCTTAGGATCTTTAGATGTTTCCAACATTCCTTCCTTGACCAAAGACTTAATGGCCTTGGTAACTGCCGCCTGACTGACATTGAGGCGACGGGCCAACTCTGAATTTGTTAAAGATTCCTCTGACAAGAGCATGAGAATGTGCTCCTGAGTATTGGTCAGGGCCACCTCGCTAGTACAATGACCTATTAGGATTTCATGCTGATTTTCCGCCTGCAAAATCACCTCATTTAAAAAGGCATCGATATCCTTCGCTAGCTGTCTCATATCTGACTCCTTTCCTTTTGGACTTCTCTTTATTTTAAGAGAAAAATACTATTCTTTGAAAAATTATTTACTGGTTAATTATATCACAACCAAAAAAAGAGTCAAGAAAAAACGTGAAAACTAGTTTCATCCTTGAACTCTTCTATATTATGATCTATTGAAATTCCTTGACATCTCCATCATAAGTCGCCCAGTCTTTACTGAAAAAGCGCTCATTCAGATGATAAGTCGGAGCTGGTGTGGGATTGGATAGGAAAGGATCAACGGCCTTATCAAATGCCAACCAACCTAACCAACCAAGGTGAATGGTATCCTTCATAAAGAAAGCTTCCCCACCGTCCTTAGAAAAATCTGCTATATTGGTAAAACCTTGACTTTCTAACTGGTAGCGAATCTTCTGCACCGTTTGTTGGTACATATCCTCTCGTAAACCAGCATAGTCCATCCATTTTTTATTAACAGGTGGAATGATAAAAATCGGGTTTACCTTGGATTTAGAAAACTGTGTCAACACTAACTGCAAGTCATTATATTCTGGCGACTTGAGATAGGTAAAATTTTTCTGAGAATCCTTTAATTTATTCAAATCCTTCTTAATCTGTGTATTATAGAAATAATTCTCCATTCCCAGATCATTATTAGAAGTATTCTTTTCTGCATCTGCTTTGACAACATCTTCTATAGCTTGATAAGAAAACTGATCTGGCAAGGTCTTTAAATACTTAGCTACATGCTTATCGTATTTGAAATAGCCTCTAACCGAAAACTGACCAAAAAAGGAAGCTTGACGTTCATTAAAACGAGCCAATAATTCAATCATTTCATTGTCTGCCGTCGACAATTCTTCTTTACTTGCCAACTTCTGAACCAGGTCCTTCATAGCTACATTTGGAAACTGCTGTAGTAAGCGGGTCGCTGCATATTGACTAGCCTGATCTCCAGATTGATGTTCCAGAAAACTCGTCAACTGATCCCCATTAAAATACTGCTGGAAGGCTGCTGGCTCATAGCCATTTTTACTAAACCACTGGGGCGAGATGACATATACAACTTGTTTATTCTCCAGTTGTGGCAACATCTGTTGCATCCCAAAATACTGGTTGAGCGATGCAGCTCCCCTCTGTCCTAAAAGATAGGGGCGATAAGAGCGGTTGTATTTCTCAGCCAATACCGCAGGATGGGCACCGTCAAAACGAAGCCATTCACTGGAGCCAAAGAAGAGAACAAAACGCATATTTGGATCAGATAAGGCTCTGACCTTTTGACTCCGCTCCTTAAAACTTTCAATGGTAGTAGCCACCGCCGAACGCTTTTCAGCTCCCAGATCATGGCGCATCTCAGCAGGATAGAAAAAGATAAGCAGACAAACCAACAAACCAGCTATCAAGACCGGTCCGAAGATCATCCATAAGCGTTTAAGCATTTTGTAGCTCCACAATACCAGCTATGATTTTATTAGCTGTATTCCAGTCGTCACGACCAAACTCTGTTACAGGGACACGAATGTCAAAACGGTTTTCAATCTCCACAATCAATTCAACCGTTCCCATACTATCCAAGACACCTGCGTCAAAAAGATCTTCATCCATCATGTCAGAAACATCTTCCATAAACAACTCATCAATAATTTCGATAACTTCTGATTTGATATCCATATTTTATTTCCTTTTATTTTTTAAACCATAAATCATTCAAAAATCCAGAAAAGATTAAGAATGACAGCATGACGACATGGAAGGTGACAACCATGCCAAGCAACTGAATCCAGCGATTCTCAGGTAGAGCAGGCTTCCCTGATTTTTTCCGCTCCTTATTGAGCGTTTTTTTCTTGCGAATCCAAGCGTCATTGATGACCAAGCCCAGTCCATGAAAGAGGCCATAGGCGATATAGTACCAGGTCACACCATGCCAAAATCCCATAATCAGCATATTTACAATGTAGGCCACACTTGAGGTTACATTGCGATTCTTAAAGACCTTCTTTCTGGTTAACACCATGACCATTCGCATAAAGACAAAGTCACGGAACCAGAAAGATAGACTCATGTGCCAACGATTCCAAAATTCCTTTAAATCCCTTGATAAAAAAGGCTTATTAAAGTTGATGGGGCTACGGATTCCCATTAAGTTTGAGATAGCCAAGGCAAACATAGAGTAACCTGCAAAGTCAAAGAAGAGCTCCAAACCAAAGGTATACATAACTGCCAAGGCATAGGGGTTAAAGAAGCCACCTGACTGCAGGGCTAGATTCTTCAGAGGAGGGAGTAAAGTTTCTCCTAAAACATGAGCTAGGATAAACTTGTACAAAAATCCCCACATGATATAGCGAACAGATTCATCCAGCATATCCATCAACTCATCCCGCTCAGGAATGGTCTGATAATTTTCATTAAAACGCTTAAAGCGATCGATTGGACCACTTGAAAAAGTCGGCATGAAGAGAAGAAAACGGAGGAATTCCCAGAGGGTAAAATCCTTAATCACTCCATCTCTCAGCTCGATGATAATCCCAACCGAACGAAAGGTCAGGTAAGAAATTCCCAAAAACCCAAGCAAAGACTGTGTTCCATTGATAGCCGGCTGCACCTTGACAAAGATAATCGGAAGGAGGGACAGAAAACTAACTAGGTAGAAGACCCACTTGCCATCCTTACTTTTTCGATAATTCTTGTAGAAGAGCAGGAGCAATATTTCCCAGCAAAGGTAAATACCCAAGGCAGCCAACTGATTGGTCTTCCCACCTACCAACATGGTGACGATAAAGAAGAGACTTACCAGCACTTCATACCAGGCAAAGCGTTTCTTGAAAAAGAGGCCTATAAAGATGGGCAAGGTTGCAGCAATCACATAAACAAAATACTGAGGATTGCCATATGGCTCTAAATGAGGAAGCTGTTGAAAGAACTCCATCATCTCTTATTCACCTCGTTAATCAATCCTTTGATGTCAATCTTTCCATTTGGAGTCAGTGGCAAACTGTCTCGATAAAGGAATTTAGACGGCATCATGTAGGACATCATGATATCTGTTAAATCTTCCTTGATAGCCTTGGTAATATCAATATCTCGCTCAAACTGCTCACGAACACCGTCTTTCAAGATGACATAAGCCAATAGATTTTGCACCTTGTGGTCTTTATTATAACGTGGCACAGCTACAGCAGACTCGATAAAGCGAGACTTATTGAGGTTTTGAGAGACATCTTCTAACTCAATGCGGTAACCGTTGAACTTAATCTGGAAGTCCATACGTCCGCCGTAGAGAAGCAAGCCCTCATCTGTCATGGTTCCCACATCGCCTGTATGGTAGGCTGGCAGATCTTCAAACTCAAAGAAGGCTTCCCCTGTTTTTTCAGGATTGTTCATATAACCTTTTGAAACAGCTGGTCCTGACACAATGATTTCTCCCTGTTCACCATTTGGCAGTTTCTTGCCATTCTCATCAATGATAAAGGTTGGAGAATCAGCCTTGGTATAGCCGATTGGTAGGCGTTTGAGAGTCGCCAACATCTCGTCTGTCACAGCAACAGCTGACAAGGCTACTGTCGCTTCTGTTGGGCCGTAGGCATTGATAATACGGGCATTTGGGAAACGTTCGCGTAGTTTTTGAGCCGTTTTGACCGTCAATTCTTCTCCATCAAAGTAGAAATGCGTGATGTCAGGCATTTTCTCGCTATTAAAGTCTTCTGATAACATGGCCATATCCGCAAAAGAAGGGGTTGATGTCCAGATAGCGATTGGCAATGAAAAGATGGTCGCAAAGAGTTGCTTAAAGTCCTGAGTAATGGCTGAAGGAAGAGCGAAGAGCGTACCACCTAATGCCAAGGTCGGAGCCCAGTACATGACAGACAGATCAAAAGAATAAGGTGGCTGAGCCAGCATTTGCGGACGACTTGGCGTCGCAAATTCCTTATCCGTAATCATCCAGTTGGTAAAACTGAGGAGGTTATCATGGGAAATCTGCACTCCCTTAGGCTTACCAGTCGTACCAGAAGTAAAGATAATGTAGTAGTTATCATCTCCCTTGACTGGATGCGTGATCTCATAGCTAGTCCCTTGAGCAAAGGCTTCTTGAACCTGAGCTAGATTCAACATCGGTGTAGAAATCTGCTCCAATGGAAAATCTGAGATGGCAATAATCAAGCTTGGCTCCGCTACTTCTAAAATAGCTGAAACTCGCTCCAAGGCCGAATGGCTATCAATCGGAATGTAGGCATGACCTGACTTAGTCAGCGCTACAAATGTTGCCAACATTTCATATTCTTGGCCTCCAAAGACAACCACAGGAGACTTCTCTGGTAAATCCAGTTGATCGATGGCTGCAGCCAAACTATCCGAATCAGCCTTTAAATCTCCATAAGTGTGTTCCTGTCCCAAAACATTGTAAACAGGATAGCTAGGCTGTGTCTGAGCAAAATGCTCAATGGTTTCAATCATATCTACTATTGGTTTATTTGACACAATAGGGATTCTCCTTCAAGTTAAAATTCATTATAGATAAAGCTTCCTTGACCCTGACCAAGATAGCTAAAGAAGTAAAGCAGCCCTAGAAAGATAAGAAAATACAAGGCTGTCCGACCAAGAAAGAGGTACAATTCTTTTCTCTGTTTCATCAAGAAAAACCATTCATTTCTGTAATTTTTCGCTAAAATAAGAGTGATTCTTACTAGCTTATTTTTCTACCATTGTACCACTTTATATAGTATTTTTTCAATTGTTTGCCGTAGATTTTCATTATATTTAAGCTAATTTTAAAATTATGCGGTTTTTCTATGTATATTTTTAAAAAAGCCTGAGATTTTCATCTCAAGCTTTATCAACATAATTGTTTTCTAGATTAGAAAAGTGAGAATACAAGCACGGCCAAGGCTGCACCGATAACAGGTCCTACAACTGGAATCCAAGCGTAAGACCAATCTCCGTCTCCCTTGTTTGAAATTGGCAAGATGCTATGCATGATACGAGGTCCAAGGTCACGCGCAGGGTTCAAGGCACAACCTGTTGTTCCACCTAGTGATAGAACGATACCGACAATCAAAGTTCCCACTGCGAAGGTTCCGATTCCTGCTTGAAGGTCATAAAGTCCCAAAGCAAAGATTGTTAATACCAATACAAAAGTTCCTAGGATTTCACTAATCAAGTTTGATACAGTATCTTTTATAGCTGGTCCAGTACTGAAGGTTGCCAGGATATTGCCTGCATTTTCTTCTGCCTCATAATGCGGTTTGAATTGCAACCAAACCAAAATCTGACCCAGCATAGCCCCTGCGAACTGAGCTAGGATGTATGGGAAAACGGAAGCCCAAGAGAGCGTTCCTTTTAAGGCCATCGCAAACGTTACAGCTGGATTTAGGTGGGCTGGGCTGAGCGTGCCAGATACAAAAGCCGCAACGGCTACAGCAATTCCCCAACCCATAGTAATCACAATCCAACCTGCATTGTTGCTCTTGGTTTTAGGAAGAACCACACCTGCAACAACACCATTTCCTAGAAGAATCAGGATTAAAGTCCCCAAAAATTCTCCAAATAATTCTTTCATCATATCGTTGTCTCCATTTTAAAGAAGGAGAGGGAAGGCAAGGAAGGCTTGTCTCCCTCTCTTCTAGTTTTTCTTAATTTTTCAATTCCGCTAGATCGTTGTTAGCAAGGGCTGCTTCAACATCCGCACGGTAAGTTGCTTTCTCGTCTTCTGTCCAGTCATAGAATCGTCCCATTTCATCTAAAACTGGCTCAACGATGCTATCCAAACTATCACGCATAAAGAGCATGTGGTTGGTACGACGAAGGAGGAAGTCAACTGGGCTAAGAGCCAACTCATTGCGCATTGCATAGTGAAGTGATAAAGTATCTGCCAAGCTGAGTCCTGGTGCTTGTTCTAAACTATGAGCAAGGGCAAAGACTTTCGGTACATTTGAACCATAGAGATTTGCGAGATAGTGAGCTTCCTTGCTATCCAATCCACGTGACACTCCAAGTTGCGCAAAGGCTTCGATTTCTGAATCAACATTTGCTGGGTTCAATTCCCCACCTGAAACAGGGTAAGTCTTAGAGTTGATAAGTTTAAAGCTACGGTCAAATTCTGCTTTGAGGATGTCAACCACGCGCTCCATAGCTCCTTCAGCCATCTTACGGTAGTCTGTGATTTTACCACCAGCAAGGGTCAAAAGGCCATTGT
This sequence comes from Streptococcus sp. CL5.50, assembly GCF_049738015.1. Taxonomy (NCBI): domain Bacteria; kingdom Bacillati; phylum Bacillota; class Bacilli; order Lactobacillales; family Streptococcaceae; genus Streptococcus; species Streptococcus sp. CL5.50. Next base: position 241,777 of record NZ_JBKOTR010000001.1, read on the forward strand.
CATCACGATCCAAGCTCGAACCACGAGAAACTGCAGATGGGTCCAAATGTTTCTCAGATGTGCTGCTTTCAAGCTTGCTGACAGCAGACTCAACATCTTCACGCGTTTTTTCTTTAGAGAGATAAGATTCGACAGTCGCGATCAAGTTGTTAAAGCTTTCATCACTGATAGTTCCGTTATTTCCGCCATTGTAGTCAGAAGCGCTATTGCCTGCGATCAATGGACGAAGACCTGCCCAGCTGCTTTCGATATCATCGATAGTAATGTTAGCTTCTGGGAAGCGGTTGTTAACAATGCCAAGTAGGTAATCCACATCTTCCTGAGTCACTTTTGGATGTTCCAAATCACCTGTGTAGTCTGTATCCGTTGTACCAAAGTAGGTCTTGTTTTCACGTGGGAGAACAAAGACCATACGGCCATCACCCAAACCTGTATCAAAGTAAACTGGCTGTGAAACCTTGATCTTGCTTGAATCCACTACCAAGTGAACTCCCTTAGTTGGACGCATTTGTGAGAATTGTGTTCCCTTATTAGACAAATTGCGCACCTTGTCGCTCCAAGGACCTGTTGTGTTAATAACCAGACGGGCCTTGATTTCAAAGACTTGGTCTGTCAAGAGATCACGAGCTACAACACCTGTAATCTTGCCACTTTCGTCAAATAGGAAGCCTTCTGCCTTCACGTGGTTAGCAATGAGGGCACCGTCCTGGTTGGCACGTTTGATGTTTTCGATCACGAGACGAGCATCGTTGTTACGGAAGTCAAGATAAACTCCACCTCCTACCAAACCTTCTTTCTTCAAGTTTGGCTGGCGTTCCAAGACTTCTTCCTTGCTCAAAACCTTGTTAGCAGCTGGTGTGTTGTTGACACCTGCCAAGAGGTCGTAAAGATCCATAGCTACTTTAAGACGGAAGAGGCTAAAAGTAGCTCCATCTTCATCGTAAACTGGCAAGAGCATTGGGTCTGGTTTCGGAATGTGTGGAGCGATTTGTTGAACCACTGCACGTTCAGAAACTGTATCTGATACCACTTCTACATCAAATTGCTTAAGGTAACGTAGTCCTCCGTGAACCAGTTTTGTTGAACGGCTGGATGTCCCTTCTGCGAAGTCCTGCATTTCAATCAAACCAGTATCTAGACCACTAGCTGCTGCCTGCAAGGCTACACCAGCCCCTGTAATTCCTCCACCGATAATCAAGAGGTCCAAGGTACGTTCCTGCATTTTTTGAATTGATAATTCACGTGTTTTCTTTGAAAATTCCATTTTTACACACTTTCTAACTAAGTCACTTTATTCTTCCAGTATTAGTCGTCTATTTCCGCAAAGACTTGGGTTGCTTTTACAGCCTTCTTCCAGCCCTTGTAGAGTTGTTCCTTGCGCGATTCGTTCATAGATGGCTCAAAGAGTTCTCCTGTCTCGTTCAAGAGTTTCAACTCATCCAAGTCCTTCCAATAGCCCACTGACAAACCTGCTAGGAAGGCTGCACCTAGAGCTGTTGTTTCCAAGTTTTTGGCGCGTGCGATATCGATTCCCAAAATGTCAGCTTGGAACTGCATGAGGAAATTGTTCATAGCTGCACCACCGTCTACTTTCAAGACTTGGATAGCTGTCTGCGCATCCACTTGCATCGTATCGATGATATCACGCACTTGATAAGCGATAGATTGCAAAGTCGCCTTAATAAAGTCTTCTTTAGTTGTTCCACGAGTTAAGCCAAAGACAGAACCGCGAGCGTTTTGGTTCCAGTATGGAGCACCTAGACCTGTAAAGGCTGGAACGACATAAACTTCATCATTGTTGTGAGAATCACGAGCGTATTTTTCAGATTCTGGTGAATTTTCTACCATGCGAAGACCGTCACGAAGCCACTGAATGGCGCTTCCTGCGATGAAGATTGAACCTTCCAAGGCATAGTAAACCTTGCCGTTGATTCCGTAACCAATGGTTGTTAATAGGTTGTTTTCAGACAACTGCATCTCTTCACCAGTATTCATGATGATGAAAGAACCTGTTCCATAAGTATTCTTGACCATACCTGGTTCAAAGGCCAACTGTCCAAAGAGGGCTGCCTGTTGGTCCCCAGCCATACCTGAGATTGGGACTTCTCCACCATAGAAATGGAATGGGGCTGTCTTACCGTAGATTTCAGAGTTAGAACGAACCTCAGGCAACATTGCTTTAGGAATATTGAGGATTTCTAAAATCTCATCATCCCATTTGAGTTCTTTAATGTTATAAAGCATGGTACGAGCTGCATTTGAGTAGTCAGTCACGTGAGCCGCACCGTCAGTCAATTTCCAAACCAACCAAGTATCGATGGTACCAAAGAGCAATTCCCCTTTTTCTGCTCGCTCTTGAGCGCCTTCTACATGATCCAAAATCCAACGAACCTTAGTCGCTGAGAAGTAAGCATCGATGATCAAACCAGTCTTTTCATGGAATTTTTCCACATAACCTTGACTTTTTAGTTGCTCAGCCAAAGGGGCTGTTTGGCGAGACTGCCAAACGATAGCGTTGTAGATAGGAAGTCCTGTTTTCTTATCCCAGACGACAGTTGTTTCACGTTGGTTGGTAATTCCGATTGCTTCGATTTGATTTGGCTTGACACCACTTTCGATGAAAGCTCCAGCAATAACAGACTGGACGGAATTCCAAATTTCATTGGCATTGTGCTCAACCCAACCTGCCTGAGGGAAAATCTGAGTAAACTCTTTTTGACTCGAGCTAACTTTTTCTCCTTTTTTGTTGAAAATGATGGCACGAGAGCTTGTAGTCCCCTGGTCAATGGCCATGATGTATTTTTCTTGTGACATGTGCTGTCCTCCTGATAAAGATCTTGAGGATGTTTCCTCTTTACACTTACTAGTATACAAAATAAAACGCTTTCTTGTTCATCAACTTTTTTTAATTTTTAAAAAAATGTGAGGAGATTGTGTGAATTTCACAAAAAAGACCTGGAACGACCAAGCCTTTTAAGTGAATAATAACTGACGAATAGCCGCCAAATCTTCCATATCCAAGTCATTTTTTAAATAATAGACTGGGGTTTGTTCCTTCTTATGAATGGGGTTATTGGTAACCAGCAAATCATAATGTCGAGTTCGGTCATAGGCTTCAATGGTAATAAAACGATTATATTCCAAATACCGTTTTAAAATGGCTGCCATCCTTGAAAAGACAAGAAAACCAGATGTCAAATCCAGACCAATCCGCATATGCTGACCACCATTTTCAGCCATATATTCCATCAACTGAAGCCATTCCCAGAGAATTTTCTTATCCAAATCCGTCCCCTGCTGAAAGGCAGGTAGAGCATGAAAAATCTCCTCTGCCGTCCCCCTAAAATCATGTTCCATCAGTAAATATGGATGACGATTCTCTAACTTGTACTTGTAGCAATCCTGTAAAATATAGCCCTTATAAAGATAGACTTGAGCACAAAGCTGACTGAGTTCATAGGTAACATGGTCCTCTGTATAATCACCCAGTAACTCCTCCTTCTTCATTTCTTGAATCAATTGTGTCAGCAAATCTGCCAACTGCCCTCCAAAACCAAGGATATACTCCATAGTATGAAGAGGAAGAATGCGATGAGATAGGAGGAAAGAGAAGAAAATCATCATCTCCCCATCCTCAGTTCCGAGAGGAAGGTGTTGCCCAGCAAAAAAGGACGGAGCCTTTCTCAGCAAACGAAGATAGAAAATATTGTCAAAATACCCTCGCATTTTCTCTTCTATGACTTGAAACTGACAGGCATTGACCCGGAGACGTTGTTGACTGATGTGAGCCCAGAGAACCAGGTCCAATTTCTGCCCCGAAGACAAACTTGCACCGCAGATTTCCTCTAAACTGGCAATCTCCTGATTTCTCTCTGGCTTCTGCATGTGACCTTCCTACTCCTGACTCGACCAAACCTTGCGGAAAAGACAGAAATAAAAGTAACGAATCTGATGCTCTGGACCTCGCCAACGTCCATTTTGGATGGATAAATCAAATTCTGACAAAATCTGATTTAAACTAGCCAAGTGGCGGCCAAGCGTAGCCTCACTAATCATCAATTCTTGAGCCAGCTGATGGGCTAGAAACTGCTGATGATAGAGGAGATAAACTAAAATCTGGTATTTAACAGCATTCTCCAAAAACAAGCTCCGAATATCTCTCCCCTTGGTAGCTGCACCGATCGATAGACGCAGATTTTCATCTTCTAAGTGAATAGTCAGCTCTAAGCCACTATCCAAAGCCTTGTCATTGAGTAGGGTGACATATTTGGTTAGGGTTGCTTTTGAAAATCCTGTTTCTTCCATTACAGCCTTGACGGTCGTCTGAGACTCTTGTAATAGAAAGGAAAGGATTGAAAATTGACCACACTCGGCTTTCTCCATCAAATCTCCTAAATACATTTGTTACCCCTTTCATTTTCTATCTTAAGCATAGCATAAATCTTACAAATGCTGAAATAATCTGTTTCTCTTTTTGTTTTCATGCTGATTTCCCGGCCCATTATCCTAAAAATCAGCAAACACACGGCTCCCTCTTTGGGCATTTTTATGCTAAAATAGTAGCTATGGATAAAATTATTAAAACTATATCAGAAAGCGGAGCCTTTCGTGCTTTTGTCCTTGATAGCACAGAAACCGTCCGTACTGCTCAAGAAAAACACCAAACCCAAGCTAGCTCAACTGTAGCGCTTGGTCGAACTCTTATCGCTAGCCAGATTCTCGCAGCCAATGAAAAAGGGAATACCAAACTAACAGTTAAGGTGCTGGGATCTAGCTCTCTAGGTGCCATTATCACGGTCGCTGATACCAAGGGGAATGTCAAAGGCTATGTTCAAAATCCTGGTGTTGACATCAAAAAGACTGCAACTGGTGAAGTCCTAGTCGGACCTTTTGTCGGCAATGGCCAATTCCTCGTTATCACAGACTACGGTACTGGAAATCCTTACAACTCTATGACTCCCCTTATCTCTGGGGAAATCGGTGAAGATCTTGCCTTTTACCTGACTGAAAGCCAACAAACGCCTTCAGCAGTCGGCCTCAATGTCCTTTTGGACGAGGAAGACAAGGTCAAGGTTGCAGGTGGTTTCCTAGTCCAAGTCTTACCAGGAGCTAAGGAAGAAGAGATTGCTCGCTTTGAAAAACGCATCCAAGAAATGCCAGCTATCTCAACCCTTCTGGAAAGCGACGACCATATCGAAGCCCTCCTCAAGGCTATCTACGGTGACGAGGCCTACAAGCGTCTTTCTGAAGAAGAAATCCGTTTCCAATGTGACTGTAGCCATGAACGCTTTATGAACGCTCTTTCTAGCCTTCCAAGCTCAGACTTACAGGAAATGAAAGAGGAAGACCATGGGGCAGAAATCACTTGTCAATTCTGCCAAACGACTTACAACTTTGATGAAAACGACCTGGAGGAACTCATTCGTGACAAATCTTAACACACCTTTTATGATTGGCAATGTTGAGATTCCCAATCGTACCGTTTTAGCACCTATGGCTGGCGTGACAAACTCAGCCTTTCGTACTATTGCAAAAGAGCTCGGAGCTGGACTCGTTGTCATGGAAATGGTCTCTGACAAGGGAATCCAATACAACAACGAAAAAACCCTGCACATGCTTCATATCGATGAAGGTGAAAACCCTGTTTCTATCCAACTTTTTGGTAGTGATGAAGACAGCCTAGCGCGCGCAGCAGAATTCATCCAAGAAAATACCAAGACCGATATAGTCGATATCAACATGGGCTGCCCAGTTAACAAAATCGTGAAAAACGAAGCTGGCGCTATGTGGCTCAAGGATCCAGACAAGATTTACTCTATTATCAACAAGGTTCAGTCTGTCCTTGATATTCCCCTCACCGTCAAGATGCGTACCGGCTGGTCCGACCCAGCTCTTGCAGTAGAAAATGCCCTCGCTGCTGAAGCTGCAGGCGTTTCTGCCCTCGCCATGCATGGCCGTACCCGTGAGCAAATGTATACAGGTCACGCAGACCTTGAGACCTTGCACGACGTAGCTCAAGCTCTGACCAAGATTCCCTTCATCGCCAACGGTGACATCCGTACAGTCCAAGAAGCTAAACAACGCATTGAAGAAGTCGGTGCTGACGCAGTCATGATTGGCCGTGCAGCTATGGGAAATCCCTACCTCTTCAACCAAATCAACCACTACTTTGAAACAGGAGAAATCCTACCTGATTTGACCTTTGAGGACAAGATGAAAATTGCCTACGAACACTTGAAACGCTTGATTAACCTCAAAGGGGAAAATGTCGCAGTTCGTGAATTCCGTGGTCTCGCTCCTCACTACCTACGTGGAACATCTGGCGCTGCCAAACTACGTGGAGCCATTTCACAAGCTAGCACCCTAGCAGAGATTGAGGCTCTCTTGCAGTTAGATAAGGCTTAATAGTTTAAAACCCGTAACTCTCTTAAAGGTTACGGGTTTTTGATTGTAAAAATTTAAATACTGAGGGTTATTATTGATTCAAAGCAACACTGGAAACCTTACCATCCGCTCCTGTTGTAATTTGGATGATTTTTCCTCCACCAATTTTAGCGTTATACTTACCATCATCAAGAGTATAAGAATAGCCTTTGATAGAGTAATTTTCTTTCTTTCCATCGGAAGATTCTACTGTAAATTGACCACCTGATGAAACTGTGATAGTTTCGCCATTGGCTCCCTTCCAATTGCCCGCTGCAGCTGAGAAATCACCATCTACCATGGTTAAAACACCCTTGTAGCGTTTATTTTGCTCTGCTTGTTTGTCTTGAAGTTTGCGGTCAGTTGTAGGATCATAGCTTGATTGGTTAGACTGGGCTTGAGGAGCCTGTTGAGTTGAAGAAGTCTGAGCAGGAGTTTGTTGACTAGCCGCCTGTTGATTAGCCACTTCTTGACCTTGTCTTTGCTCTGGTGCAGGTGCCGCTTGTGATGGCGTTGCAGTTGCTGAAGATTGATCAGTAGACGCCTTAGCCTTTTCAGATGAAGCTGAACTTGAGGACTTCTGAGTCTTGCTTTCTTTGTTAGAAGAAGTTGCTTTAGAACTTGATGACTGGCTTGTCTTAGCAGAACTGCTTGCTTGAGTTGTTTCCTTTTTATTTCCACAAGCTCCTAATAGCAAGGTAGAAGCCAATACAGTTGCTGTCATAAATTTGATATAGGTTTTCTTTTTCATTTTTCTACTCCTTTGTAATGTTTTAGAAATATAAAGAAATCTTTTTGTAATATAATTGTAACATTCAAATTTGAATATGTCAACAATTTATCTAAACTATTTTAAAAATCTTAAATACTTTAGATACATTTACTCCTCCTACTCTTTTATTCGTAATCTAATAGAAAAAACAGAGAAAAATTCCTATTTTGTTTAAAATTTTTTAAATCGCTCTTGTGTAATCGCTTGCATCTTTAACTGCAAAGGAATATAATAATAGCGAACTAGGATATAGGAGGTATAGGTTTATGTTAAGCAAATATTACAAGTATCTTCCTTGGATGATTTTGGGAGCAATTGGCTCTTATCAATCAGCAACTTACTATGCGCGAACTGCATTTGATGTCTTCTATCTGACTACAATCTTTTTGATTGTCTACATCGCTTTGTTATTTTTACATGAGAACTATCTCAAGTATCGATACAAAGACTTTTTTACTCACCTGTTGAGCAATTCTAAGAAAGATAGCCACCCATAAAAGCAGTCACAACACAAAACCATCTCATGATGGTACATAAAGAGGTCGGGAACTTTGTCCCGACCTCGTTTTTTATTTCAATCGATAGGTTTTTCTTGGTTTCTTTTTAGGCACTCGTTTGAGTCCGACTTCTTCTACATATTCTCCGTATTTTACAAGAAAGTTATTGCTGACGATTGGACGACCGGGGTTGATAAGATTGACCAGTTCAGTCCCTTCGTAGACAGTGAACTCCTCCTCCAGCAGATAAAGGAAGGTCGGATTCCAGTCAAGTCGACCTTGGATTCGTTTGATGGATTCTTGGATAATGGCATAATGGTCAAAGGCGAAGGCTTGCTCGTCCAGCTCCACTCCCTCCAAGAAGCATTTGCCCGACTGAAAATCGACATCTACGAAAACGACATCCTTGGCATCGTCACCTGCCTGAACCAGTTCTAATGCACGACTAGGCAAATACACCAAGTGAGCAATGGTCACCGTCCAGCCTCGGGGGTCACGCCCAGGAGTCGACACAGTCATCAATTGCTCGACTTTTTCCAAAGGAAGATCGAGATTAACCTCTTCACTCACCTCGCGCTGACAGGCATGTGTAGCATCTTCTCCCTTGTCCATAAATCCTCCAACCAGAGCCAAACAGTTTTGATAAGGGTGAGCCTTGCGGCGAATTAATAAGAGCTTGATCTTTCCTTCGACAAAGCAGTAGGCTACCATATCCACCGTCACACTTGGTTTTTCGTATTGAGGGAGTTCCTGTTTGTGATACCAATCTAAAAACTCTTCCTGACTTGCATGAATTTCAAAATATTCTTTTTCCGTCATCCCTGCTGGAATCATCGTGTCCGTCATTTTATGCCTCCTTACGAACTGCCTTGGTCCATTGGTACCAACCTACTAGACTATTGAGTGTGTAAACCCAGTACATCCCTTGGATGTGGATATTTTCACCCCACCAGAGGTAAATACTAAAGAGATTGGTTGCAATCCAGAAAATCCATTGCTCACGGTAGAGACGTGTCATCAAGAGCTGACCAACACCATTGGTCGCATCGGTAACACTATCACGGAAAGGGCGAGCACTATGGATACTTTGGTAAGCCAAGCCCATACCAATCCAAATGATAGCAGTCAAGGCCAAGTACTTGAGCCAGTCAAGCACAGATAATTTCTTAGCTTCAAAGTGAGATTCTTCTGCTTTTCCTTGGTCATTGATACGATTGGACAGCCAAGCATAGAGGCCAATCGGCTGCATGACAAAGAAGTAAACGGTCGTCAAAACTTCGCCATAAAAAGTCGCATTCATAGCCAAAATCAAATAGATCGCCGAGTTAATGGCCCCAAAGAGATAATTGCTTGCACGCCCTTCTGCCACCAAGATAACACAGACAATCCCCGTCCAAGAGGCAAACAAGCTCAGCCAGTCATGAGTTTCCGCATTTTGCGTGAATTCCAAGATCAAGGGAACACTTGACAAAGCGATGAGATATAACCACTGGAAAAGGCTACGGCCGACAAAGAGATCTTTCCAGAGCAAGCGCATGGCTCCTGCAAAACTAATCTTACGAGCTTCTGCATGAACATTTTTAAAGTTTTCGATAAATTGTGTGATTTTTTCAGTTAGTTTTTTCATAATTTTCTCCTAATCTGCTTGGTAAATGGCATCAATAGCCACTTTGGCTGCTTCATAATTGCCTAGGTAATCCTCAGCTAGATAAACTAGTGGAATGGTGGTTAAATATCGCTCTCTCATATGGTCCAAATGCTGGGAAAAACTATGACGAATATGGTCTTCTGCCATAGTCATATCTCTAAATCCGTCATTGACATAGGAGCCGACCGGTTGCACAAAGAGAATCAAGTCCCATTTTTCCTTAGCCAAGATCGAAACAAAGAGATTATCAAAGGTTTCTCCTGATAAGTCCCCTTGGTCCTCGGTCTCCATGTAATAATCATAGTAGCCCTTAGTTACTAAGGAGTTGGTGTCAGCTATCACCAATCCCCTATTGGCATTACTGTCAATTAACTTAGAGGTCTGGTCATACTGCCCCAACAGGAGATAATAGTAATCTTTTGGAGTCAATTCATCGTCGCGGACATTGTTTTTAATCTGGTACTCATGTGCGTATTCCAAACTGACGGGTGCATCGTAATACCTTGCCAAATCCTTGGCCAGAGTGGTCTTCCCATTGCTGGCACTCCCCATAATCAATACTTTCTTTGTAAACTGACGACGGAAGGGCTGAGCGATGTTTTTCCAATATTTGCTTGGATTTTCTCGAATCATAGTCGCTGAGATACCGAACTTTCTTTCTTGCAAGACAGTGCCAAATCCACGTTTAGATAATTCTTGCTGATAGTCTGCTTCTCCTACAAAAAAGATCAGCTCTTGCTGGGTTTCATCATAGGAAATCTCCGCTAACATTTGGTCCAACCACTCCTGCCAGCCCATAGGGTAACGGGGAAGATTAGTCTCATCTAACTTGCAAACGGAGGTCAACTCGTCATCACGAAAAGCCTCTCTAATATAGCGAAATCTTTTTTGAAGCGTTAAGCCTACCTGCTCCCCTCGATCTCCCTCATAGCCTGAAACGACAACCCAGACCTGATCACACTGCCGCTTCGCTCGCTGGATTAGATCGATATGTCCTTGATGAAGCGGAGCAAAGGTTCCAAATACCACTGCTGTTTTCTTTTTCATAAACCTATTATCTTTTTATAATTTTTTATATTTTTATTATCTATGTTTTTATTATAAACTATATTTTTGTTTTGTCAATAGTTTTTTATAAAAAACTAGAAAAAAGAGAATCAAGATTGCTCCTGATTCTCCATTTTTATGCAATATCAAATTTTAACTGGCCTGCTTTGACACCAATCTTAAGTGTGCTGCCTGCCTCTAATTCTCCCTTGAGAAGAAGTTCTGCCAACTTGTCTTCCACTTCTGTTTGCAGGGTTCTGCGAAGTGGACGAGCTCCCATCTCTGGGTCATATCCTTGATTTGCCAGCAATTTCAGTGCGGAAGCTTGTAATTTCAAGTCAATACCTTTTTCAGCCAAACTTGCTACTAAAGGTTTGACCATAATCTTCACTACTTCCTGCATATGGTCGCTAGATAAGCTATGGAAGACCACCTTTTCATCAATACGGTTGATAAACTCAGGTCTATAAGCTTTTTTCAGCTCTTCAAAGATTCGTTTTTCCATATTTTCCTGGTCAAAACGAATGTCCTTAGCCCCAAATCCGACAGTCTTGTCATCCCGAAGGGCTGTCGCACCAAGGTTTGACGTCATGATGATAATGGTATTTGAAAAGTCAACCTTGCGTCCCTTGCTATCGGTCAAGACACCGTCATCCAAGACCTGCAAGAGAACATTAAAGATGTCTGGATGGGCCTTCTCTACCTCGTCAAAAAGGAGAACGGAATAGGGTTTGTTGCGAACCTTCTCGGTCAACTCCCCACCTTCTTCATAACCCACATAGCCTGGAGGAGCTCCGTTGAGACGGCTGGCTGCGAATTTCTCCATATACTCACTCATATCAAAGCGGATAAGGGCTGATTCGTCATCAAAGAGTACTTCTGCCAGAGCCTTGGCCAATTCGGTCTTACCGACACCTGTAGGTCCTAGGAACATAAAGGAACCAATCGGACGCTTGTGACTGCGAATCCCTGACTGATTGCGGCGAATGGCACGGCTAATGCTTGAAACTGCTTGATCTTGACCGATGACACGTTTGTGCAGTTCAGCTTCCAAGTTTAAGTATTTCTTAGCATCAGTCTGAGTCAGTTTTTGGACTGGAATACCTGACAAGCGACTCAAGGTAGTCAAAATATCAGACTCTGTCACCAAGTCTTTATAGACAGGCACTTCCTCTTCTTTTGCGATTAGCTGAGCTGCCTGTTTCCACTTGCCATCCATCAAGGCCTTGTCAGCTGGACTCAAACCTGAATCGTCTGCTTTTACATTTTTAGTTTTATTTTGCACTGTTGCTGCCGCTTCATCTAAGAGATCAATAGCAGAGTCTGGCAAATGACGACTAGTCAAGTAACGATGAGCCATCTTGACGGCTGTTTCAACCGCTTCATCTGTGATTTGCACCCGGTGATGTTTCTCATAAGTCGCCTTCAAACCTTGCAAAATGGTCATGCTGTCTGCCACACTTGGTTCTTCAATCGTCACTTTAGCGAAACGACGAGAAAGGGCCGCATCTTTTTCGATGTGTTTTTGATATTCTTCCTGAGTGGTCGCACCAACCGTTCTCAAGGTTCCACGCGCCAAGGCTGGCTTCAAGATATTGGCCGCATCCAGAGTTGAATCAATCCCACTACCAGAACCCATGATAGTGTGAAGTTCATCGATAAAGAGGATAACTTGACCATCTTCTTCAATATCCTTGATGATATTGTTCATGCGTTCTTCAAAGTCACCACGGAAGCGTGTCCCTGCAACGACATTCATCAAATCAAGCTCTAACACGCGCATCTTAGCCATTTCCGCAGGCACATCCCCACTAGCAATACGCTGAGCAAGACCAAACGCCAGAGCTGTTTTCCCGACACCAGCATCCCCAACCAAAACAGGATTGTTCTTGGTCTTACGGCTCAAGATTTGAATCATACGTGAGATTTCCTTGTCCCGACCGATGACTGGTTCTAACTTGCCAGAACGCGCTTGCTCTGTCAAATCATGCGTATAGTCCTCGAGACCACCGCTCGGAGTCTGCGGCATGCCCATCATATTGGCCATAGAATTTTGCTTATCAGCTACTGTACGATGGCGTTGGCGTAAAGCCTTGAGGTCTTCACGAGTCCAGCCTGCACGTTCTTCTAGATTTCGACGTAGGGCAGCAATCTTAACCTGATCTTTCTTGTCTTCATAAGAAAAACCAGCCCTCTCCAAGATACGAGTCGCCAAGGCATTGCCATCATGCAAAATCGCATAAAGGACGTGCTCCGTCCCCAGCACCTTAGCATGAACCACTGACGCTACATACTCTGCTTCATCAAAAAGGACCTGCAAACGATGAGAAAACGGCAATTCCGTAAAGGTTTCATCCTGGCTATAGTCCGTTTCAGTCAGTTCCAAAGCGACCTCTTCTAAACGGTCCATCTCATATGGATAATCATTTAAAGTTGCCCCTGCCACACTATAACTGTGGTTGGACATGGCAATCAACAAGTGCCAAGACTCTAGGTAACGAGCTCCAAAATGGCCAGCAACCATGTAGGCACTTTCGATACATTCATTCAATGCTTTTGAATAGTTCATCTTACTTCCCTTTTCTATCTACCTCTTGTATGACCTGTCGTAGCATGTTTGCACGAACAACTGGAGCTTCTTCTCCTAAAACGCGATCCAAAGCTACTGATACTAGCAAATTCATCTCCTGCTTGGTCATCAATTCCTGCTCAACCAAAAGCTGGAGAATATCTTCATAAATTTCTTGACTGACCCGCTCACCAATTGAGTAAAGAAGCTCCCTGAGCATTTCATGATGACTAGAAAACTCAATCCGTCCTATACGAATGTAGCCTCCGCCACCACGCTTACTTTCAACCAAGTAGCCCCTACTTTCCGTAAAGCGTGTCTTGATCACATAGTTAATCTGACTGGGAACAACCTGAAAAGTATCTGCCAACTGACTACGTTGCAACTCCACGATACCAGATTGATCTAAAATCGCCTTGATGTAGGCCTCAATATGATCCGATGTATTTTTAAATCTCATTACAAACCCACCTCTCTCTTTAAACCTTGACTATCTTTGACTATTATACCGAAATTTTCTCATTTTTAAAAGAAAAAGGGCGCTGGTAAAGGATAATCTTCACCAACTCCCTATTTTTCTACTTATCTAAGCCTAATTCTGCCAAGATTTGACGTTTGTAGGCAATCTTTTGGACTTCCTTGTCCTCATCTTCAGACCAATCTAGTTTAATTTCTGAAACAATCTGCCCAGGGCGATTTTTCAAGATATAGATGCGGTCGCTGAGACTGAGGGCCTCCTCGATACTATGCGTGATGATCAAGGTTGTTAGCTGCAACTGCTTGTGAATCTCAAGGTACCAAGCGTGTAGTTCCATCTTGGTCATCTCATCCAAGGCGCTAAAGGCCTCATCCAAGAGAAAGAGCTTGTGCCCGAAAAGGTAGGTCCGGAGCAAGGCCACACGCTGGCGCATCCCACCACTGAGTTCATGAGGGTATTTATCTCTTACAGCTGTCAACTGGAAGGTCGCAAGAATTTCATCTGAGCGAGCAATAGCTTCTGCCTTATCCACCTTTTGAATCAAGAGGGGCAGAATGATATTACCAAGCACCGTCTTGTGTTCCAAGAGCAGATCCTTTTGCAACATATAACTCACCCGCCCCTTGGGATTTTCTTCACCATCAAGGACAATTCTCCCTGACTGAACTTCTAAAATCCCCGCAATTAAGTTGAAAAGCGTAGTCTTACCAACACCACTTGGGCCTAGGATAGAAACCACTTCACCTGAAGTCACTTTCAGATTGATATCCTCTAAAATCCTCTCTTGACCATAGGCATAACTGACGTGTTCTAGTCTAATTTCTGTCATTATTTCACAAATTCGTTGGTGAAGCCTTTGTCTGTCAAGTCTTCTTTAAGGATACCATTTTCTTTATCCCATTTGTAGAAGGCATTCCAGCGAGCCGCATCAAATTGCCCCCATTTTTCCTTGTCGCTTGCGTATTCTTTTGACAAGTATTTTTGAGATTCGATGACAAAGTCACGTTTTTCCTTAAGTTCAGGTGCATTTTTGATGAGGATATCAGCTGCTTCTTCTGGATGCTCCATGGCATATTGGTAGCCTTTTTTGATAGCTTGGATGACTTTACGTGCTTCTTCTTTGTTGTCTTTGAGGTAGTCGTTGTTAGCAATGATGACTGGTGAGTAATAGTCAAATTCTTTAACGTAGTCTTTCAAGTACATAAAGTTAGCGTCTACACCTTGAGATTTGGCAAGAATTCCATCCCATCCATAGTAGATCCAAGCAGTGTCAAATACTCCATTGGCAATCGGTGTGATTGAGTTTGAGTCGTTATTTGGTATTTTTTCAACCTTCTCAAAGTCTCCACCTTGAGATTCTACCAAGGTTTTCAACATAGCAAGTTCAGTTGGGTCATTCCAAGTTCCGTATTTCTTACCAACCAAGTCTTTTGGACTAGCTACATTGTCAGATTTACGAGAGATGATTCCTGATGTATTGTGTTCTACGATAGCTGCAACGGCAGTAATTCCTGCCCCTTTTTCCAATTTTTTAGCCATATAGTCTTGGAAATAGACTGCAAATGGTGCCTTACCGTTAATAACCAAGTCAGAAGAACTTTCTTCTGGTGGCAATTTCAAATCAACATCCACCCCAGCTTCCTTGAAGTAGCCTTTTTCCTTAGCCACATAAAGCCCTGTGTGGTTGGTATTTGGTGTCCAGTCTAGGATAAAGTCAATCTTCTTAAGTTCTGCTTCTTTGTTGTCCTTGGAAGCAGTTCCTTGACCACAGGCCACAAGCACAACAGCTACAAGAGCTGTTAAAACAGTTAAAAACACTTTCCATGTTTTTTTCATTTTGATTTCCTCTTTTCTTTTTCCGAAACATTCTAATTCTACGAACGTTTCCATTTAATAACATATTTCTCGCTGACATCGACCAATTTCATACCAAGAAGGCTGATAATCGATACCAGAATAATAATAGCGAACATGGTATCATACTGAAACAATTTCTTGGACTGAATCATGTAGACACCTAGTCCTTCAAAGCCTCCCAACCACTCAGATACTACTGTTGTGATAAAAGCGTAGGAGACACTGACCCTCAGACCTGCATAAAAGTAAGGCAGACTGACTGGGATTTTAAAATGCCAAAGGATTTGCCAAGGTTTGGCCCGCATCAGACTAAACAAGGTCAGCATATCCTTGTCACAATGCCTAAAACCGTCCAAAATGCTGACGATGATGGGGAAGGTTGTCGTTAAGATAATCAAGACAATCTTGGGCAAAATCCCATAACCGAGCCACAAAACCAGGATAGGGGCTATGGCAATGGTCGGAATGGTCTGAACAACCACCATCATAGGGTAAATCAGGTCATTGAGCCAAGTCAAACTATCCATAAGCACAGCCATGAGACAGGCAATCAAAACTCCCAGAACCAACCCCAGCAAAGCCACTCTCAAGGTCGCCCAGCTGTGGTGCCAGAGAAATTCTCTATCACGCACAAAAGACTGGAGGATTTCAAGAGGTGTCGGCAGGATAAACTTGGGGAGAAGTTTAAGCAACCCTGCTAGCTGCCAGATTGACAAGATCCCTAGAAAGCCCAACAGACTAATGTGTCGTCTCAGTATACTTTTCAAGTTTCTCATCAATACTTAAAATCTCTCCTACATTTATTTTGACATTGGCAAAGACATTGTCTGCCTCCTGCCCTGCCACTTCCAGCGCTTCTTTTAGAATGCGCATAAGCTCATCAAACTCCCCTTCCAAAACTGTTTCAAATGGTGTCACTACCATGGTCACTTCTTGAGCTTTCAGATAGGCAATGACCTGATCGATAACAGCAATCCGATCAATCCCCTGTGAAAGGGGTAAAACTTGCAAGGCAATGCTTGCTTTCATAACAACCTCCACTTCTCGTTTTCCTTTGATAAAAAGAAAAACCTTTGCCATATATGGAAAAGGTCAAGATTAGACTAAGTATCGTTCCCTACGCTGGCATTACCCAGATCAGGTGCGGTCGAAGCTTAACGCTTCCTCTCAGACTGTACACAGACTCCCATATATTATATGGACATATGATAGCGCAAAACCAAAAAAATGTCAAGGAAACTGCTTACAGAAAAAGTAGGAAAAATTTCCTACTCCCATTTTCTATACTCGTTCTCCATCACTATTTACTCTGTAGCCATCCACCGTCGTATTAACAGCTAAGGCGCCTGAAGAGTAAGAATAATACCACTTACCAGATACTTGGTACCAGCCCGTTTTCATTGCACCTGAACTATCCAAATAATACCACAGACCATTTTCCTTTAACCATCCTGTCTGCATTTCACCAGATGATTTCAAATAATACCAGCTAGAACCATCTTTCAGCCAGCCTGTTGATTTAGACCCATTTGATTTGAAATGATACCAACTACCATTTATTTTCTTCCAACCGACAGTTGAACTGTTATTGGATCCATAGTTAGAGCTATTTCCTGATTGATTCTGATAATTCTGTGAAGAGGTTACTCCCTCTAGCTGGATATAACGACGACTTCCGTTATAAGCCGTATAACTCAACCACTTGTACCCATCTTTTTCGAGAATTTGATCATAATGAACATTCTCCCCAGGATAATAGTAATCAATCGCAGTTGCGCTAGCTAGAGGCTGATTTTTGATAGCAGCCTTAGTCTTAAAATAATGTGTTCCTCCTGTTGAAACTGAGGATTGACTATTCCCAACACTGCCACCAGCTAAATCTTTAAAATGAATAAACCCCGTCATAGTATTTGCCTTCACGATGCGCTTGTTGTAAGATTCCCTTATTCCATAATTGTATTCTTCAATCTCAATCTCATCTCCTATTACATTTGACACCCAAGCAACATGACCATAAGTTCCTGCAGTAGACCAAGCAATAGAGCCAATCGTTGGTGTATTATCGACACGATAACCTTCACGACGAGCACGATAGCCCCATTCATTCGCATTCCCATAAGCAGCCGGAATCTCAAAACCATTGACATTACTCAAACGAAAGGCTGCAAAAGAAGTACACTGACGAGAATACATGCGCCACTTATCAATCTCCTGGCTCCCATTTTTATAATGAGCAGGATAATCATCCCCACGCGCAATCGATCCATTTCCTCCGGAATAGGCATATACACTATTACCCGCTGCTAACATCAATCCTACTACTAAAAAGGGAACAACCTTTTTAGCTGATTTTCTGAAAGAAAATCTTGTCTCTGCTACTTTAAATGGTGAAATTTTCATTCTTCCTCCTTGAAAAATAATATAAATCGAAGATTACCTTCACTTAAACTATTCGGAGAAAAAAAGAAAAAGTGAGAAAATTTCTCACTTTAGTCAAGATAATGAATCAAATTCTTTTCTGTAAGGATATCTGAGTAAGTAAAGGATTCAACGTAAACATTAGCTTGTTTATCTCCTTCAACGTTTCCAAATTCAACGATAAATAGGGATGGATAAACCTCAATTAGCTTACCCAATCTATTTTTTTGGCGCTTACGACCATTCTCCAAAGTCATTTCTACGACTTGACCCTCATGTGCCTTGATTTCTTCTTTGATTTTTTTCATCTTGGCTACATCTGTAAATGCATCTGACATCTTATGCCTCCCTCTTTGAGATACTTGAAAATTTATTGTATTCTTTTTGGAAAATTAATTCCACCGTTCCACGAGCTCCACTACGGTTTTTCTCGATAATAACTTCTACCTTATTATTCGGCATTCCTTCCTCTTCTTCACCACCACGCTCATAGTAATCGTCGCGATAAAGAAAGGCTACAATATCAGCGTCCTGCTCAATAGACCCAGATTCACGAATATCAGACAAGACCGGTCTCTTATCCTGACGTTGTTCTACACCACGAGAAAGCTGACTTAGAGCGATTACTGGAACCTTCAGTTCCTTAGCTAAAATTTTCAACTGACGTGAAATTTCTGAAACCTCTTGTTGACGATTTTCCCGACCAGTTCCCGTGATAAGCTGCAAATAGTCTATTAAAATCAAGCCAAGATTTCCAGTTTCTTGAGCCAGTTTACGAGAACGAGAACGAATCTCTGTAATCCGAATCCCTGGCGTATCATCGATATAGATACTTGCATTAGCTAGATTTCCTTGAGCAATGGTATATTTTTGCCACTCCTCATCAGTCAATTGACCCGTACGGATAGAATGCGATTCTACCAAACCTTCTGCCGCTAACATACGGTCCACTAGACTTTCCGCACCCATTTCCAGTGAAAAAATAGCAACTGTTTTGTCCAACTTAGTCCCAATATTCTGAGCAATATTCAAGGCAAAGGCTGTCTTACCAACAGCTGGACGGGCTGCTAGGATAATCAACTCCTCCTCATGAAGTCCAGTCGTCATATGATCCAAGTCACGATAGCCTGTCGCAATACCTGTAATATCGGTCGTTTGTTGCGAGCGAGCTTCCAGATTTCCGAAGTTGATATTCAACACATCTCGAATGTTCTTAAATCCACTTCGATTTGCATTTTCGCTGACATCAATCAGGCCTTTTTCTGCCTGAGCAATGATTTCATCAGCTGGTTGCGAAGCCTCGTAAGCTTGATTGACAGACTCTGTCAACTTGGAGATTAATCGACGTAGCATGGCCTTCTCTGCAACAATCTTAGCATAATACTCCGCATTAGCAGAAGTTGGCACAGAATTGACAATCTCAACCAAGTAAGACAGGCCACCAATATTCTGTAAATCACCTTGATTATCAAGAATGGTACGAACCGTTGTTGCATCTATAGCATCGCCACGATCGGATAAGTCGACCATAGCTTGGAAAATCAAACGATGGGCATACTTAAAAAAGTCCCTAGACTCAATATATTCTCGCACAAAAACAAGCTTACTCTCGTCAATAAAGATAGCCCCTAAAACGGATTGCTCAGCTAAGATATCTTGAGGTTGTACTCGTAACTCTTCTACTTCTGCCATCAGACTTCCCTTCCTTTTACAATCTTGTCAAGAAAGTGTAAATTTACCCTTCTTTCACACGAAGATTGATTACACTTGTAATATCTTGATAGATTTTCACTGGTACATCAATCAAACCAACTGCTCGAATCGGAGCTTGTACTTGGATATGACGTTTATCAATCTTAATTCCAAATTGCTTTTGCAATTCTTCTGCAATTTTCTTATTGGTAATGGAACCAAAGGTACGACCATCTGGACCAACTTTTTCAACAAATTCTACAATAGTTTCCTCTGCTTCTAGTTGAGCTTTAATTGCTTTTGCTTCTGCAATCATCTCAGCATGAGCTTTTTCTTCAGATTTTTGTTTACCACGAAGTTCACCTACAGCTTGAGCAGTCGCTTCTTTGGCTAGACTCTTTTTGATAAGAAAGTTTTGCGCATACCCTGTTGGTACTTCCTTAATTTCGCCTTTTTTACCTTTTCCTTTAACATCTGCTAAAAAGATTACTTTCATTCTTCTTTCTCCTTTTCCTTTATTTCATTTAATACAATTTCTGTCAGTTTTTCCCCTGCTTCTGACAAGGTTGAATCCTTAATTTGAGCTGCTGCCAAATTAAAGTGGCCTCCACCTCCCAGCTCTTCCATAATCCGTTGTACATTCAGCTTACTACGACTGCGAGCTGAGATAGAGATAAATCCTTGTGTATTCTTCGCAAGAACAAAACTCGCTTCAATACCTGACATAGCTAACATGGCATCTGCTGCCTTACTAATAACAACTGTATCATAGCATTTCGAGTCCTTAGCCTCTGCTATTAGTACATCTGAACCTAATTTACGCCCCTGTAAAATCAGTTCATTGACCTCACGATATTCTTCAAAATCTGTCGCAGCAATTTCTTGGATAGCAATACTATCACTTCCTCTCGTTCTGAGATAGCTAGCAACATCAAATGTCCGACTAGTCACTCGTGAGGTGAAATTTTTAGTATCCAACATCATACCAGCCATCAAGACACTTGCTTGCATACGACTCAAACGATTTTTCTTAGAATTCTGGAACTGAATCAATTCCGTTACCAACTCACTGGCACTACTTGCACCACTTTCGATATAAGTAATAACCGCATTATCTGGAAAATCCTGATCCCGTCTGTGGTGGTCGATGACGATGGTTTGGGTAAATAAATCATAAAAAGCTTTTGATAAAGTTAAGGCTGTCTTTGAATGGTCTACAAGAATCAACAAAGAACGATTGGTCACCATCCCCATTGCATCCTTAACAGACAACAACTTCGTAACTCCTTCTTTTTCTAAGAATGAAACAGCTCGTTCAATATCCGGAGACATCTGATTTTCATCATAAAGAGCATAACTATTTTCTGTCACATTACTAGCAAATAACTGCATACCTACAGCAGAACCCAAAGCATCCATATCAAGATTTTTGTGACCAACTACAAAAACCTGATCTACACTTCTAATTTTATCTGAAATAGCTGTCATCATAGCGCGCGTACGTGTCCTTGTACGCTTGATTGACGCCGCAGATCCACCACCAAAATAAACGGGATTTTTCGTTTCGTCATTCTCCTTGACAACCACCTGGTCGCCACCACGTACTTCAGCCAAGTTTAAGTTGAGCAATGCAACTTTCCCTATCTCATCATGATTTCCATCACCATAAGAAAAGCCCATACTTAAGGTCAATGGCAACTGTCTCTGTTTCGACTCTTCTCTGAAAGAATCAATAACAGAAAATTTATCGTTCATCAATCCCTCAAGCACCGTGTAGTCCGTAAATAGATAAAAGCGATCCATACTTACTCGACGGGAGAACATGGCATGTTTACCAGCAAATTCTGAAACAAAATTGGCTACAAAACTATTGATATGACTGATATCAGACTCCGATGTTTCATCTTCTAAATCATCATAGTTGTCAACGGAAACGACCCCAATCACAGGTCGACTCGTTACTAACTCAACAGTCGCTTCGTATTCTCCAGACACATCAAAGAAGTAAAGAACTCCAGACACCTTGTCCATATGAACCGAATAGCGGGTCTCACCCAAGGTAGCATAAGAACCTGGATTTCCTACCGATGCCTTGATAATTGTTTGAATTAATGCAACATCAATCTCGCCCACTTCATTAGTCAAAATCAATTCAGCATAAGGATTAAACCATTCAACTTCACCTGACGACAAGTCTAATTTAATAACTCCGACAGGCATCTGTTCTAACAAGGTTGTCAAACTTTCTTCAGCTTGGTGGTTTACATACTGGATTTGTTCTACTTCACTCTTTGAGTAGTAGTCTCTCTGATGGATGAATAATAAACTATATGAACCCAAAATAAGTAGCAAAAGAAATAGCGTTACCAGTGTATTCGTTACAAAAACAAGTTGCACAGATAGCACTCCGAACGCCACTATTCCTAATATTAAGGGGAAAATAGGACTTACATAAAATTTTTTCATTCCAAACCTCTTGGCACCCATTATACCATAATAACCACCAAAAAGCGACTTTTTAAAGGTGTAATCAGTAATTCTATCAATTATAAGAAAAAGGAGGTTTACAATTCAGTAAACCTTCCTTTACACATATTGAAATTAAGATTCTTTAACTTCTAACAAACCAATTTCGCCATCCTCACGACGATAAATCACATTGGTTGTCTGATCTTCAACATCCACATAGATAAAAAAATCATGTCCCAACAAATCCATCTGTAGAATAGCTTCTTCCAAATCCATTGGTTTTAAATCAATTTGTTTTGAACGAACCACTCTAGATTGGACAACATTTGTATCTTCCACCAAAGCATCTGTAAATAATTGACTAGTTGCTACCTTGTTTTTATTTTTACGCTCGATTTTTGTTTTATTTTTACGAATCTGACGTTCAATTTTATCAGTTACAAGGTCAATTGAACCATACATATCTTGAGACACATCTTCTGCACGAAGAGTAATTGAGCCAAGCGGAATCGTCACCTCCACTTTAGCCGTTTTTTCACGATACACCTTCAAGTTAACTCGAGCATCCAACTCTTGTTCAGCTTGAAAATACTTTTCGATCTTTTCGAGTTTAGAAACTACATAATCACGAATTGCTTCTGTTACTTCTAGGTTTTCACCACGGATACTATATTTAATCATATGAGTACCTTCTTTCTAAACATTTTTGTTTTTCTGATTTCATTATAACGCTTTCATTTTAGTTTTGCAAATTTTTTCCTCATCTTACAAGGGAAAATGTTTTTACATCTTCAGCACCAGCCTCTTCCAACAGTTTCTTCACACGATTTATAGTTGTTCCAGTAGTGTAAATGTCATCTATAAGTAGGATTTTTTTAGGAATAGTGACTCCACTTTTAATAAAGAAAGGAAGTTCTGTCGTCAAGCGTTCTGAGCGACTTTTAGAAGAACTAGCTCTCTCTTCTCTTTTCTCTAATAAATCCAGATACTTGAAACCTGCTGCTTCAACTAAACCTTCAACCTGATTAAATCCTCTGTCAAGCAATCTTTCAGGACTTAGGGGAATTACAACAAATTGATACTCTTTGTACTTTTTCAACTCCTCACTTAAAAATGAAGCGAAAACTTTTCTTAAAAGGAAGTCTCCATCAAACTTATACCGACTGAAAAAATCCTTCATAGCTTGATTGTAAATAAAAATCGCTCTATGACTGACCTCAACTCCTTCTTTACACCAAAATTGACAATCTTGACACTTTGTTGACAAATCTGTTTTCATACAATTTGGACAGTGCTCTTCTCCAATCCTCTCAAAAGTAGAATTACAGTCTGAACAAAGACAAGAGTCATCATTCTTCAGAAGTAAGAGACTACTAAAAGTTAAAACAGTCTTCATAGTCTGCCCACATAACAAACACTTCATAAGCCTGCCTCCTTGTTCATCTGCTGAATTTCCTTAATTGCCTTCTTGATTGAATCATTTAATCCGTCATGAAAGAAAAGCAAATCTCCTGTCGGTCTATCCATGCTTCGTCCAACTCGTCCACCAATCTGAATCAAACTAGACTTGGTAAACAAACGATGATTGGCCTCTACTACGAAAACATCTACACAAGGGAAGGTAACTCCACGCTCCAATATTGTCGTACTGATAAGTATTGTCAGTTCTCCTTCTCGAAAAGCTTGTACCTGCTCTAATCGATTTTCTGTGATAGAAGACACAAAACCAATTTTCTCATGCGGAAATTCCTTCTGTAAGACTTCTTTTAATTGCTCCCCTCTCTTAATTTCTGATGCAAAAATGAGTAAAGGATAAGCTGTCTTTCTCTGCTTCTCAATATAAGACTTTAGCTTTGGTGACAACCGACTTTTCTCTAAACAGTGATTAAAATCGAATAACCAGACAGGTTTAGGAATAATCAAAGGATTTCCATGAAATCGTCTTGGCAAACTTAATCGTTTTAATTCTCCGATGCGAACCTTCCTATCTAACTCATCTGTAGAAGTTGCTGTTAAAAAGATTCTCAATCCATTCTCCTTTACACTATTCTTGACAGCATGGTAAAGCATGGGATTGTCAACATAAGGAAAGGCATCTACTTCATCCACTATCAGCAAATCAAAAGCTTGATAAAACTTCAATAACTGATGGATCGTCGCAACAACTAGTGGTGTTCGAAAATACGGCTCTGATTCTCCGTGTAGTAAAGATATCTCGCAAGCAAAATCATCTTGCAGGCGCTTGTACAGCTCCAAACAAACATCTATGCGAGGACTAGCCAAGCATACTGCACCACCCGCATTGA
Organism: Streptococcus sp. CL5.50; assembly: GCF_049738015.1. NCBI lineage: Bacteria > Bacillati > Bacillota > Bacilli > Lactobacillales > Streptococcaceae > Streptococcus > Streptococcus sp. CL5.50. Next base: position 265,953 of record NZ_JBKOTR010000001.1, read on the forward strand.
TCACTTTAGCTACTACTTGATAAATCATTTCTGTCTTTCCAGCTCCTGTTACAGCGTGAACCAAGGTTGGCTCCCGCTTGTCTACTGCTCGAATCAGTCCCTCTGATACCTTCTCTTGAAAAGGGGTTAATTGACCACGCCATTTAAGAACATCTTGCTTCAGAAAATCCTCCTGCGGAAAATAGTATAAAGCTTGATCACTCCTGACTCGATTCATCAGTAAACACTCCCTACAATAGTAAGCACCGATGGGCAAATACCATTCATCTAAAATAGCACTATCACAACGTTGACAGAAAAGTTTCCCTTTCTCCTTTCTCATTGCTGGAAGTTTCTCCGCCAACTGACGTTCCTCTTTAGTTAATTCATTCTCAGTAAACAAACGACCGAGATAATTTGGATTTACTTTCATACTTCTTTATTCGTAAAAACCTAGCGCTTTAGATGATTTTTTAGTACAATTAAATCATGGAATTTAGAACAATTAAAGAGGACGGACAAGTCCAAGAAGAAATCAAAAAATCCCGCTTTATCTGTCATGCCAAGCGTGTTTATAGCGAAGAAGAGGCTCGTGACTTCATTACTGCCATCAAGAAAGAGCACTACAAAGCTACGCACAACTGCTCTGCCTTCATTATTGGAGAACGTAGTGAAATCAAACGGACAAGTGATGATGGTGAGCCTAGTGGTACTGCTGGCGTTCCCATGCTTGGGGTACTAGAAAATCACAATCTTACTAATGTCTGTGTGGTAGTGACACGCTACTTTGGTGGCATTAAACTAGGCGCTGGAGGATTGATTCGTGCTTACGCTGGCAGTGTTGCCTTAGCTATCAAAGAAATTGGCATCATTGAAATAAAGGAACAAGCTGGCATTGCTATTCAAATGTCTTACGCTCAGTACCAAGAGTACAGTAACTTCCTTAAAGAACATAATCTCATGGAACTGGATACAAACTTTACAGATCAAGTCGATACGATGATTTATGTTGATAAAGAAGAAAAAGAAACTATTAAAGCTGCACTGGTGGAGTTTTTTAATGGAAAAGTTACTTTAACTGATCAAGGTTTACGAGAAGTTGAAGTTCCTGTAAATTTAGTGTAAACAAAGGAGAAAAATATGGCATTTGGTAAATTCATTCAAGGACTTGCTGGTAACTTTAGCGAGCAAAACAAAGAAACTCTTATCAAAGAATATGGACAATATCTACTAGAAAATGAAGAAATTCAAAGTGGATATAAACTGATTCGTGACTCAATTATATTTACAAATATCCGCATTATCTTTACAGATAAACAAGGCGCTACCGGTCGTAAGATGTCTATTAAATCAATCTTTTTGATGAACATTGTTAACGTTGAAATGGAAACTGCAGGAGCAGGTATAGATGATAGTGAAATTACTATTACTTATTTAGAGAATGTCTTTCTAAAAGCACATAATGAACATTTTAGTTCTCATAAATTTGAATTTCCTAAGAAAACGGATATCGTTCCACTTTATACCTATTTATTAGAATTAGCTTATCACAATCGCTTGAAAATTAATGACTTGGACCTGTGATATAAAAAAATCCTATCACTTCGATAGGATTTCTATATTTTACAAATGATATAGATAGCGTTATACTAGAAATATCTTATACAAAGAGGTATTCATATGTCTATTTATAACAATATTACTGAATTAATCGGTCAAACTCCGATTGTTAAACTCAACAACATCGTACCAGAAGGGGCTGCGGACGTCTATGTAAAGCTTGAAGCATTCAACCCTGGTTCTTCTGTAAAAGATCGTATTGCTCTTAGCATGATTGAAAAAGCTGAACAAGACGGTATTCTGAAACCAGGTTCTACAATTGTTGAAGCAACAAGTGGAAACACTGGTATTGGACTTTCATGGGTAGGTGCTGCTAAAGGGTATAAAGTCGTCATCGTTATGCCTGAAACTATGAGTGTAGAACGACGTAAGATTATCCAAGCTTATGGTGCTGAACTCGTCCTAACTCCTGGTAGTGAGGGAATGAAAGGCGCTATTGCTAAGGCTCAAGAAATCGCTGCTGAACGTGATGGTTTCCTTCCTCTTCAATTTGACAATCCAGCTAATCCAGAAGTACACGAAAGAACAACAGGAGCTGAAATACTAGCTGCTTTCGGTAAAGATGGACTAGATGCCTTTGTTGCTGGAGTGGGTACCGGTGGAACGATTTCTGGTGTTTCTCATGCACTCAAATCAGCAAATTCTAACATTCAAGTTTTTGCGGTAGAAGCAGATGAATCTGCTATTCTATCTGGTGAAAAACCTGGCCCTCACAAAATTCAAGGTATCTCAGCTGGATTTATTCCTGATACACTTGATACAAAAGCCTATGATGGTATCGTTCGTGTAACATCAGACGATGCTCTCGCACTCGGCCGTGAAATTGGTGGAAAAGAAGGATTTCTTGTAGGGATTTCTTCAGCTGCAGCTATCTACGGAGCCATCGAGGTTGCCAAGAAATTAGGTACAGGTAAAAAGGTTCTTGCTCTAGCACCAGATAACGGTGAACGTTATCTCTCTACAGCACTTTATGAATTTGAAGTGTAGTCTCCTAAATGCACTTAGCCCTTTTTATAGGGCTTTTTATTTATATCTTGAAAAGTAGAATTCTTTCCCTATAGGAATCTACTGCATAGAAAAAAGGAAGCACTTCAGCTTCCTTTTTATTATTAGTTATTCAAGGCTGCTGCCATTGTAGCTGCAACTTCAGCTTCGAAGTCGTTTGCAGCTTTTTCGATACCTTCACCAACTTCAAAGCGAGCGAACTCAACTACTGAAGCGTTAACTGATTCAAGATATGCTTCAACTGTCTTGCTGTCATCCATGATGTATACTTGTGCAAGAAGTGTGTAAGCTTGGTCAACTTTAGTGTTGTCAAGCATGAAGCGGTCCATTTTACCTGGGATGATTTTGTCCCAGATTTTTTCTGGTTTGCCTTCTGCAGCCAATTCAGCTTTGATGTCAGCTTCAGCTTGGGCAATCACTTCATCAGTCAATTGAGCTTTTGATCCATACTTCAAGTGTGGAAGAGCTGGTTTGTTAACCATTGCACGACTTTCGTTGTCTTGGTCGATAACGTGGTTCAATTGTGCCAACTCATCTTTAACGAATTGCTCATCCAATTCTTTGTAAGAAAGAACTGTTGGTTTCATCGCTGCGATGTGCATTGACAATTGTTTAGCAAGTGCTTCGTCTCCACCTTCAACAACTGAAATAACACCGATACGTCCACCGTTATGTTGGTATGCTCCAAAGTGTTGTGCGTCTGTTTTTTCAATCAATGCAAAGCGACGGAATGAGATTTTTTCTCCGATAGTTGCTGTTGCAGATACGTATGCAGCTTCAAGAGTTTCACCTGAAGGCATTGTCAAAGCAAGTGCTTCTTCATTATTAGCAGGTTTTCCTTCAGCAATAACTTTAGCTGTAGTATTTACCAATTCAACGAATTGAGCATTTTTCGCAACGAAGTCAGTTTCAGCGTTTACTTCAATAACTGCTGCAACATTACCGTTAACATAAACACCCGTCAAACCTTCTGCAGCAACACGGTCAGCTTTCTTAGCTGCCTTAGCCATACCCTTTTCACGAAGCAATTCAATCGCTTTTTCGATGTCACCGTCTGTTTCTACAAGCGCTTTTTTAGCGTCCATAACACCGGCACCAGATTTTTCACGCAACTCTTTTACAAGTTTAGCTGTAATTTCTGCCATTTTGATTCTCCTATATTTTTTTAAAAATAGGAGAGCCGGGCTAAGCCCCGCCCTCCTAGGTAATTACTATTTATATGAATTAAGCGTTGTTGCCTTCTACAACTTCAACGATTTCTTCAATTGAATCTGCTTGAGCTTCAGAAGCTGCAAATTCTGCTTCAACTGCTGTTGCATCTTCACCTTGACGTCCTTCGATGATAGCGTCAGCCAATTTAGCTGTGATCAATTTAACAGCGCGGATAGCATCATCGTTAGCTGGGATGATTACATCGATATCATCTGGATCAGTGTTTGTGTCAACCATCGCTACAACTGGGATTCCCAATTTCTTAGCTTCTTTAACAGCGATTTGCTCTTTATGTGGGTCAACTACGTACATAACATCTGGGATACGAGGCATGTCTTCGATACCACCCAAGAATTTTTCAAGACGTGCACGTTGTTTGTTAAGAAGTGCAACTTCTTTCTTAGGAAGAACTTCGAAAGTTCCATCTTCTTCCATACGTTTGATTTCTTTCAAACGAGCGATACGTTTTTGGATTGTTCCCCAGTTTGTAAGAGTTCCACCCAACCAACGGTGGTTGATGAAGTATTGACCTGAACGTACTGCTTCTTCAGCAACTGCATCAGCTGCTTGTTTCTTAGTACCAACGAACAATACAACTGCATCGTTAGCTGCTGCATCACGCATGAAATCGTAAGCTTGGTCAGCGTATTTTACAGTTTGTTGCAAGTCGATAACGTGGATTCCGTTACGTTCAGTGAAGATGTATTTAGCCATCTTAGGGTTCCAGCGACGAGTTTGGTGACCAAAGTGTACACCAGCCTCAAGAAGTTGTTTCATTGAAATTACTGCCATGAGTATTTCTCCTTTTTGTTTTTTCCTCTTCTTGACTTCAACTCGCAAAACGACCCAAGGGCAACTGTTTCACAATTCATCAAGAATGAGTATTATCGTTCACACGACAAATTTCATTTTACCATACTTTTTCAATATTTTCAAGCTATTTTAGTAGATTTTTAAAGTAAGTTAACTATATAAATCATAAAAGAGACTCAAATTGAGCCTCTTCGTTTTATTCATTAGTTTGGATAGATATATGTTACAAAACCTTCTGAAGTTGTAGTCGGATTGAACCATCCACGTTTATTTCCGATTGTACGGTTTCCACCATAGTTTGATTCAGATACTTGGATACTTGTTGATGATGAAACAGCTGTAACCACGGCTACGTGTCCATATCCACCATCATTCCAACATGCAATCGCACCAACTTGAGGTGTAGATCCTGTACGGAATCCTGCTGCAGCTGCACTTGTAGCCCACTGTGCTCCATTACCCCAGTAATCTCCAGCCCAAGGTGCCAATGTCTTAGCTCCCCATGTACACTCACCCGTTGGATAACTTGACGCATTTGTGCTATATGTTGGACGATGTTTCACTAATGCAGGAGTATAGCTTGAAGATGATTCAGAGACTGCTTGAACTTCTGCTGTAAAAGTTGTATTCCCAGAAGCAACAACTGTTTGTTGTTGACTTTCTTGTTTAGCTTTGTAAGCTGCTTCTGCTTCTGCAGCTGCTTTAGCTTCTGCTTCCGCTGCTGCTTTTTTCTCAAGTAAACTTGCTTTTTCATCCTCTGCAGTAGCCTTTTCAGCAGCAAGATTCAATTCTGCAGCTTTCAATTCAGCTTGTTTTGTAGTTAATGTTTGAGCATCATCAGCTAGTTTTTGCTGATTTGCAATAACTGTATTAATTGCATCATTGTTTGCTACTTGTTTTTCAGAAATAGCTTTTTTATCTGCTTTTTGTTGTTCCAACATTTTGTTGTTTGCAGACACGATTTCACTCATTGCAGCAACACGTGAAATAGCTTCTGTAATTGATTTTGAATTTACAATTGTATTGATGTAATTTGTTGCAGCTCCATTTGTTTGAGCACTACGAGCTTGTTTTTGCAATGAATCATTGCGAGATACAATATTCTTAGAAAGTTCTGTAATTTCACCCTCAAGCTTTTTAGATTCTGCTTGTAGTCTATCATTTTCAGATTGCAAGTTTGATTGCTCTGTTTGAATAGCAGATACTTGCTCCTGAATTTGATCAACTTGTTTTTGGGCTTCCTGTTGTTGTGCTGTTAAGTTACTAATTTTATTATCTTGAGCAGCAATTTTGTCATCAGTCGTTTCTGCATGCGCAGTTGTTAAAACAGCTACTTGAGAAACCATTACTGTACTTAGTAAAAGTGACGCTAAGATTTTTTTCTTCATATTTCGTAGATACTCCTTCTTTTAAAGACACTACTAGTATACCAAAAAAAGGCCTAATGAATATTACGCCTTTGTTACATTTTTATTTCTTTCTTATAGGTAAATCTTTTCAAAAATAAACTGAAAAATAATCATCCATATAAGGTTCAAAATCATTGATGGTACTAAACTATAGACTATAAATAAAGACATACCATCCACAGTTAAACCTACCACTAATGCAAGTATATAAGCTCCCATCTCAAATAGAAAAGTCATGACAATAATTGCCAACATTCTCGTCCAACGATTCAATAAAATAACACTATTAAATTTATGGAGAAATACTCCCAACAAGACGAACAACAAAGTCGCAATCCCTATCAAGTGGAAAAAGTAAATGTCATAAACCAAACCCACTACAAAACAATATGCTAAATAGAGATACTCTGATACCTCAATCGTCTCAAATAAGAGAAACAAAAATAGAAAATGACTAGCCAACTGCACGTGGGGAAAAAATGAGCCCAGAAGCTGACTAATATGGGCATCAATTAGAACAAAGAAAGGAAGCAATAAAAATACTCCAACCCGCTTCAACTGTCTCATTATGAATTCCCCACTAATTCTATCACACTCACATTATGAGTATCTGCACTTAATTTAACTGTTACTTCTCTTGTCAAATAGTCTGTACTATGCGTTGTAGCAACCACTTCACCAACAGGAATATCAGCAACGTTAAAGTTTCCTAATCCACCAGTGGCCACCTTATCTCCCGCACTAATATCGCTATTACTATTTAATTGGCTAATTTTTAGAACTTCATTTTCCTTGTCATAGCCAACAATAATTCCATAAATTGTTGTAGAACCATGTTGAATTTTAACAGAAATCTTATCAGCATTTTCCGTATTTGTCAGAAGGTTGACCATAGTAGAGTTGTCCTCCACTTTTGAAACACTCCCAATCAAACCACCATTTGCAATGGCTAACATATTTTCAGAAACCCCTTTTGATTTACCTGCATCCAGGGTCAATTCCTGCTTCCAAGATACTGGAGAACGCATAATAACATCTGCTGCTAAAGTCTTTGTAGCTTGTAATTTGGACTTCATATCAAGCAATTGGCGCAGGTGTTCATTTTCTGTCTTTAAACTTTCCGCCTTATTTGATTTAACTTCTAATTGGTAAATCTGTTTCTTCAAACTTTCATTTTCATTATAAGTTCGTGTCAAATGAGCCAAATCTGATTTGACAGAATCAAACCACTGAAAAGGTTTTTGAACAACTCTATCAACCAATGAGATTCCATCTCCTAATTTTGTCACAATTGTACTTGAATAAGTCGTCGCTAAGAGAGCTGACACAAGCAAAACAGTGACAAAAACAATAATGACATATTTTGATTTTTTAAAACGGTTCATATCCCTACCTTCATATCAAAAACTGTTACAGTAATTTTTTATCAATTCCTGAAAGCTACTAAGATTTTAAGAAAAATAAGCAACAACCAAGTACGATAATAACAAGAATGGTCAGCGTATCCTTTCTAGTCCATTTCAGTTGTCGGTATTGACTTCTGCATTTTCCCCCCTGATAACCACGCGCTTCCATAGCGATAGCCAAGGAATCTGCACGTTTTAAACTTGTCGCAAAAAGAGGAATCAAAATGGGAATCATAGCCTTCACCTTTTGAACAATGCTTCCTTCACCAAAATCCACTCCACGCGCTTTCTGTGCGTTCATAATCCGCGTCGTATCATCCATTAAGGTCGGAACAAAACGCAAACTCATAGATAGCATCAATCCAATTTCATGAACTGGAACTTTCACACGCTTTAAAGGTGCTAATAAAGCTTCGACAGCTGATGCCAAACTTAAGGGCATGGTAGTTAAGGTTAACAAAGTTGAAAAGAAAATAATCAATACGAAGCGACAAAAAATAATCCCAGCTTGTTGCAAAGCATAATCCGTGATTCTCACAAACGAAAACTCAAATAAAACATTCCCATTAGAAATGAAAAACAGTTGAAAAATAGTTGTGAAGGCAATCAAGAAAAACATAGACTTCAAGCCCTGAATAAAAAATGAAAGAGATACTCCTGACAAGGCAATAAAGATCCCTGTCGCTATAAAAAGAATCAGATTCGTCAAGGGATTATTAGCCCAAAAAACGATCAAAATCAGTAGCATCATAGCCAGTAATTTGCTACGTGGATCCAATCGGTGAACTATCGAATCCCCTGGGATATAACGCCCCAAAATCATACTATCCATTTAGCGACTCCTTGAACTCCTCTATCTTAATCGGTAATCGTTTAAATGACACGCCTCTATCAGCCAATCGTTTACAAAAAGCTGTAATTTTAGGTACTCCCAACTGAACTTCTTCCATAAAAACAACATCTTGAAAGACATCACTCGGTTTACCAAACTTAACTAAACGTCCCTTTTCCATCACATATACCTGGTTCGCATATTCAGCAACATCATCCATCAAATGTGTTACTAAGACGATGGTCATCCCTGACTGATGGAGCTTTTTGAACAAATTCATCAGCTCTTTTCTTCCCAGGGGATCTAGGCCTGCTGTGGGCTCATCTAAGACTAATATGGCTGGTTCCATGGCAAGTATGCCTGCAATGGCGACACGTCTCATTTGTCCACCTGATAACTCAAACGGACTGCGATCAAAAAGTGATTCATCAATTCCAACCAGAGCCAGTTTCTCACGCGCAATCTGCTCCGCATCTTCTTCAGAAACTCCAAAATTTTGCGGTCCAAAAGCAACATCCTTCAAAACCGTTTCTTCAAAAATCTGATTTTCAGCAAACTGAAATACCAAGCCAACCTGTTTTCTAATTTGACGAATATCTTTATTTTTAGAAGTCGAAGTGATTAAGGTATCAAAAACTCGCACACTCCCTTGACTTGGCACCAACAAACCATTTAAAAGTTGTAAAATAGTTGATTTACCACTACCTGTGTGGCCAATTAAAGCCGTATAAGAACCATCTTCAATCGTCAAAGAAACATCTGACAAAGCTGTTGAAGCTAAGGGAGTCCCTTCTTGATACGTAAAACTCACATTTTCTAGAGCAATTCCCATAGTTTATCCTCTAGCTCACTTTCTGTCAAATAATTTTCAGGCAAATCATAGCCATTCTGGCTCAAAGAATGTTTTAATTGATTAGCAAAAGGATCGTCTAATCCAATTTGATCCAAATCATTTCGAGAGAAAAGCTCCCTTGGACTACTAGTTGATTCAATTGACCCTTTTTTCATGATCAACACACGATCACTCATGGCAACTTCTTCCAAATCATGTGTAATGGAAATGACCGTCATATCATAGTCTTTCCGAATTCCTTTTACTGTCTCAATCAGTTCTCTACGTCCCTCAGGATCCAACATACTCGTTGCTTCATCTAAGATTAAAATAGCTGGTCTTAGGGCTACAACACCTGCAATAGCCACACGTTGCTTTTGGCCACCTGATAGACGCGCTGGCTCTCTCTTTTTAAAGTCCAACATGCCAACCAAATCCAGAGCTTCTTCCACTCTCTTTTTCATTTCTTGACGAGAAAGTCCCTGATTTTCCAAACCAAAGGCAACATCATCTTCAACAGTCGCTCCAACAAATTGATTGTCTGGATTTTGAAAAACCATACCGATTTGACGACGTATATTCCAAACATTTTCCTCAGTCAGCCGTTGGCCATCAATTACAATCTCTCCGGATTCTGCTTCCAGTAAGCCATCAATTAAGCGAACCGTCGTTGATTTACCACTACCATTATGCCCTACAATCGAAAGCCATTCTCCACGTTTCACGTGAAACGTAATATCCTTCACATCGTAATATTCCTGACTTTCCTTATAGCGAAAAGAAAGATTTTTTACATCAACTACTGATTTCATTTCGAACCAAATGTCCCTTTAAATACATAGGCACTACCCTTGAAATAATCATAGCCAGAGTAGATAGTGAAAAACAAGGCTACATAAAGTAGAACTTGACCAAGCAAAGTCCAATGTAATAGCAAGAAAATAATGGCAAACATCTGACTAAAAGTTTTAATTTTTCCAGGCATTGCTGCTGCTAAAACTGTTCCACCAGTTTCAACTAATAAAAGTCTTAAACCTGTCACAGCCAACTCACGACAGATAATCACTGCAACAATCCAAGCTGGAGCCATTCCTAACTCAATCAGCATAATAAAAGCCGACATAACTAGTAGCTTATCCGCCATAGGATCTGCAAATTTACCAAAATTACTAACCACATTCCATTTACGAGCTAAATATCCATCTAAATAGTCTGTAATACTGGCAATAGCAAAGATAATAGCTGCTACCATATGACTCTCTATCGAATTTCCTACTGTTAAAATAAAGATAAAAATAGGTATAAAGAGAATTCGACCTATTGTTAAGATATTTGGAATTTGTTCTTTTTTCATTCGTTTTTCCTTAATTTTTAGTAAAGGTTACAGCGATTTTTCCAGTCTGAGCTGTTAATTTCGATAAATCAACAGTCTGATTGTCTACTGTTAAGGCAACACCTTTGACAACACCTAAAGTAATTGTCACAGGATTTTTAGTTGAAACGCTTGTCTCCGCACTTTTATTATCCGATGATAAAGTCACACCACCCTCAAGATCACTTTCTGAAACACTAACCCAACTTCTAGCATCTGACACTGATAATTGCAATTTTGCAGTTTCCTTGCTCGTTTTATAAGCAACTTCTACTCGATTTCCTTCACCTGATACACTTATAGCAGGTTCTATATTTGAAGAACTACTAGATGAGCTACTGCTTGAAGATGGAGTTACAGAACTAGTCGAACTTATTGCTTGGACTACACTATAACTAGACGCAGACGAACGCTCCGGTTGAGTCTGGAGATAATTCCAAACATAATAAGTCACAAAAATGACAATCGATAGTGCAAAGAGTATAAAATAAAATAAAGGTAAAAATGATGTCCTATTTTTCTTACTCGAACGTCTCCTGCCTGTCAACTCGTCTTCATTAACATCTACTTCCTCATAAGTAATCATGCTCCCAGAATCATAAGCATCTAAGATAATTCGCTCATCTAGCTCAACTGCCCACGCATACTTTCTCAAAAAAGAACGAGTATAAAATGGACTAGGAAGTTGATCAAAATCATCAGCTTCCATTGCCTCCAACATATCCAACTGAATTTCTGTTTTTTTGTGTAATTCTTCTAAAGTTAACCCTTGGTTGGTTCTAGCTAAACGTAAAACCTCACCAATTGTTTTTTTCCTCATACTTGTCATTCCTTCTTTCTAGTGTCGATTATGATAGGTTACTATGATGGAAATATTGTAAAATCAACTATGTCACCATCATCTATTAAATGGTGTCCAGCATCAAGGACATCCTCTACAGTAATTTCCTGTAAAATTTTCGGCAAATCAAAGATTGTCTCACCTTGTCCAAAAGCATCATATTGCGTTGCAATAAATTCAAGAGAGTTCATGCTACTGAAAAATTCTCCAAACATCTCTCTTTTGATAATATCTAAATGATCCTCTGTAATATCTAAATCCTTTGTGAAATTACGAATAGCCTTTTTAAACTGATGAGATAAAGCAACTGGCTCTTTTGTATCCATTGTCAACATAATAAAATGAAAGCGACTTGTTACTTCAACTTCAAGAGATAAGGACGCATCAATTTTACCTGATTCATATAATTTCTGAAAACGATCCGAGGTCCAACCAAACATCATTGTAAACAATAATTTTAATAAAATATGATGTCGATAGCAATCATCCTCAGCAACATCTTGTTTACCTCTAATACCAATCGCTAGTTTTGGAGAAGACACTTCCATTCTCATACTGTCTGTTTGCTTTACAGCCTGTAAAACAAACTTTTCTCTTGCTACATCCTGAACATCTAAATCTTTCAGTTTTTTGCTTTCAAAATAGTCCTGTACTCGTTCCAAATCAAAATTACCAACTAAAAACAGAGACATGTTTACAGGTTTGTAAAATCTTGTAAAATTTTCTTGTAAATTAGTTAGATTGATTTGGGAAATGGACTCCTCACTACCAACTATATCAGTTGCTAAAGGTGTGCCTGGATACAAATTCGCTAAAGTTGAAAAGAATAAACACGAATCTGGATCATCTTGATACATTTCTCGTTCTTGCTGGATAATATCCTGCTCTCTTAAAATGGAATCTTCAGTAAAGTGTGCTGATGTTACCAATTCATCAATTAAGTCTAAATTATCTAAAAAATGATCCGTTGCTGAAAAAAGATAACTTGTTTTTGTAAAGCTTGTAAAGGCATTACTATCTGCACCTAGACTCGTAAAAGCCGACATCAAATCGCTAGCATCTTCTCTCTCAAATAATTTATGTTCAAGAAAATGAGCAATTCCCGCAGGATATTCTTTTACATCTCCGTCAACTTCAGTGACAAGCATATCTACCGAACCAAACTGAACAGTGACACTCCCGTAAACTTCTTTAAATTCCTTTTTAGGCAAAAGAGCAACTGTCAATCCGTTGGCCAAACGAGTTCGATAAACCATTTCTTTTACAGCTGGATAGTATTTTTCTTCAAAAACAACCTTTGTCATTCTATTCCTTCCATAAAGTAAATTGCTTGTAATTTCACATTACTAGCTACTCTACAAATAGCATCTTTGTCAACTTGCTCGAGTTTTGCAATCCAACCTTTAAAGTCTGCTGAAGATTTTCCAAGTAAGGCATTTTGATAAGCACGTTCAATCAATGAAAATTGATTATCTTGAGAAAGCAACAAAGACCGACGAATCATTTCCTTGGTCTGCTCTAGCTCAAGCTCTGTAAAATAACCTTTTTTTAAATCAAGCAGTTGATTATTCATCATTTTTCGAGCCTGATTCCGATTTTCTCGATCAATGCCAGCATACATCCTCAAGAATCCACTAAACAAATCGAGCTGACTTGAAATAGTATAAGCCAATCCAGCATTTTCACGGACATTTGTAAATAGTTTAGAGTGAGCAAATCCACCAAGTAAACCATTCATTACAATCATGGGTAAATATTGCTCATCACCATATTTAGAAGGACAATGATAACCTAATTCCAAAATAGATTGTCCCACATTTTTCCGAACCATACCTTCCTGCAGGATATTGGAATAAGGTTGACAATACTGAACCTTCACATCCCCTTCTCGACCTTTAAAGCCAAATGATTCTAATACATTTTGAATTTCAACCTCATTAAAATCACCTAGGAAAAAGAAATCTATTCGATTATTGGCCAAAAATTCTTGGAAACAAGAATAAGAACTCTGTGGAGTTTCAGCTAAAATACGATTTCGTAAATCACTATATTCCAATTGGAGACGTTCGTCATGAAAAAATATTTTGTCTAATTCTTTATGTGAAAAATAAAAAGAATCATCCATATCAACTGCTAAACTTGCTAGCAATTGTTTTTTCTCAATTTCAAATAAGGCTGGATCAAATCCATTATCAACTACTACGGGGGAAAAAAGAGTTTCTTTTAAAAGTTCCAAAACCTGAGAAGTTAGCACATTTTTCTTACTTAAAAACTCATCACGAACATAGTTAAATGTCAATTCTACAATATGACTTTGCCCTCTTCTGAAACAATTGGTTGACATATCTGTACCATATAGACTGGCCAAATGTTTTCTCAAATCTTGAGCAGTAGGATACATCTGATTAGCAGTCTCTAGCATACTCGCACTCAACATGCGACCTGCAATCGTATCAAGAGATAATGGAGCGGTAAAACGCACGGTGATTTTGTTCGTTTTAAACTTTTTTGATTGGATAAAATGTGTTGAAATTCCATGCACTAACTCCATGATTTACCTCCTTATATACAGACTTCTATTATATCACGAAAACCTGAAATTTTCTTGTTCTCTGTAACACTTTTGAAATAAAAATCGCTTACATTTCTCCCTGTTTCTCTCACTATTTTTAGGAAAATATGGTATAATACCAAAGATTGAGGTGAATTATGGAATACAAATTATTTGAAGAATTTATTACCCTCCAAGCACTACTCAAAGAACTTGGAATTACACATAGTGGAGGAGCTATCAAATCATTTCTCTCTGAACATTCTGTTTACTTTAATGGGGAATTAGAGAGTCGTCGTGGTAAAAAACTTCGTATTGGTGATAAAGTTGACATCCCTGACATGAATATTGACATCTTGTTGACACAACCTACGTCTGATGAGCAAGAGGAATACCAAGCTGATAAAGTTGAAAAAGAACGAATTGCTAAACTTGTTAAGGAGATGAATAAGGGTGTAAAAAAAGATAAATCAAAACCTACTTCATCACCCAAAAGCAAACAAGCTCCGCGATTCCCTGGTAGATAATCATGTGGCTACAACACCTATCTCTCAAGACTTTTCGTAACTACAAAGAGACGAAAATAGACTTTAATCCTAAATTAAATGTCTTTTTAGGACGCAATGCACAAGGTAAAACAAATATGTTAGAGGCTATCTATTTTTTAGCCTTAACACGTAGTCATCGAACTCGAACAGATAAAAATCTCATTCATTTTAATGAGGAACAACTTCACCTTTCAGGTCTTGTTCAGAAAAAAACTGGATCCATTCCTCTCGAAATCGAACTAACACAAAAAGGACGTGTGACAAAAGTGAATCACTTAAAACAGGCACGACTTTCAGATTACGTAGGACACATGAATGTTGTCTTATTTGCTCCTGAAGATTTACAACTAATTAAAGGAGCACCTTCAGTTCGACGAAAATTCATTGATATGGAGCTTGGACAAATTAAGCCAATCTATTTATCAGATTTAACCAATTATAACCATATTCTTAAGCAAAGAAATACCTATCTAAAATCAGCTCAAACAATAGATGAAACCTTCCTTTCAGTGTTGGATGATCAGCTAGTTGATTATGGATGTCGTGTAATGAATCACCGCTTAGATTTCATAAAAAAACTAGAATCATTTGGGCGTAAGAAACATTTTGAACTCTCTAATCAGATTGAAGAGTTGTCAATATCCTATCAATCTTCTGTCAATATAACTGACAAAGAAGACTTATCCGAATCTTTCAAAATTGCTTTAGAAAAAAGTAGATCCAGAGATTTATTTAAAAAGAATACTGGTGTCGGTCCTCATCGAGATGACATTTCTTTTTATATAAATGGGATGGATGCTAGTTTTGGAAGTCAAGGTCAACATCGCAGTCTCGTCCTCTCGATAAAATTAGCAGAAATCGAATTAATGGAAAGCGTTACTACAGAATCTCCAATATTACTGCTTGACGATGTCATGAGCGAACTTGACAACACTAGACAACTAAAATTATTAGAAACGATTTCTCATTCAATCCAAACTTTTATCACAACAACAAGCTTAGACCATCTTCAAAATCTGCCAGAAAATCTAAGTATCTTCACTATTCAGGATGGTAAAGTTTCTGTAAATTATAATTGACAACATTGTAAAAGAACTCCTATTTCCACGGGAGTTCTTTTCATTGTTTTTTACATAGAATAATTTGGTGCCTCATTAGTAATTTGTACGTCATGAGGGTGGCTTTCTTTCAAACCAGCACCAGACATTTCAATAAATTGAGCATTATCGTGTAGTTCTTTAAGGTTAGCTGCACCACAGTAACCCATACCAGAGCGAATACCTCCAATCATTTGGAAGACAATATCAGCTGCCGCACCTTTATAAGCAACACGACCTTCAATTCCTTCTGGAACAAGTTTGTTTGCTTCATTGATAGAACCTTGGAAGTAACGATCGCTTGAACCTTTCTTCATTGCTGCGATTGATCCCATACCACGGTAAGTCTTGAACTTACGCCCTTGGAAGATTTCAGTTTCACCTGGTGCTTCATCTGTTCCAGCAAACATAGATCCAAGCATAACTGCATTTCCACCTGCAGCAAGGGCTTTTACAATATCTCCAGAATACTTGATTCCACCGTCAGCAATGATCGTTTTACCATATTCACGCGCAACAGCTGCAGCATCATAGATAGCTGTTACTTGCGGAACACCAACACCAGCAATCACACGAGTTGTACAGATTGAACCTGGTCCAATCCCAACCTTGACAACGTCTACACCTGCTTCGTAAAGTGCGCGCGCTCCCTCAGCAGTAGCAATATTTCCAGCAATCAAAGTACGATCTGGGAAGTGAGCACGAATCTCAGCAATTTTACGCAAGACACCTGCAGAATGACCATGTGCAGTATCAATAACAATCGCATCCGCTCCTGCTTCAAAAAGAGCCTCTGCACGTTCAAATGTATCTGAAGTAACACCTACTGCACCTGCAACTAGAAGACGACCAAACTCATCTTTCGCCGCATTTGGAAACTCAATAACTTTTTCAATATCTTTGATAGTAATCAAACCAGAAAGGCGACCTTCTTCATCTACCAAAGGAAGTTTTTCAATACGGTGCTCTTGAAGAATGCTCTCAGCTGTTGCAAGATCTGTACCCACAGGAGCAATAACAAGATTTTCACTAGTCATATGATTTGAGATTGGTTGGTTATAGTCTGAAATAAAACGAAGATCTCGGTTTGTCAAAATACCAACTAATTTACGATTTTCAAGTGTTTCAACAACTGGAACACCACTGATGCGGTAACGTCCCATAAGCTCATCAGCTTCAGCAATTGTATGTTCAGGCGTCAAGAAGAACGGATCAATAATAACTCCATTTTCAGAACGTTTTACCTTGCGAACCTCGTCTGCTTGTTGAGCAATTGACATGTTTTTATGGATAACTCCGAGACCGCCTGCACGAGCAATAGCAATAGCCATTTGACTCTCTGTAACTGTGTCCATGGCAGCGGTAATAATTGGGATATTTAAAGTCAAATTATCTGCCAATTTAGTTGTTAAATCTGCATCGTTAGGCAACACATGACTTTCAGCTGGAATAAGCAATACATCATCAAAGGTAAAACCTTTTTTCAAAAATTTAGTGTCCCAATTAGACATTCGAAGTTTCCTCTTTTCTTTCTTTTTGAGCTTGACTCTTTTTATATTGTATCTATCATACCATTCTATAAAAATTTGTCAAATGTTACAGGGGTAAATAAAAAACTATCTTTTCTTTGAGATAGAAATGATAGTTTCTTGTAA
Organism: Streptococcus sp. CL5.50; assembly: GCF_049738015.1. Taxonomy (NCBI): domain Bacteria; kingdom Bacillati; phylum Bacillota; class Bacilli; order Lactobacillales; family Streptococcaceae; genus Streptococcus; species Streptococcus sp. CL5.50. The sequence goes on from NZ_JBKOTR010000001.1 coordinate 283,125, forward strand.
AATAAATTTAGTTAAAGTACTGAAGTCCCATTGCCCCTTTAACCTCAGATAGGGTTTGACCTGCAACTTCACGCGCTCTTTCACTACCTTTTTGAAGCATATTATAAACTTCTCCCATATCCTTAGCAAATTCGATACGGCGCTCACGAATAGGACCAAGTTCACGTTCTAATATTTCAAGTAGATAACGCTTGGTCTTCACATCACCAAGACCACCTCGTTGATAATGTTCTTTCATTTCGGCAATTTCTTGAGCATCTTCTGGGCGACCAAAAACATCTAGATAATGGAAAACCATATTGCCTTCAATTTTACCTGGATCCTCAACGCGGATATGATCTGGATCTGTATACATACTCATTACTTTTTTACGCAAAGTATCCGCATCATCAGCTAAATAAATACCATTATTGAGTGATTTAGACATTTTAGCATTTCCATCTAAACCAGGTAAACGACCCGCTCTCTCATTTTCTGGATAAATACCTTCCGGTTCTACCAATACATCACAGTTATATGCATTGTTAAAAGAACGAACAATTTCACGAGTTTGCTCAATCATTGGTTTCTGATCTGTCCCAACAGGAACATAATTAGCCTTAAAAGCTGTGATGTCAGCTGCTTGAGCTATTGGATAGACCAAGAATCCTGTCGGAATACTCTCTCCAAAGCCTTTCTGAGCAATTTCTGTCTTGACAGTTGGATTACGCTCCAAACGTGCTAATGACACCAAATTCATATAATACATAGACAACTCAGCTAATTCTGGAATTTGGCTTTGAATAAAGATAGTTGATTTACTGGGATCCAATCCAACTGCAAGGTAATCCAAAGCCACATTTCCGATAGACTCTACAATTGTTTGAGGGTCTTTAGCATGATCTGTCAAAGCTTGTTGGTCAGCTAAGAACACAAACATATCATACTTATCCTCTTCCTGTAATAATACTCGATTTTTGAGACTTCCAACATAATGTCCAATATGCAATTTTCCTGTTGGACGGTCTCCTGTTAAAATAATGGGTTTAGTCATTTTGTTCTCCTTCGATATAGTCCCTTCAATTATAGCATTTTTTTAATGAAATAACCGTAATTTATCAAAATAAATCAGCCTTGCTATTTACGGATTCTTGTAAAGTATGCTGTAAATGTAATTTACACAAAATTGACAGATAAAAATTTGAATATTTCCGTATTTTCTAGTAGAATAAATATATTACACATATAGGAGAAAAACATTGCTTACAGTATCTGATGTTTCACTACGTTTTAGTGATCGCAAACTTTTTGATGATGTCAATATCAAATTTACAGAAGGAAATACTTACGGATTAATTGGTGCTAATGGTGCCGGAAAATCTACCTTTTTAAAAATTTTAGCTGGAGATATCGAACCTACTACTGGTCACATCTCTCTTGGTCCAGATGAACGTCTCTCTGTTCTTCGTCAAAATCACTTTGACTATGAAGACGAACGTGCCATTGATGTCGTTATCATGGGAAATGAAAAACTTTATAGCATCATGAAGGAGAAAGATGCCATCTACATGAAGGAAAATTTCTCAGATGAGGATGGAGTGCGTGCTGCCGAACTCGAAGGAGAGTTTGCCGAGCTTGGAGGTTGGGAAGCAGAAAGTGAAGCCTCTCAACTCCTTCAAAACCTAAACATTCCAGAAGAATTGCACTATCAAAACATGAGCGAATTGGCCAACGGTGAAAAAGTAAAAGTTCTCCTTGCCAAAGCACTTTTTGGTAAACCAGATGTGCTTCTATTGGACGAGCCTACCAACGGTTTGGACATCCAATCGATTACTTGGTTAGAAGACTTCTTGATTGACTTTGATAACACAGTTATCGTAGTATCCCACGACCGTCACTTCTTAAACAAAGTATGTACTCACATGGCCGACCTTGACTTTGGAAAAATCAAACTCTATGTCGGAAACTATGACTTCTGGAAGGAATCTTCTGAACTCGCTGCTAAATTGCTAGCAGACCGTAATGCCAAAGCAGAAGAAAAAATTAAACAATTGCAAGAGTTCGTTGCTCGTTTCTCTGCCAATGCTTCTAAATCAAGACAAGCAACATCACGTAAGAAAATGCTTGATAAGATTGAACTAGAAGAAATTGTTCCATCTAGTCGTAAATATCCATTTATCAACTTTAAAGCGGAACGTGAGATTGGTAATGATCTCTTGACAGTAGAAAATCTAACTGTAAAGATTGATGGTGAGACTATTTTAGATAATATCAGCTTTATCTTGCGTCCAGGTGATAAGACAGCTCTTATTGGTCAAAATGACATCCAAACGACTGCATTAATTCGTGCAATAATGGGGGACATTGACTATGAAGGAACTGTCAAGTGGGGAGTAACTACTAGCCGTTCTTACTTGCCAAAAGATAACTCGGCAGATTTTGCAGGAGGAGAGTCAATCCTTGACTGGTTGCGTCAATTCGCAAGTAAAGAAGAAGATGACAATACTTTCCTACGTGGTTTCCTCGGCCGTATGCTCTTCTCTGGAGATGAAGTTAACAAACCTGTAAATGTCTTGTCAGGGGGAGAAAAAGTTCGTGTCATGCTTTCAAAACTCATGCTCTTAAAATCAAATGTCCTTGTACTTGATGATCCAACCAATCACTTGGACTTGGAATCTATCTCAAGCTTGAACGATGGATTGAAAAACTTCAAAGAATCAATCATCTTTGCCAGTCATGACCACGAGTTCATTCAAACTCTAGCTAACCATATCATTGTCTTATCTAAAAATGGCGTCATCGATCGTATTGATGAAACCTACGATGAATTCCTAGAAAATGCAGAAGTACAAGCAAAAGTAAAAGAACTTTGGAAAGACTAAATAAAACTTCAAAACTCAGTTGGGGTAACCAGCTGAGTTTTCTAACATTTTATGAGGTAACATGAAATTATTTTTTAAAACATATTGGACCTATTTTGTTTCTTTCATCATTCCCATAATCATTATGATAGGAGTATATCTATCTCAAGGTATCTACTGGAATAGCGACAACTCTCCTCTATTAGGAGATGGCTTTCATCAATACGTTATTTTTGATATAGCTCTAAGAAATATCCTACATGGAAATGGTAGTCTGTTTTACACCTTTACAAGTGGTCTCGGATTAAATTTCTATGCCCTATCTAGTTATTACTTGGGAAGTTTCCTTTCACCTCTAGTTTACTTTTTTGATCTAACTAATATGCCAGATGCTGTCTATCTGACAACTCTCTTAAAATTTGGATTGATTAGTTTGTCAACCTTCTTTAGTTTAAATAAATTATTTAAAAATGTCCCTCAAACTTTAAAACTAGCCTTATCCACTTCTTATGCTCTGATGAGCTTTACCATTAGTCAGTTAGAGATAAAAACCTGGCTAGATGTTTTTATCTTGATTCCTTTAATTATAACTGGTTTACATCTACTGATAACTGAAAAGAAATTCTCATTATACTTTACAAGTCTGTCAATCTTATTTATCCAAAACTATTATTTTGGCTATATGACAGCATTGTTTCTTATTTTCTGGTATCTCTGTCAAATTTCTTGGGACTTTAAAACTCGAAAATCATCTTTTCTTGATTTCATAATCACCTCCGTTTTAGCTGGTATGGCTAGTTTGATTCTGACTCTTCCTACTCTATTTGATTTACAGACACATGGGGAAAAATTAACTGGAATTACAAAGTTTCAAACTGAAAGTAGCTGGTATCTTGATCTCTTTGCTAAACAATTCATTGGTTCCTTTGACACAACAAAGTATGGGGCCATCCCAATGATTTTTGTTGGACTACTTCCCTTTATTTTGACCATTTTATTTTTTACGCTGAAATCTATTAAGTTTCACGTGAAACTTATCTATGCAATCTTCTTTGCATTTCTAATTGCAAGCTTTTATATAGAAGCTCTTGATTTATTTTGGCAAGGTATGCATACTCCAAATATGTTTTTACATCGCTATTCTTGGATTTTCTCTACCTTGTTAATTTACACAGCAGCGGAAGTCTTAAAGCGTCTGAAAGAACTCAAAGTCTGGAATTTTTTAGTTTCGCTTTTTATTATAGTAACAGGATTTTTAGCTACCATCTATCTAAAATCACATTATTCTTTTTTAACAGATTTGAATATTCTGCTTACTCTTGAATTTTTGGTTGTCTATTCGCTTTTACTCCTTGCAGTTATCAAAAAGTTTATATCTGTGAATCTGTTTACCATTCTAATCTCTTTATTGATAATAGTTGAAATAAGTTTAAATGCTTCATCTCAAATGGACGGAATTGCTAAAGAATGGGGCTTTGCTTCTCGAAGTGCTTATAGTCGAGATATCCCAGCTATGGAATCTTTCTCAACATATATTGGGAATCAATTTACTCGTACTGAGAAACTAGAGACTCAGACAGGAAATGACAGTATGAAATTCAGCTACAATGGAATCTCTCAATTTTCATCTGTTCGAAACCGTTCAGCAAGCTCTACTTTAGATAAACTTGGGTTTAAATCCTCTGGGACAAATCTCAATCTCCGTTATGCCAATAATAGTATTTTGGCTGATAGTTTATTTGGAATCCAGTACAATATCTCGGGAAACCCCATTGATAAGTATGGTTTCCAAGATGTATATCAAAAAGATAATCTTACCCTATATGAAAATCAATTCTCTCTTCCGATTGCATTTGCTAGTCAATCTGTTTACAATGATGTCAAGTTCAATGAACATACTTTAGATAATCAAGCCTTGTTTTTAAATCAACTTGCTAACGTCAATTTTGATTATTTTTCTCCAATCCCTTATGAAAAAACAGAAAATACTAATGATTTGATTAGTGTCACAAGTTCTTCAAATGAGGATGTAGCAATCCAGTATCAAATTGAAGTTCCAGAAAACAGCCAAGTTTATCTTTCTTTCACAAACATTCACTTTTCTAATGATAAACAAAAGAAGGTTGACATCCTTGTAAATGATGCAAAAAAAATTTTTACAACTGATAATGTTTTTTCCTTCTTTAATCTAGGATATACTAAAGAGAAAAAAACTTTCAATATTCATGTTAGTTTCCCTGGAAATTCACAAGTATCATTTGAATCTCCTACTTTCTACCGTTTAGATATCCAAACTTTAACTGAGGCAATTCAAAAAATTAAAGAACAACCAGTAACGGTATCAACTTCTAAAAACAAGGTTTTTGCTACATATGATGTCCAACAAGATACGTCTATTTTCTTCACCATTCCTTATGACAAAGGTTGGTCTGCCTACCAAGATGGTAAGAAAATAGAAATTAAACAAGCTCAAACTGGATTTATGAAAGTTGACGTTCCTAAGGGGAAAGGAACGATTACACTTTCCTTCATTCCTAATGGTTTTATTACTGGAGCAATCTCTTCCTTTACTTCTCTCTTACTATTTGGAATCTATAATCACAGACGAAAGTCATCTAAGGCATAAAAAAATCGACCAGTTAATCGGTCGATTTTTTTAATCTTCTTCCATTTTCTTAGGTTGATAGGCTAGCATACCTAAACCAATAAATAGGGCCAATATCACAACAAGGAAAATGACTTGATGATGAATATTTCCTGTCATAGAGATTGTTTGTCGTAATCCCGAAACTGAATAACTCATTGGTAACCAAGGATTGATGGCTCTAAAGAAATCATTTGTCAAAGCAAGTGGGTAAGTACCTGCACTTGATGCCAACTGTAATAAAAGCAAGATAAGAGAGAAGAAAGCTCCTATACGGCTATTCCATGTTGTCAAAGCAGTCACCATAGACATGAATACTAAACTTGTTAGGATAATGAGAATAAATGTTCTCATCTCATGATTAGCAGTTAAACCAATAAGATGAACTCCTCCATATACCAAAATTCCTGCTAAAATAGCTATAATACCATTTATTTCAGCTCGAGATTTCAACCAAGCCCAGCGGCTCTCCAGATGACGTCCTGAAGGCAACTTCGCAAAGATCATATTCGTTGATATTGCTGCAACAAAGAGAGCAACTGATATCATATAAGGAGCCATTGCAACTCCATTTACAGGAACTTGATCATTGTCTGTTTTAGAAAGACTGAGAGGATTTGATAAAATCTCTGCATTTTTAGATTCCGTAGATGCTGATTTGAGTTGATCACTAGCATTACTTAATCCTTGTCCTAAAGAAGCAACTCCTGTCTGTAAACCTTCCAAGCCAGAAGTTAACTTTGTTCCACCTTCTGCTAGTTTCCCAGCCCCATCTGCCAATTTATTAGCTCCACTTTCTAATTGAGAAGCACCTGAAATTAACTGACTGGATTTGTCAGCTAGTTGGCTAGAGCCTGACTGCAATTTATCAACTCCTGCTATCAATTCTTGACTCTTTTGATTCAATTGGTTAGAGCCAGTTGATAATTTTTCAATACCAGACACTAATTCTGGAGTTTTTTCAACTAATTGACCAACTCCTGTTGTCAAGTTAGAAGATTTTTGTGTCAAGGTAGTTGAGCCTGAAACTAATTGATCCAAACTACCTGTCAAGGTGGAATTCTTTTCACTTAGTTGACTTGCGCCTTGAGAAACTTTATCAACACCAACAGTATATGCATTTACCCCCGATGTAATCGACTGACTAGCAGGAACTAATTTACTCGTTACTGCTCCCTGTATTTCTGTTAATCCACTTGACAATCCTGTCAAAGAAGTAGAAGCAAGCGGTAATACTTGATTAGCTTGATTTTTTAAAGTCGAAAGATTAGAAGACTGATTTTGTAAGTTTTCCAAACTTCCCTGTAAACCTTGAGCTAAAGCTACAATTGACTGTGCTGATTGAATACTATCAGTCGAATTTTGAGATACAGAAGCACTTATTTCAGCTTGTTGCTCACTTGTCAAAGATTGATAAGCTGCTGTCGATTGAATATTGGCTAATGTAGTCGCTTTATCAGACTGAGCACTTGCTAACATTTGATTAGAAAGAGATACTATACTTGATAAAACAGAATCTAATTTTTTTGTATCTCCAACATCAATATTTTGAATGGCTTGATTTAACTGATTCAGACCAGAAGATAATTGATTAATTTGATCTTTTTGCTCAGACGAAGCATCTAACTTGCTAGAAAGTTGTTGAATCCCTTCACTTAATTGCTCCACCCCCATTCGAAGTGTAGCTGATTGATTAGATAACTGATTAGCACCTGTTGCAAGACTTCCCACTCCATTCGTGTAGGCACTAACACCAGATGAAAATTGATTAAGACCAGCATTAAGCTTAGAAACACCGTCAGTATAGGACTCTACACCAGTATATAACTGATTGATTCCCCTTACTAATTCAGGACTTTTAGAAGATAATTGACCTAATCCGCTATCTAATTGACTCACTGCACCAGTATATGTAACTAAACCACTATTAAAATTCCCTAAGCCAAGATGAAGTTGTTCAACACCAGAGACATAAGAGGATAATCCTTTAGTAAACTGCTCCGTTCCATTTGAAAATGTTAAACTTGAATCTGCTAAAGAGTTTAGGTTAGTAGTTAATGTTTGACTTCCTGCCACTAACTGATTCGCTCCATCAGTTAATTTTTCACTACCAGAAACTGCTTGACTCATACCATCCTTTAAATCGACAATTTTGTTGAATAAAACTTTAGTATATGTCTCGGTTACATTGGTAGAAACACTCTGCTTTAATTGTGTCATTGCAGAATCACTCATCTTACTTGCAATAAAGCTATGACCACTTGAAGTCTGATAATCGATTTGCATTTGCTCTGGATGATCCGTTAAAATAGAAGCTGCTTTTTCAGACAAGTCACTTGGCAAAGTGACTACCATATAGTAATCGCCATTTTCTAAACCCTTCTTACCTTCTTCTTCACTGACAAAATGAAAATCCAAGGTTTTATTTTCTTTTAAATTGGACACCATGTCTTTTCCTATAGACATACTATTACCATTATAGGAGGCTTCTTTATCATTATTGACAACTGCCACAGGTAAGTCAGACAATTGCCCATATGGATCCCACATTGATGACAAAAATATGATATTGTACAGAGCGGGAATAAGAGAAATCCCTATCATGACAATAATAAAGGTTGGTTTTTTTAAAATTGCTTTCCATTCTTTAAACATAGCTTCTCCTTTTTAAACATATTGTCTAAAATTTTGATATAATAGATTATACAATAAAAAATCTAAATTACAAGATAAAAAATCCATTTTTAGACATATAGTCTAATTTGTTTACGAGGAGGAAGTATGCAAGAAAGTAATAAACGATTAAAAACAAAGCGAACTATTGAAAATGCTATGGTACAATTACTCATGGAACAGCCATTTGATCAAATTTCTACTGTCAAGCTAGCAGAAAAAGCTGGAATTAGTCGTTCCAGCTTCTATACTCACTATAAGGATAAGTATGATATGATTGAGCATTATCAAAGCAAGCTATTCCATACATTTGAATATATTTTTCAAAAACATGCTCATCACAAAAGAGATGCTATTTTAGAAGTATTTGAATATCTAGAGTCAGAACCACTTCTGGCTGCCCTTCTTTCTGAAAACGGGACCAAAGAAATCCAAAATTTCTTACGAAATAAACTTCATATCATGCTCAGTACAGATTTACAAAAGCGTTTTATGCAACTAAATCTCAATACCACTGAGTTAGAATACAGTAGCATCTATCTAACTCACGCACTTTTTGGTGTCTGCCAAACTTGGATTGCACATGGAAAAAAAGAAAGTCCTCAAGAAATAACAGACTTCCTTATGAAAATGCTTGGTGATACAAATTGATACAAAAAAGGGAACAACACTATGTTCCCTTTTATCTATACTCCGCCAGTAGGACTCGAACCTACGACATCATGATTAACAGTCATGCGCTACTACCAACTGAGCTATGGCGGATAAAATAGTCCGTACGGGATTCGAACCCGTGTTACCGCCGTGAAAAGGCGGTGTCTTAACCCCTTGACCAACGGACCTTCTATCTGTAGCAGATATAACCATTATATCAATTTCTTGCTAATTGTCAATTACTTTTGAGATTTTTTCTCTAGAATATCTTTTAATTTTCTAATTTTTAATCTTGAAATAGGACAACGATGATCTTCATAGAAAACAATTTCTAAGTTTTTTCGATCAATTTCTCTGATATTCCCTATATTTACCAAAAATGACTTGTGAGGAGAATAAAATCGCTGAGTATGTTTGTCCTTTTCCTGAATATCTGTCATGGTACCGTAAAACTCTTTGGCAAAATTCTTACCAATAATGCGTAATTTATGAGAGACACCTGTCGTTTCAATATACAAAATATCATGGTAAGGGATTTTTAAATCATTTCCCTTGTAATTGTAGTCAAAATAATCTACCACATCTTCATTTTCAAGTAACATACTCTTCGTGTAGAAGATATTCTGCTCAATTCTCTTCTTAAATAACTCATCATTGATATCCTTATCAACAAAATCTAAGGCTGATACCTGATATTTATAGGTTAGAGTCGCAAACTCTGATCGACTGGTGATAAAGACGATAATAGCGTAAGGATTGTAATGACGAATGAGCTGAGCCACTTCAAATCCCTTTTTCTCAATTCCATGAATATCAATATCTAGAAAATAAAGCTGGTTTACTTCATCATTTTCGATATATTCCTTAAACTCACGAACTTTTCCCGTTGTCTTGTATGATATTGGAATATTCGATTCTTTCGAAATTTCATCCAATATTCTCTCTAGTCTCACTTGATGTTCAATAACATCTTCTAAAATTAAAACTTTCATTCAAATTCCCTCTTAAATCTAATGATTTGTCTAAATGTACTGCCTTCCATCTCTGTTTCTAAAATAATGTTGTTGTACTTATCCAGTAGTTCTTTCACATTATTTAATCCTACTCCGCGATTTCTTCCCTTAGTAGAGAATCCTAAAGCAAATAGATCTCCTGAAGGAGTCATCGTCATTTTACATGAATTCTGAATCACAATCACTGTTTCAGTTTCCATCTTAATAACTGCTACTTCCATCTGCTTTTTATAACTATCAGCCGATCCTTCGACAGCATTGTTCAATAAAACACTCATAATACGAACTAAATCCAGAAGGTCTATTGGTAGTCTAGTAATTATATCTTTTACTTCCAGTGTAAACTCTACACCGTTATTTCGAGCATAGACAATTGACTGAGCAACCAAACTTCGTAAAGCTGAATCTTCTATGTTGTTCAAATCAAAGTAAGTGTACTTATCTGAGCGCAGTTTGTGATTGGCTTTAACCAAAACTTCGTTGTAAACTCTGTCAATTTCCTGTAAATTACCACTGTCAATTGCCATCTGCATACTGACAAGCATCCCAGCATAATCATGTCGAAAACCACGAATTTCATTATACAAACCGACAATTTCATCTGTGTAGTTTTGTAAATGTTTCTGTTCAAATTTCTTCTGCTTCAAAGCAATCTCTTTCTCCATTTGATCTTTATGTGAATTCATTGCAAAAAAGGTTAAAAGGAGAGAAATAAAGACGATAGATGATAAAATACTTCCAAAACTATTCAAATGTTTAATCGTACTTACCATATCTGAAACGAAAGATACAATATGGAGCAGTAGCAAAGCAAAAAATACTTTTGTCAAGAAAGGATAGAGGTAGTCTTTATCAAAATAGTTTAGATCCAAATGGAAATAATGAATGATTTTTAAGATAACGACATAAGTCAACACCGTTACAAGGAAAAAGAATGGTTCATAATATTGTAAAACAAAATTGTCTCCTGTTAGAGAGGATAAAGTTACGGACAAAAAGTTATGAGTGCTCTCATATAAAAGAGATAGTAGTAAACTTAGGAATAGTCCTCTATCCCTCTCATACTGTTTAATCCATCGAAAATAGGAATATAATACCAAAGGAAATAAAAATTTTACAATCCCTAAGTCATCTAAATGTAGAAGATATGATGGAAAATCAAGTACTATTTCTGTTAGTAATATATAAGCACTAAAAACGTATAGTTCTTTTCTATTTATTTGACCTTTACAAATTAAACGGTAACTGTGACTAATAATTAAAAAATAAACAATAACTAACCCAACTCCAAATAAATTCATTACTCTTTCCCCTTATTTCATTACTTTTTTCGTGGGAAAATAAAATCAAAGCGGATTTTTGGAAGTCTACTTTCCCCACCTTGAATCTCCTGCAAGTCTTTTTCCTTCAAGGCTACAAACTGTTCCAATTTAACTGTGTTTTTCATAATAAAATCTCCTTAAATGTTTTTTTCTTGTAAGCTAACTTACAAAAACTATTATACAAAATGGAATTTCGTTTTAGATAAAATTCTCTCAACTGTCATTTTTTTCTCCCCAAGTGTACTTTTTTAAGAAAAAAGCCGGGAAAATTCCCAGCTTTGCTACTATATTGATCCCAGCAGGATTCGAACCTGCGACCGTTCGCTTAGAAGGCGAATGCTCTATCCAGCTGAGCTATGAGACCTAATATAGCTATTCTACCAAAAATTCAATTGAAAGTCAATTTTCTATTTATGATAGGGCGAGCCCTGCTGTATTGTAAAAGCCCGATAGATTTGTTCAACAAGGACTAGTCTCATTAACTGATGGGGCAAGGTTAAACGGCCAAAACTAACAGAGAGATTGGCTCTCTTTTTTACATCCTGTGCTAATCCCAGACTCCCTCCAATAATAAATGTAAGAGTAGAAAATCCTTTTATAGAAGCTTCTTCTAGCTGCTTACTAAATTCTTCTGAGGAGAAAGTTCTCCCTTCGATAGCCAACACAATCACGAAATCACGGTCACCAACTTTTGATAAAATTCTCTGACCTTCTATTCCTAAAATCTTTTGATTTTCTGATTCACTGGCCCTATCTGGTGTTTTTTCATCTGCTAGCTCAATCATTTCAAGCTTAGCAAATCGAGAAATTCGTTTTAAATACTCTGCAATACCATCTTTCAAATACTTTTCTTTCAGTTTCCCAACTGTTACAACTTTAATTTTCATGACTCTATTCTAACATATTCTCTATTTTTTCACATCTTATTCACAAAATAAAAGGTTAATTTTAGCCGAGAAAACCACAGATTTTTAAAAGTTATCCACAATCTGTGAAAAACTTTTATTTTTAAGTTATAATTAAGCTAGTCAGTTTATACTTTCAGTAATTTCAAACATATGGAGGCAAATATGAAACATCTAAAAACATTTTACAAAAAATGGTTTCAATTATTAGTCGTTATCGTCATTAGCTTTATTAGTGGAGCCTTGGGTAGCTTTTCAATAAACCAACTAACTCAGAAAAGTACTGTAAGTAACTCCAACAACAATAGTACTATTACACAGACTGCCTATAAGAACGAAAATTCAACAACACAGGCTGTTAACAAAGTAAAAGATGCTGTTGTTTCTGTTATTACTTATTCGGCAAACAGACAAAATAGCGTATTTGGTAATGATGATACTGACACAGATTCTCAGCAAATCTCTAGTGAAGGATCTGGGGTTATTTATAAAAAGAATGACAAAGAAGCTTACATCGTCACCAACAATCACGTTATAAATGGTGCCAGCAAAGTAGATATTCGTTTGTCAGATGGGACTAAAGTACCTGGAGAAATTGTCGGAGCTGATACTTTCTCTGATATTGCTGTCGTCAAAATCTCTTCAGAAAAAGTGACAACAGTAGCTGAGTTTGGTGATTCTAGTCAGTTAACCGTAGGAGAAACTGCTATTGCCATCGGTAGCCCGTTAGGTTCTGAATATGCTAATACTGTCACTCAAGGTATCGTATCTAGTCTCAATCGAAATGTGTCTTTAAAATCTGAAGATGGACAAGCCATTTCTACAAAAGCTATCCAAACTGATACTGCTATTAACCCAGGTAACTCTGGTGGACCACTTATCAATATTCAAGGGCAAGTTATCGGAATTACCTCAAGTAAAATTGCAACAAATGGAGGAACGTCTGTAGAAGGACTTGGGTTCGCAATTCCTGCAAATGATGCTATCAATATTATTGAACAGTTGGAAAAGAACGGAAAAGTGACTCGTCCAGCTTTGGGCATCCAAATGGTCAATCTCTCAAATATTAATACAAGTGATCTTAGAAGACTGAATATTCCAAGCAATGTAACATCTGGTGTCGTTGTTCGTTCTGTGCAGAGCAATATGCCTGCCAATGGTCACCTTGAAAAATACGATGTTATTACAAAAGTAGACGACAAAGACATTGCTTCATCAACAGACTTACAAAGTGCTCTTTACAATCATTCTATCGGAGACACCATTAAGATAACTTACTATCGTAACGGTAAAGAAGAAACTACATCTATTAAACTTGACAAGAGTTCAGGTGATTTAGAATCTTAATTGACATCTATGTAAAGAAAGCTTTACATAAGAGAAAAGATGTGTTAGTGTAGAATCATGGAAAAATTTGAAATGATTTCTATCACAGATATACAAAAAAATCCCTATCAACCTCGAAAAGAATTTGATGGAGAAAAACTACATGAACTAGCACAGTCTATTAAAGAAAATGGGGTCATTCAACCGATTATTGTTCGTCAATCTCCTGTTATTGGTTATGAAATCCTTGCAGGAGAGAGACGCTATCGGGCTTCACTTTTAGCTGGTCTAAGGTCTATCCCAGCTGTTGTTAAACAGCTTTCAGATCAAGAGATGATGGTCCAGTCCATCATTGAAAATTTGCAAAGAGAAAATTTAAATCCAATAGAAGAAGCACGCGCCTATGAATCTCTTGTAGAGAAAGGATTTACCCATGCTGAAATTGCAGATAAAATGGGCAAGTCTCGTCCTTATATCAGTAACTCTATTCGCTTGCTGTCCTTGCCAGAACAGATCCTCTCAGAAGTAGAAAATGGCAAACTATCACAAGCCCATGCGCGTTCTCTAGTTGGGTTGAATAAGGAACAACAAGACTATTTCTTTCAACGAATCATAGGGGAAGACATTTCTGTAAGAAAATTAGAAGCTCTTCTGACAGAGAAAAAACAAAAGAAACTGCAAAAAAATGATCATTTCATACAAAATGAAGAAGAACAGTTAAAAAAACTACTCGGATTAGATGTAGAAATCAAACTGTCTAAAAAAGACAGTGGAAAAATCATTATTTCTTTTTCAAATCAAGAAGAATACAGTAGAATTATCAACAGCCTGAAATAAGGCTGTTCTTTTATTTTTTTATCTCACAAGGTTATCCACTATTTTTTTCAGTAAAAAGCTTAATAAATCAATAATTTCTGATTTTATCCCCAACCTGTGGATAAAACTTGATAACATTGTGGATTATTTTTCACAGCTTGTGGAAAATTCTTACTATCTATGGTAAAATAAGTCTAGCATTAAACTTTTAAATAGTAAAGGAGGAGAAAGGATTGAAAGAAAAACAATTTTGGAATCGTATATTAGAATTTGCTCAAGAAAGACTGACTCGATCCATGTATGATTTCTATGCTATTCAAGCTGAACTCATAAAGGTAGAGGAAAATGTTGCCACTATATTTTTACCACGATCTGAAATGGAAATGGTCTGGGAAAAACAACTAAAAGATATTATTGTAGTTGCTGGATTTGAAATTTATGACGCTGAAATAACTCCCCACTATATTTTCATCAAACCTCAAGATACTACTGTCTCACAAGTTGAAGAAGCTCCAAATTCAACTCTTTATGACTATAGTCCAAAGTTAGCATCTATTCCTTATTCGGATACTGGATTAAAAGAAAAGTATACCTTTGATAATTTTATTCAAGGGGATGGAAATGTTTGGGCAGTATCAGCAGCTTTGGCTGTCTCTGAAGATTTGGCCTTAACCTATAATCCTCTTTTTATCTATGGAGGACCTGGGCTTGGTAAGACTCACTTACTCAATGCAATTGGGAATGAGATTTTGAGAAATATTCCTGATGCGCGTGTGAAGTACATCCCTGCTGAAAGCTTTATCAACGACTTTCTTGAACACCTGAGACTAGGTGAAATGGAAAAATTCAAAAAAACTTACCGTAGCCTTGATCTCTTGTTAATTGATGATATCCAATCGCTGAGTGGAAAAAAAGTTGCAACTCAAGAAGAATTCTTCAATACTTTCAACGTTCTTCATAGCAATCAAAAACAAATCGTTCTGACTAGTGATCGTAGTCCTAAACACTTAGAGGGCCTTGAAGAAAGACTTGTCACGCGCTTTAGCTGGGGGTTGACGCAAAACATCACACCACCTGACTTTGAGACACGTATTGCCATTTTACAAAGCAAAACAGAACATTTGGACTACAATTTCCAAAGTGATACCCTAGAATACCTAGCTGGCCAATTTGATTCAAACGTTCGAGAACTTGAAGGAGCCATCAACGACATCACTTTAATCGCCAGAGTGAAGAAGATTAAGGATATCAGTATCGATATCGCTGCAGAAGCTATTAGAGCTCGAAAACAAGATGTTAGCCAAATCCTCGTCATTCCAATTGATAAAATCCAAACTGAAGTAGGGAACTTCTATGGTGTTAGTGTCAAAGAAATGAAGGGAAGCAGACGCCTTCAAAATATTGTGTTAGCCCGTCAAGTAGCCATGTATTTATCTAGAGAATTAACAGATAATAGTCTTCCAAAAATTGGGAAGGAGTTTGGAGGAAAAGATCATACAACAGTCATTCATGCCCATGCAAAAATTAAATCTTTGATTGATGAAGACGATAATTTACGTTTAGAAATTGAATCAATCAAAAAGAAAATAAAATAACTTGTGGATAACTTTCGTTTTTTTATCTTTTTTATCCACATTTTTTAAACAAGCCAAAAAACTTGATATGACTTATTTCAAGTCTGTTTTCCACAGATTTCACAGACTCTATTATTACTATTATCCTTCTAATACTAAAAATAAATAAAGGAGAATCCATGATTCATTTTTCAATTAATAAAAATTTATTTCTACAAGCCTTAAATACAACCAAAAGAGCTATTAGTTCTAAAAATGCTATTCCTATTTTATCAACTGTCAAAATTGACGTAACCAATGAAGGGGTTACTTTAATTGGTTCAAATGGTCAAATTTCAATTGAAAATTTTATTTCTCAAAAAAATGAAGATGCTGGTTTGTTAATTACTTCTCTAGGTTCAATCCTTCTTGAAGCTTCTTTCTTCATCAATGTGGTATCTAGTCTACCTGATGTGACTCTTGATTTTAAAGAAATTGAACAAAATCAAATTGTTTTAAACAGCGGCAAATCAGAAATTACCCTAAAAGGAAAAGATAGCGAACAATATCCACGAATTCAAGAAATTTCAGCAAGCACTCCTTTGGTTCTTGAAACAAAATTACTCAAGAAAATTATCAATGAAACAGCTTTTGCGGCAAGTACACAAGAGAGTCGTCCAATTTTAACAGGTGTTCATTTTGTATTGAGCCAACACAAGGAGCTAAAAACAGTAGCTACAGACTCTCATCGTCTAAGCCAGAAAAAATTAACGCTTGAGAAAAATAGTGATGATTTTGATGTTGTAATTCCGAGCCGTTCTCTACGCGAATTTTCAGCAGTATTTACAGATGATATTGAAACTGTAGAGATTTTCTTTGCCAATAACCAAATCCTCTTTAGAAGCGAAAATATTAGCTTCTATACTCGTCTCCTAGAAGGAAACTATCCTGACACAGATCGTTTGATTCCAACAGACTTTAACACTACAATTACTTTTGATGTGGTAAACTTACGTCAGTCAATGGAGCGTGCTCGTCTTTTATCAAGTGCGACTCAAAATGGTACTGTGAAACTTGAAATTAAAGATGGGGTTGTTAGCGCCCATGTTCACTCTCCAGAAGTTGGTAAAGTAAACGAAGAAATCGATACTGATCAGGTTACTGGTGAAGATTTGACCATTAGTTTCAACCCAACTTACTTGATTGATTCACTCAAGGCTTTAAATAGCGAAAAGGTGACCATTAGCTTTATCTCAGCTGTTCGTCCATTTACTCTTGTGCCAGCAGATACTGACGAGGACTTCATGCAACTTATCACCCCAGTTCGTACAAATTAAGTGAAAGAGGTTGAGCCTGGCTCGCCTCTTTTATGATATAATCGAAAAAGAAAAGGAGAGTAGTATGTATCAAGTTGGAAATTTTGTTGAAATGAAAAAACCACATGCTTGCACAATCAAGTCAACAGGAAAAAAAGCTAATCGTTGGGAAATTACACGTGTAGGAGCAGATATCAAAATCAAATGTAGCAATTGTGACCATGTTGTCATGATGGGACGCTATGATTTTGATCGAAAAATGAATAAAATTATTGACTGAAAACCCTTAGTTAGAGGGTTAGCAAGTTTTCCCTTTTTGTGTTATAATATTAGGGATTGAAATGAAAACGGAGAATGAGAAAATATGGCTTTAACAGCAGGTATCGTTGGTTTGCCAAACGTTGGTAAATCAACACTATTTAATGCAATTACAAAAGCAGGAGCAGAGGCAGCAAATTACCCATTTGCGACGATTGATCCAAATGTTGGAATGGTAGAAGTTCCAGATGAACGCCTACAAAAACTAACTGAAATGATTACTCCTAAAAAGACAGTTCCAACAACATTTGAATTTACAGATATCGCAGGGATTGTAAAAGGAGCTTCAAAAGGAGAAGGGCTAGGGAATAAATTCTTGGCTAATATCCGTGAAGTAGATGCGATTGTTCATGTAGTTCGTGCTTTTGATGATGAAAATGTGATGCGCGAGCAAGGACGTGAAGACGCCTTTGTGGATCCACTGGCAGATATTGATACTATTAACCTAGAGTTGATTCTTGCTGACTTAGAATCAGTTAATAAGCGCTATATGCGTGTAGAAAAGATGGCACGTACGCAAAAAGATAAAGAATCAGTAGCAGAATTTAATGTTCTTCAAAAGATTAAACCTGTTCTTGAAGATGGAAAATCAGCTCGAACTATTGAATTTACAGATGAGGAACAAAAGGTTGTCAAAGGTCTCTTCCTGTTAACGACTAAACCAGTGCTCTATGTTGCTAATGTGGACGAGGATGTGGTTTCAGAACCTGACTCTATCGACTATGTTAAACAAATTCGTGAATTCGCAGCGACAGAAAATGCTGAAGTAGTCGTTATTTCTGCGCGTGCTGAGGAAGAAATTTCTGAGTTAGACGAAGAAGACAAGCAAGAGTTTCTTGAAGCACTTGGGTTGACAGAATCAGGCGTTGACAAGTTGACTCGTGCAGCTTACCACTTGCTTGGACTGGGAACTTACTTCACAGCTGGCGAAAAAGAAGTTCGCGCTTGGACCTTCAAACGTGGTATGAAGGCTCCTCAAGCAGCTGGTATTATCCACTCAGATTTTGAAAAAGGATTTATTCGTGCGGTAACCATGTCATATGAGGATCTAGTGAAATACGGATCCGAAAAGGCTGTAAAAGAAGCTGGACGCTTGCGTGAAGAAGGAAAAGAATATATCGTTCAAGATGGCGATATTATGGAATTCCGCTTTAATGTCTAAAAATTTAATAAATAGTGTCAATTAGGTTGGAAAAAAAATTCCAACCCTTTTGGCTTTTGAAAGGAAAAATAAATGACCAAATTACTTGTAGGATTAGGAAATCCAGGAGATAAATATTTTGAGACCAAACACAATGTTGGTTTTATGTTGATTGACCAACTAGCGAAAAAACAGAATGTCACATTTACACACGATAAGATATTTCAAGCTGACCTAGCATCCTTTTTCCTAAATGGAGAAAAAATTTATCTTGTCAAACCAACGACATTTATGAATGAAAGTGGAAAAGCGGTTCATGCTTTATTGACTTACTATGGTTTGGATATTGAAGATTTACTCATCATTTATGATGATCTTGACATGGAAGTTGGAAAGATTCGTTTAAGAGCAAAGGGATCCGCAGGTGGTCATAATGGTATCAAGTCTATTATTCAACATATTGGAACCCAAACCTTTAATCGTGTTAAGATTGGAATCGGAAGACCTAAAAATGGAATGTCAGTTGTTAACCATGTTTTGAGTACCTTTGACAAGGATGATTATATTGGTATTTTACAGTCTATTG
Source organism: Streptococcus sp. CL5.50 (assembly GCF_049738015.1). Lineage (NCBI taxonomy): Bacteria > Bacillati > Bacillota > Bacilli > Lactobacillales > Streptococcaceae > Streptococcus > Streptococcus sp. CL5.50. Next base: position 302,232 of record NZ_JBKOTR010000001.1, read on the forward strand.
ACAAAGTTGACGATTCTGTAAACTACTATTTACAAGAGAAAAATTTTGAGAAAACAATGCAGAGGTATAACGGATAAATGTTAACCTTATTAGATTTATTCTCAGAAAATAATCAGATAAAAAAATGGCATCGAAATCTGACAGATAAGAAAAGACAATTAATGTTAGGCTTGTCAACTTCTACAAAAGCTTTAGCAATTGCTAGTAGTTTGAGACAGGAAGATAAGATTGTGTTATTGACGTCAACTTATGGAGAAGCAGAAGGACTTGTTAGTGATCTTATATCTGTCTTGGGTGAGGAACTTGTCTATCCATTTTTAGTAGATGACTCCCCTATGGTCGAGTTTTTGATGTCTTCACAAGAAAAAATCATTTCACGGGTTGAAGCCTTGCGTTTTTTGACTGATTCATCTAAGAAAGGGATTTTAGTTTGTAATATCGCAGCAAGTCGATTGATTTTACCGTCTCCCAATATATTCAAAGATAGTATTGTAAAAATAACAGTTGGTGAAGAATATGATCAACACACGTTTATCCATCAGTTAAAGGAAATAGGTTATCGCAAAGTTACGCAAGTACAAACTCAAGGTGAGTTTAGTATTCGAGGAGATATTTTAGATATTTTTGAGATGTCTCAGTTAGAACCTTTCCGAATCGAGTTTTTTGGTGATGAAGTAGATGGAATTCGGACTTTTGAAGTCGAAACACAATTATCAAAAGAAAATCAAACAGAACTCACTATCTTTCCAGCAAGTGATATACTTTTGAGGGAAAAGGACTATCTACGAGGGCAGTCAGCTTTAGAAAAGCAAATTTCAAAGACCTTATCACCAATTTTAAAATCATACTTGGAAGAGATTTTGTCAAGTTTTCATCAAAAACAAGTACATTCAGATAGTCGAAAGTTTTTATCTTTATGTTACGATAAAACATGGACTATATTTGATTATATTGAAAAAGATACACCAGTGTTTTTTGATGATTACCAAAAATTGATGAATCAGTATGAAGCCTTTGAAGGAGAGTTAGCGCAATACTTTACGGAAGATTTACAGAATGGTAAATCATTTTCTGATATGCAGTATTTTGCAGATACAGAGCAAACCTATAAAAAACAAAGTCCAGTTACCTTTTTCTCCAATCTCCAAAAAGGGTTAGGAAATCTCAAGTTTGAACACATTTATCAATTTAATCAATTTCCCATGCAGGAGTTTTTCAATCAATTTTCTTTTCTTAAAGAAGAAATTGAGCGATATAAAAAAATGGACTACACCATTATTCTGCAATCTAGCAATTCAATGGGAAGTAAAACATTGGAGGATGTTTTAGAGGAATACAAGATTAAATTGGATTCCAGAGATAAGTCAAGTATCTGTAAAGAATCTGTAAACTTGATTGAGGGTAATCTAAGACATGGTTTTCATTTTGTAGATGAAAAAATTCTCTTGATCACTGAACATGAGATTTTTCAAAAGAAATTAAAACGTCGTTTTCGAAGACAACATGTTTCAAATGCAGAGCGATTAAAAGATTATAATGAACTTGAAAAAGGGGACTACGTTGTTCACCATATTCATGGAATTGGTCAATATCTAGGCATTGAAACAATTGAAATCAAAGGGATTCACCGTGATTATGTCAGTGTTCAATATCAAAATGGGGATCAAATCTCCATCCCAGTTGAGCAGATTCAGTTACTGTCAAAATATGTTTCAAGTGATGGGAAAGCTCCAAAACTTAATAAATTAAATGATGGTCATTTTAAAAAGGCTAAGCAAAAAGTTAAGAACCAGGTAGAGGATATAGCTGACGATTTAATCAAGCTTTATTCTGAGCGTAGTCAGTTGAAGGGGGTTGCTTTCTCAGCTGATGATGATAATCAACATGCTTTTGATGATGCCTTCCCTTATGTTGAAACGGATGATCAACTTCGTAGTATTGAGGAAATCAAGAGAGATATGCAGGATTCTCATCCCATGGATCGACTTCTAGTTGGAGATGTTGGTTTTGGGAAGACTGAAGTTGCAATGCGTGCAGCCTTTAAGGCGGTCAATGATCATAAACAAGTTGTCGTTCTAGTTCCGACAACGGTTTTAGCGCAACAACACTATACAAATTTTAAAGAGAGATTCCAAAATTTTGCAGTTAATATTGATGTGTTGAGTCGTTTTAGAAGTAAAAAAGAGCAGACTGAAACACTTGAAAAATTGAAAAAGGGTCAAGTTGATATTTTAATTGGAACACATCGTGTTTTGTCAAAAGATGTTGTATTTGCTGATTTGGGCTTGATGATTATTGATGAGGAACAGCGATTTGGTGTCAAGCATAAGGAAACCTTGAAAGAACTGAAAAAACAAGTAGATGTCCTGACCTTGACAGCAACGCCAATTCCTCGTACCCTTCACATGTCTATGCTGGGAATCAGAGATTTGTCTGTTATTGAAACTCCGCCGACTAATCGTTATCCAGTGCAAACCTATGTTTTAGAAAAGAATGATAGTGTGATTCGTGATGCTGTCTTGCGTGAAATGGAGCGTGGAGGTCAAGTTTACTATCTTTACAATAAAGTTGACACGATTGATCAGAAGGTTTCCGAATTACAGGAGTTGATTCCAGAGGCTTCGATTGGGTATGTTCATGGGCAAATGAGTGAGATTCAGTTAGAAAATACTCTACTGGATTTCATTGAAGGTCAGTATGATATTTTAGTGACGACTACCATTATTGAGACAGGGGTGGACATTCCAAATGCTAATACTTTATTTATTGAAAATGCGGACCATATGGGCTTGTCAACCTTGTATCAGTTAAGAGGAAGAGTCGGTCGTAGTAATCGTATTGCTTATGCCTATCTCATGTATCGTCCAGAAAAATCAATCAGTGAAGTCTCCGAGAAGAGATTAGAAGCGATTAAAGGATTTACAGAATTGGGTTCTGGATTTAAGATTGCAATGCGAGATCTTTCAATTCGCGGAGCAGGAAATCTTTTAGGAAAATCCCAGTCTGGTTTCATTGATTCTGTTGGTTTTGAATTGTATTCGCAGTTATTGGAGGAAGCTATTGCTAAACGACATGGTAATGGGAACACAAGAACCAAAGGAAATACTGAATTGATTTTACAAATTGATGCCTATCTTCCTGATACTTATATTTCTGATCAACGACATAAGATTGAAATTTACAAGAAAATTCGTCAAATTGACAACCGTGTCAACTATGAAGAATTACAAGAAGAGTTGATGGACCGCTTTGGAGAGTACCCAGACGTGGTAGCCTATCTTTTAGAGATTGGTTTGGTTAAGTCTTATCTTGATAAGGTCTTTGTTCAACGTGTGGAACGAAAAGAAAATAAGATTACAGTTCAATTTGAAAAAATTACTCAGCGATTGTTTTTGGCTCAAGATTATTTTAAATCTTTATCCGCAACGAATTTAAAAGCAGCCATAACTGAGAATAAGGGATTAATGGAAGTTGTATTTGATGTCCAAAATAAGAAGGACTATGAAATTTTAGAAGGTCTGCTCATTTTTGGAGAAAGTTTATTAGAGATAAAAGTATCGAAAGAAGGCAATTCCCTTTAACATTTTTCTTCTATAAAATAGATAAAAATGATACAATAATAATTTGAGGTAATAAAAATGAGATTAGACAAATATTTAAAAGTATCACGAATTATCAAGCGTCGTACAGTCGCAAAAGAAGTAGCAGATAAAGGAAGAATCAAGGTAAATGGAATCTTGGCCAAAAGTTCAACGGATTTGAAAGTTAATGACCAAGTTGAAATTCGCTTTGGCAATAAGTTGCTACTTGTAAAAGTACTAGAGATGAAGGATAGTACAAAAAAAGAAGATGCAGCAGGAATGTATGAAATTATCAGTGAAACACGGGTAGAAGAAAATGTCTAAAAATATCGTACAATTGAATAATTCTTTTATTCAAAATGAACACCAACGTCGTCGCTATCTGATGAAAGAACGACAAAAACGTAATCGTTTCATGGGTTGGGTTCTTATTTTGATGATTTTATTGTTCATTTTACCAACTTATAATCTTGCTCAAAGCTATCATCAATTACTCCAAAGACGTCAACAGTTATCAGACTTGCAAACTCAGTATCAAACCTTGAGTGAGGAAAAGGAGAAAGAGACAGCTTTTGCCACAAAGTTGAAAGATGAAGATTATGCTGCTAAATACATGCGTGCAAAATATTATTATTCTAAGAATCGGGAAGCTGTTTATACGATTCCTGACTTGCTCCCAAGGTGATAAAATGGAAAATTTATTAGATGTAATAGAGCAATTTTTGAGTCTATCGGAAGAAAAGCTGGAAGAGTTGGCTGATAAAAATCAATTATTGCGTTTACAAGAAGAAAAGGAAAGGAAGAATGCGTAAATTCTTAATTATTTTGTTGTTACCGAGTTTTTTGACCATTTCAAAAGTCGTTAGCACAGAAAAAGAAGTAGTCTATACTTCGAAAGAAATTTATTACCTTTCACAATCTAACTTTGGTATTTATTTTAGAGAAAAATTAAGTTCTCCCATGGTTTATGGAGAGGTTCCTGTTTATGCGAATGAAGATTTAGTAGTGGAATCTGGAAAATTGACTCCCCAAACAAGTTTTCAAATAACCGAGTGGCGCTTAAATAAACAAGGAATTCCGGTATTTAAGCTATCAAATCATCAATTTATAGCTGCGGACAAACGATTTTTATATGATCAATCAGAGATAACTCCAACAATAAAAAAAGTATGGTTAGAATTTGATTTTAAACTGTACAATAGTCCTTATGACTTAAAAGAAGTGAAATCATCCTTATCAGCTTATTCTCAGGTATCAATCGATAAGACCATGTTTGTAGAAGGAAGAGAATTTCTACATATTGATCAGACTGGATGGGTAGCTAAAGAATCAACTTCTGAAGAAGATAATCGGATGAGTAAAGTCCAAGAAATGTTATCGGAAAAATATCAGAAGGATTCATTTTCTATTTATGTTAAGCAACTGACTACTGGAAAAGAAGCTGGTATCAATCAAGATGAAAAGATGTATGCAGCTAGTGTTTTGAAACTCCCTTATCTTTATTATACGCAAGAAAAAATAAATGAGGGGATTTATCAGTTAGACACGACTGTAAAATACGTATCTGCAGTCAATGATTTTCCAGGTTCTTATAAACCAGAGGGAAGTGGTAGCCTCCCTAAAAAAGAGGATAATAAAGAGTATTCTCTCAAGGACTTAATAACGAAAGTATCAAAAGAATCGGATAACGTAGCTCATAATCTGTTGGGATATTACATTTCAAACCAATCTGATGCCACATTTAAATCCAAGATGTCTGCTATTATGGGAGATAATTGGGATCCAAAAGAAAAATTGATTTCTTCTAAAATGGCTGGGAATGTTATGGAAGCTATTTATAATCAAAACGGATTTGTATTGGAGTCCTTGACCAAAACAGATTTTGATAATGAGCGCATTGCCAAAGGTGTTTCTGTGAAGGTAGCTCATAAAATTGGAGATGCGGATGAATTTAAGCATGATACGGGTGTTGTCTATGCAGATTCTCCATTTATTCTTTCTATTTTCACTAAAAATTCTGATTATGATACGATTTCTAAGATAGCCAAAGATGTTTATGAGGTTCTAAAATGAGGGAACAAGATTTTTTAAATCATTTTCTCAAGAAGGGATATTTCAAAAAGCATGCTAAAGTGGTGCTAGCTCTTTCTGGTGGATTAGATTCTATGTTTCTATTTAAGGTATTGTCTACTTATCAAAAAGAGTTAGAAATTGAATTGATTCTTGCTCATGTGAATCATAAGCAGAGAGTAGAATCAGATTGGGAAGAAAAGGAATTAAGGAAGTTGGTTGCTAAAGCTGGACTTCCTATTTATGTCAGCAATTTTTCAGGAGAATTTTCAGAAGCGCGTGCACGAAATTTTCGCTATAATTTTTTTCAAGAGGTCATGAAAAAGACAGGTGCGACAGCCTTAGTCACTGCCCACCATGCTGATGATCAGGTGGAAACGATTTTGATGCGTTTGATTCGAGGTACTCGTTTGCGCTATCTATCAGGAATTAAGGAGAAGCAAGTGGTCGGGGATATAGAAATTCTTAGGCCCTTCTTGCATTTTCAGAAAAAAGACTTTCCACTAATTTCTCACTTTGAAGATACATCAAATCAGGAAAATCATTATTTTCGCAATCGTATTCGAAATTCTTATTTACCAGAATTAGAAAAAGAAAATCCTAGATTTAGAGATGCAATCTTAAGTATCGGAAATGAAATTTTAGATTATGACCTAGCTATAGCTGAATTATCAAAGAATATTGATGTGGAAAATTTACAACAGTTATTTTCTTATTCTGAGTCAACACAAAGAGTCTTACTTCAAACTTATCTGAATCGTTTTCCAGATTTGAATCTTACAAAAGCTCAGTTTGATGAAGTTCGACAGATTTTAAAATCTAAAAGCCAGTATCGTCATCCGCTTAAAAATGGCTATGAATTGATAAAAGAGTACCAACAGTTTCAGATTTGTAAAATCAGTCCGCAGGCTGATGAAAAGGAAGATGAACTTGTGTTACACTATCAAAATCAGGTATCTTATCAAGGATATTTATTTTCCTTTGGGATTCCATTAGAAGGTGAATCAATTCAACAAATACCTGTTTCACGCGAAACATCCATACACATTCGTTATCGAAAACCAGGAGATGTTTTGGTTCAAAATGGGCATACAAAAAAACTCAGACGTCTATTTATTGATTTGAAAATCCCTATGGAAAAGCGGAAATCTGCTCTGATTATTGAGCAATTTGGTGAAATTGTCTCAATTTTGGGAATTGCGACCAGTAATTTGAGTAAAAACACGAAAAATGATATAATGAACACTGTACTTTATATAGAAAAAATAGATAGGTAAAAAAATGTTAGAAAACGATATTAAAAAAATCCTCGTTTCACACGATGAAATTACAGAAGCTGCTAAAAAATTAGGTGCTCAACTCACTAAAGACTATGCAGGAAAAAATCCAATTTTAGTTGGAATTTTAAAAGGATCTATTCCTTTTATGGCTGAATTAGTTAAACATATTGACACACATATTGAAATGGACTTCATGATGGTTTCTAGCTACCATGGTGGGACAGCAAGTAGCGGTGTCATCAATATCAAGCAAGATGTGACTCAAGACATCAAAGGAAGACATGTTTTATTTGTAGAAGATATCATTGATACAGGTCAAACTTTGAAGAATTTGCGAGATATGTTTGTTGCAAGAGATGCAGCTTCTGTTAAGATTGCAACCTTGTTGGATAAACCAGAGGGACGTGTTGTAGAAATTGAGGCTGACTATACCTGCTTTACTATCCCAAATGAGTTTGTAGTAGGTTATGGTTTAGACTACAAAGAAAATTATCGTAACCTTCCTTATGTTGGAGTATTGAAAGAAGAAGTGTATTCAAATTAGAAAGAACAATTTTTAATGAAAAAACAAAATAATGGTTTAATTAAAAATCCTTTTCTATGGTTATTACTTATTTTTCTCCTAGTTACAGGTTACCAGTATTTTAGTACAGGTAGTGTTGCAGGGAAAAGTGAGCAGATTAATTATACAGAATTGGTAAAAGAAATTACCGATGACAATGTAAAAGAATTAACTTACCAACCAAATGGTAGTGTTATCGAAGTTTCGGGTGTTTATAAAAATCCTAAAACGAGTAAAGAAGAAACAGGTATCCAGTTCTTTTCTCCTTCTGCTACAAAAGTAGAGAAATTTTCAAGTATTATTCTTCCTTCAGATACTACCGTATCAGAATTGCAAAAACTTGCTTCTGACCATAAGGCAGAAGTAACTGTTAAGCATGAAAGTTCAAGTGGTATGTGGATTAATATTCTTGTATCCATTGTGCCATTCGGTATTCTGTTCTTCTTCCTATTCTCTATGATGGGAAATATGGGAGGAAATAATAGCCGTAACCCGATGAGTTTTGGACGTAGTAAGGCCAAAGCTGCAAATAAAGAAGATATTAAAGTAAGATTTTCAGATGTTGCTGGAGCTGAGGAAGAAAAACAAGAACTAGTTGAAGTTGTTGAATTCTTAAAAGATCCAAAACGATTTACAAAACTTGGAGCCCGTATTCCAGCAGGTGTTCTTTTGGAGGGACCTCCAGGAACAGGTAAAACTTTGCTTGCTAAGGCAGTCGCCGGAGAAGCAGGTGTTCCATTCTTTAGTATCTCAGGTTCTGACTTTGTAGAAATGTTTGTCGGAGTTGGAGCTAGTCGTGTTCGTTCTCTTTTTGAAGATGCCAAAAAAGCAGCACCAGCTATTATCTTTATCGATGAAATTGATGCTGTTGGACGTCAACGTGGAGTTGGTCTTGGCGGAGGTAATGACGAACGTGAACAAACCTTGAACCAACTCTTGATTGAGATGGATGGTTTTGAGGGAAATGAAGGGATTATTGTCATCGCTGCGACAAACCGTTCAGATGTACTTGACCCTGCCCTTTTGCGTCCAGGACGTTTTGATAGAAAAGTATTGGTTGGCCGTCCTGATGTTAAAGGTCGTGAAGCAATCTTGAAAGTTCACGCTAAAAATAAACCTCTGTCAGACGATGTTGATTTGAAATTAGTGGCTCAACAAACCCCAGGTTTTGTTGGAGCAGATTTAGAGAATGTCTTGAATGAAGCGGCTCTAGTTGCTGCTCGTCGCAATAAATCGATAATTGATGCTTCAGATATTGATGAAGCAGAAGACAGAGTTATTGCTGGACCTTCTAAGAAAGATAAGACAGTTTCACAAAGAGAACGTGAATTGGTTGCCTACCATGAGGCTGGACATACCATTGTTGGCCTAGTCTTATCGAATGCCCGTGTTGTTCATAAGGTTACAATTGTACCAAGAGGTCGTGCAGGTGGTTACATGATTGCACTTCCTAAGGAAGATCAAATGCTTCTATCTAAAGAAGATATGAAAGAGCAATTGGCTGGCTTGATGGGTGGACGTGTAGCTGAAGAAATTATCTTTAACGTCCAAACTACAGGAGCTTCAAACGACTTTGAACAAGCGACTCAAATGGCGCGTGCAATGGTTACAGAGTACGGGATGAGTGAAAAACTTGGTCCAGTTCAATATGAAGGAAATCATGCCATGTTTGGTGCACAAAGTCCTCAAAAATCAATTTCAGAACAAACAGCTTATGAAATTGACGAAGAGGTTCGTTCATTATTGAATGAGGCACGAAATAAAGCCGCTGAAATTATTCAGTCAAATCGTGAAACTCACAAGTTGATTGCAGAAGCATTATTGAAATACGAAACATTGGATAGTACACAAATTAAAGCTCTTTACGAAACAGGAAAGATGCCTGAAACAGTCGAGGAGGAATCTCATGCACTATCTTATGATGAAGTAAAGTCAAAAATGAATGATGAAAAATAACCCAAAGAGAGGCAAGCCCTCTCTTTTTTGTGCAGTTGAGGCGGTGTAGGGAACAGAATAGGCGAAAAGGCCCCAATTAAGTTCTTGATTTGTTAGACTGTATCTAGAAAGGGGGAAGCTTATGCTTAAAAAATTGTATGAAGAAGTCCAAGGAATTGTATACAAGTGTAGAAATGAATATTACCTTCATTTATGGGAGTTATCGGATTGGGACCAAGAGGGAATGATCTGCTTACATGAATTGATCAGTAGAGAAGAAGAACTGGTAGAAGATATTCCACGCTTACGTAAATATTTCAAGACTAAGTTTCGTAATCGAATTTTAGACCATATCCGTAAACAAGAAAGTCAGAAGCGTAGATATGATAAAGAACCTTATGAAGAAGTGGGAGAGATTAGTCATCGTATCAGTGAGGGAGGTCTGTGGCTAGATGAGTATTATCTCTTTCATGAAACACTAAGAGATTATAGAAACAAACAAAGCAAAGAGAAGCAAGAAGAGTTAGAACGCATCTTAAGACATGAACGCTTCCGAGGGCGTCAAAGAGTTCTAAGGGACTTGCGTATTGTGTTTAAAGAGTTTGATATCCGTAGTCGGTAAGAAGCCATGTAAAAAAATGAAAAAAATAGAAAAAAGTAGTTGACAAAGTTAGAAAAGTCGGTATAATAGTAAGAGTTGAAAACACCAACTCTGGTCCGTTGGTCAAGGGGTTAAGACACCGCCTTTTCACGGCGGTAACACGGGTTCGAATCCCGTACGGACTATGGTATGTTGCGGATGGAACACTTGATGAAAAAAGTTCAAAAAAGTTTCAAAAAAGTGTTGACAAGCGAAAGTGCCTGTGATATACTAATATAGTTGTCGCTTGAGAGAAGCG